>JAQBOU010000087.1 GCA_028287865.1 Mucilaginibacter sp. | reverse complement strand
AAATTGTTGTTGTTAAGTCAGTACAGGCTGTTAAACCGACGGAGAAACCAGAAGACGCACCTGCACAATCAGTGGAATCACCGGAAAAATCGGTGGAATCCCTGGCAAAAAAAGTAGACTTTGAAATTACCAATCCTGATGATATAGAAATTGATGATAAAGGTCAGCTTGGATTATTTTAGTAATAGGAAGTTATCTCATTTAAGAAATGATATCTCTTAGTCTTTTAGTTTCCTTGAAGGCAAGCGGTATTTTTTGAATTTCTGGTAGAGATATCCCCGCCGTTTTGATGCTTCAGTTAATGAAGTTTCCGCGGAGTAATATTTATCTGAAATTTTCGGTATGGTAATAAGCTGCGAGCTGTAAACCCCGGAGTGCCCGCTAAAAACATAGGCTGTAAAACAGGCTACCGCAAATAGTAAAGCATATTCCCCTCCAAATAGCTCTATACCCATAAAGGTACAGGCTAAAGGGGTATTAGTGGCGCCGGCAAAAACAGCTATAAAACCCAGGGCAGCGAAAAGACTAACGGGAGCATTTAAAAGGCCTGACAAAGTATTACCCAGTGTGGCGCCTATATAAAATAAAGGAGTAACCTCACCGCCCTTAAATCCGGTTCCGATAGTAAGGGTTGTATAGATAGTTTTCCATAGCCAGCTCCAGGTATCCGATCCGCCGACATGAAAAGCGGAAGGAATAGTAATGGCCCCGGGATATTCAGCATCTACCCCCAGGCTCAGGTAATCTGGCTTGCCAATAAATAGGGTAAGGCCGATAATTATCAACCCACCAAAAACCGGTATCATCCATTTAAATTTGAAAAGCTTAAGGCAAGCACCTTTAATTTCATGAACCATTCCTGCAAAAAGAAAACTGGAAAGGCCAAACACAGCCGAGGCGATAATAACTTTGCCCAGCAATAGCGCATCAAAATGAAAAAATCCCGTTAAAAAGTCGGACGAGTGTGGGATAGCATCAATATGATAATGTACATGGGTTATATGCCATGCCCCAACTGTAACATCGCCAACTACCGCCGCTATTAAAGCTGGTATTAATGCGTTATATTGAATTTTGCCAATTGTTAACACCTCCATTGCAAAAATGGCGCCGGTTACAGGCGTGCCAAATACAGCGCCAAAACCTGCGGCTATTCCCGCTATGAGAATGATGCTTAAATCCGGACCGGTAAGTTTAAACCATTTGCCAAACATTGCAGCAATACTTCCGCCAATTTGAACTGCTGTACCTTCGCGCCCTGCGGAGCCGCCAAATAAGTGTGTGATTATGGTAGTAAGTAAAATGATAGGCGCCATCCTTTTAGGTATGCCCCCTCCCTCTTCATGAATTTCTTCCATGATCAGGTTATTGCCTTTTTCTGCCGACCTGCCTGCCCATTGATAAATAAAATGGATCAATAAACCGGCTAATGGAAGCAAAAATAACAGCCATGCATGATCAAACCTGAAATGAATTGCTGTGTTTAGCAACCATAGAAAAAAAGCAACTACACTTCCAATAACCGCGGCAACGGGGAATATAAAAATTGTCCACCTTATCAGTTGCTTTAGTATAGCTAGGTGTTCCTTAAAAGGGATAGAAGTGTTTTTGGTCATTGTGATTTACACTATTGGATTAACAGAAAGGCAAGCAAAATAAATCAAAACAGCGATTATCAGATTCTTTAAAAATAAATATAAATTTTTTAATGATAAAGCCGTTAAACACAGGATTGAGTGTCCTTGCAACGGTATCGTTTTATAAATTGAACGGTTTGAATTTTTCACCTGCAAATAATAAATCAACCGGCTTTATTGCCTGTTAAAGAATGTTGCAGGCGCCATCAGCAAATGCGGTTTTTAAAAGGAAGGCACCATTTCCTGATGCAAGATAGAATTTATTTTTATTTAAAGAAAATCCAGGGTAAAAACGTTTATGCCTGCTGACATTCGCTTATGCCGGTAATATTTGTTTGAAATGAGTAATTTGCCTGCATTTCACAAATAGTGTCTCTCATGAAAAAGCTAACTATCGTTGCTGCCTTTTTAACCGTTCTGGCAAATTTTAGCAGTGCGCAAAAAGCAACTCATTCGTTTACGCTTGGCGATTCAACATTTTTACTCGATGGAAAACCATTGCAGCTAATTTCGGGCGAAATGCATTGCACCAGGATTCCGGTCGACTACTGGCGCGCCCGTCTGCGGATGGCTAAGGCTATGGGCTTAAATACTATCGGCACTTATGTTTTTTGGAACGCGGAAGAACCGAAACAGGGTAAATATGATTTTAAAGGCAATAATGATATAGCACAATTTGTACGGATTGCTAAAGAGGAAGGCTTGTGGGTGGTTTTGAGGCCCAGCCCTTACGCTTGTGCGGAGTGGGAATTTGGCGGCTACCCCTGGTGGTTGTTAAAGGACAAAACTTTAAAGGTGCGCAGTAAAGACCCCAAGTTTTTAAAAGCCTACCATGATTACATTATGCAGTTGGGTAAACAGCTTTCGCCGTTGCTGGTGACTAATGGCGGCAATATTTTAATGGTTCAAATTGAGAATGAATATGGCTCTTACAGCGATGATAAGGAATACCTGGATATTAATCGTAAGATATTCCGCGAAGGTGGATTTAGCGGACTGCTATTTACCTGCGATGGGCCCGCACAATTACCGCGGGGCTATCTGCCCGGCTATTTACCAGCAGTTAACGGATTGGATGATCCGTCGGCGGTAAAAAAGCTGATAAATAAATACCACGATGGTAAAGGACCTTATTATATAGCTGAATGGTATCCGGGTTGGTTTGATAGCTGGGGCAGCCCGCATTCGGGAAGCAACGCTGATACAGATGCTAAGAAGCTGGACCAGGTTTTATCAGCAGGGATCTCCATTAACCTGTATATGTTTCATGGCGGAACTACCCGCGATTTTATGAATGGCGCCAATATGAACAAGCGCGATCCCTATTCACCGCAAACCTCCAGTTATGATTATGATGCGCCTCTTGATGAAGGGGGTAATCCTACGGCCAAGTTTTACAAATTCCGTGAGGTGATTGAAAAACATTTGACTGCCCGGGAAAAGCTGCCTCCTGTTCCGGATAAAAATAAAACGATCACTATCAAAAATATCGACCTGGTTGAACGTGCGCAATTATTTGGCAATTTAGGTAAGCCGGTAATTTCTATCCATCCATTATGTTTTGAGGACCTTAACCAGGGCTATGGTTTTGTGTTGTATCGTACTACCTTAAAAAATGCAGTGACGGGCCTGTTGAAAATTAATGAAATGCGTGATTATGCGATCATTTACTTAAATGGAAAGCGGGTGAGCATATTAGACAGAAGGTTGAAGCAAGATTCTGCGGAGATCAACAGCACTGCTCCCAACGCCATACTGGACATTTTAGTAGAGAATAATGGCCGAATTAATTATGGGCCTTATTTAACAGATAACCGGCAGGGCATAACCGAGAAGGTAACATTAAATAAGGTGGAATTAACCGGCTGGAATATGTATAAATTTCCTTTTATTACAGCGGCCGGATTTAGCTATAGCGTCAATAAAAACAGTTACAACCTGCAGCCTGCATTATACAAAGGCACATTTACCTTAACAGAAACCGGCGACACCTATTTGGATATGCACGGTTTTGGTAAAGGGTTTGTTTTTTTAAACGGTTATAACTTGGGTAAATACTGGCAAATTGGCCCGCAGCAAACACTGTATATTCCGGCATGCTGGCTTAAAAAAGGGCTTAACGATATTATTGTTTTTGACGAGCTTAAAAGCGGGCACACTTCCATAAGTACACTGGATCATCCGGTTTTAAATGAGGTAATTAAGGATTAATATGGTAATTGAATAATAAATTCAGCTCCTTCACCTGCTTTACTTATTATTTCAATGGTACCTCCCAAAGCCTCAACCTGGGTCTTTACCATAAAAAGCCCCATTCCTTTGCCTTCAACAGTGGTATCAAATCGTTTATACAATCCGAAAATTTGTTTGGTATTATCAAGATCCATGCCTTTGCCGTTGTCTTTAAACCGCAGTTCTAATTTATCATCATGTTTATGGCTCTCAATATTAATAACAGGGGCTATTCCTTTTTTACGGTACTTTATGCTATTTGACAATAAATTATAAAAAATGCTATGCATGTAATTTCTGATGGAAAACATGGAGTCGGCCTCATCAAAAAGGCATTTTATCTGTACATCTTCAAGGGCGATAATGTCACTGATACTATGTTTTATTGAATCAACAAGCCCATTAAAAAAGATGATTTCCTTTCTTTCATTTACAAATCTCCGGGCTTGTATTATTTGGTTAAGATCGCTGATAACTGTATCAATACTACTGGCCGAGGCTGAGACTTTTTTGATAACTTCTGTTATTTCATCCGGTTCAAGCTCATGATCTGTAAGTACATTAGTAAGGCCGAGGATGTTTGCAACCGGGGCGCGTAAATTATGAGAAACTATATAAGTAAACTGTTCCAGGTCTTTATTTCGGGTAATAATATCAGAAAGCATTTTCTCCCGTTCCAGGGATGCTAACTTTACCGATGTAATATCTCTGATCGAAAAAACTAATCCGCAATTTTGATTGTCATTGTTTGTAACCCCGTCCCAACGTTTTTCATGCCATTTAACGGAGCCATCAAAGCATTTGTAATATTCTTCATATTTCACTGTTTCTCCGCCTTTTACTTTTTCTATTACATCTAAAATAAAAGGCCATCTTTCAGTTTTAAAATATTTTTTTATTGATTTGCCAATTTCCAATAGCTGGTTATCAAGAGAAATTGAAAGTTCTTCCGCTATTTTGTTAAAGGATATTGTTTTTAGGCTGTCATCAATCAAAATATACGCAACGTCGGTTTTGTTAACGATAGTGCGCAAGCTGGCTTCTGATTTTTTAAGCGCTTCTTCATTCATTTTGCGGTGGGTAACATCGGTTACCATTGCAAGTGCGCCCTTATATCCTCCATTTTCGTCTAAAATCGGGTTGGCAGAAATACTGAGCCAAACGCTTTTGCCGCTTTTCGTCTGATGTCTTATTTCAAGGTTTTCCATCGAGCCGTTTCTGATCCTTTTGATGCAATCCACGGCGCTTTGTCTGTCTTTTTTATTTATAAACCGGAAGAAATCTTTCCCGATAATTTCTTCGGAGGCATATTCAAGTATATCTGTAATTTTATTGTTTACAAAATCGGTACAGTTGTTTTCGTCAATGGTCCATATGCCTTCCTGTGCGGTTTCAACTATTCGGCGAAAGCGCTCTTCACTTAATTTAAGCTTCGTTTCGTTGTTTTTCTTTAGCGTTATATCTCTTATTATTCCATCTACTCTAATCAATTTACCGGTATCATTTAAAGTGGGGATCATTTTATTTTCAACCCAGCATGCCGTTTTATCTTTACGGATTATCCGGTATTGATTGCTGACTATTTTACCTTTTTTTAATAAACTCAACTCATCGTCAGGTATGTTTCCGTCTTCGGGATGAATTAAGTTTGGATACAGAAAATAATCATTTAAAAAATCGGCAGCTTTATAACCAAAAAGTTTTTCGCAGGCATTTGAAATTTGCAATACTTTGTTATTCTCCATGTCAACAGAAAAGAAAACATCGTCAATTGCATTAAAAAAGGTATTTAAATCATTGTTTGCCTTCTCTAATTTTTGCGCAGTTAAAGCTATTTCTGTTGTATCCCAATTTGTGCCAACCATACGCAACGCCTTGCCATATGCATCACGCTGAACAAAACCAATAGCTCTTATGTAATGAATTGATTGATCGGGCCAAACTACCCGGTACTGGCTGTCAAACTCCTGCTCGCCGCTAAATGCTCTTTCACCTTCCATTTTCATCCTTTCCCTGTCTTCAGGATGAATGGCATTGATCCACATTTTGAAGTAGGCATTAGTAAATTGCGTTGTGAATCCATATAATTTATACATGGTATCATCCCAAACAAAATCGCCGGTTGTGGGGTCAAATTCCCAAATTCCTACCCCTCCTTTGTTAGCAGCTAATTGTAACCTGTCTGAACTGTTTTTTAAAGTGTCAAACTTTTTAACAGCTAGTCCTGCAATATTTATAAAAGCTTTGTCCTGTTTTGATAACAGGTTGTCTTTGCGAATTTTTGTAGCGCTTAATGATTTCCGGGTGGTGTCCCCTTTTTTTAATATATATTTTTTGGCTTTTTCAGCTTTATCAGTAGTTTTTATAGTTAAACGGGAAGGAATAAGCTGCACAATTTTATCGGTAGCTTCAGTTTCATTACTTCGTTCGTAATTAGTTAAAATATTTCCGAATACTTCTTGATTTTCCTTATAAAGCATGTATAAATAATATAATTTGGCCTTAATACGAAAAAAAATAAATTAAAGATGCAACCAAAATAATTTTAAATGATACTTAAACGGTTGGAAAAAATGCCGATTGCTTTATAATAGGCTGAATATTAACTAATACACTATAACGGCAGAAGATTTATTAAATATTTAACAATAAGTATTAGTATATTGCCTATATGGAAACCAAAGATTTTGTCTGAATATTAAAGAAAAAATGATTTAAAGCTTTTTTAAGGGTTTTTGTATAAAGAAAAGTTAAATCATATAACTTAAATTATATGCTTATAAAAAAAGCTGCTTCAAAAACGTGACCGGGTTTTAATTTTTGAATATCCTCTTTTTCACTGATATCAACATGCTTGCCAACGCTATCGGCGCAGCCCAGCCATGGCTCAATGCACACAAAGTTGCCACCGCCTTTTGCCCAGATCCCTAAATAATTAAAATGCGGAAATTCAACCGAGATCGATTTATCATGTTTATCGCTTTTTATACATACTTCTCTCGAGCGCAGATCTTTAAATACCAGCGCATCATTTTTAAACAGGTCCCTGGTTAGGTATAATTTATTTTTAGGTGCTTCAACAGGATGTGTTTCACCTGTAAAAAAGCCTTCGGAAGATAAAAGATGCGTGGTTAATTTTTCTTCAAGCTCAAACTCCAGGTAGTAGTCTTCGTATTTTTCACCGGGGTAAAATGGGACATTAAAGGCCGGATGAGCCCCTACAGAAAAATAAATTGTCTTTTTATCATGATTGATCAATTTATAGGTGATCCTGAGCGCGTTTTCGATCAGTGTGTACAATACCTGGAAATCAAATTTATAAGGGTAGATCTGTAATGTTTTTTCACAATTAGGAAGTGAATAACAGGCGTGCGCATCATCGCTTTCCAATAAAATAAATTCCGACTGCCGCGCAAAACCATGGCGGGTCATGTGGTAAGTATTTCCATCAACCAGCAGTTCATCATTGATGAGGCCGCCAACTACAGGAAATAAGTTTGGTGCGTGCCATGGCCATATGTTAGCGTCAGCCTGCCAAAGGTGTTCAATGTTGTTTGCCTTATCATAAACGGAAGTAAGCTGTGCTCCTTTGGTGCTTACTTCCACTTTCAGGAAGTCATTTTCTAATACGGCCATAGGTAATATGTATTGGTTTTAAACCGTCTAAAATAGGAATTTGTTTTAATATTACTGTGAAAGCGCTGCGGGGATACTGCCTGATGGAATTTTTATTTTAAAAAATAAGGCTATGTGGGTTTAGTAATAATTTGCTTGAGTTATGAGGAAAATGACGTAATTTGGGAAAGCCTTAATGCAATGGATAAACAAAAAAAATCAGGTAAAAATGTGCTGAGGGCATTAATAGAAGTAGGATTTATAATTTTTTTGTTTTATTCAAACCTGTTAATGGGCGAGTATGATAAAACCGGCAACGGAGCGCACCAAAGTTTACTTTGGGTGCTAAGCGATATTTTTACAGAAAGTAATTTTATAATCGCTATTGTAGCAGCGCTTATAGGGTACGTTGTTTTTGAGTTCCTAAGAAAGAAGTTCAATTAACTCTTATTTGCTATAATTGCTTTCCAAAATGCAAACTCGCTTCAGCGGATTTTAAATATCAGTCGTCATCTTTTTTCTTCTTTTCCAGTATTACAAAAGCGCTGCGTTTTGGGGCCGGTAAAATGGCATTCTCACCCTTTACATATTTCCATATTACCTCGTTGAGCTCCAGGTCAGGTACTGCATCTTCTTTTGCCAGGTTAAAGGATTGCGACTTTTTGCTGCTTCCGTTAACGGCAACATTACGTTGTTCCAGGTCAACCTGTGCCGGTTTGGCTGTGTAGGGCGATAGATCAGGTTTATTGTTAAAACATCCATACAGCGGCACAGCAGCGGCATCGTACTGGCTCATTGGCGGCAGGCCTAATATCAGTTCGATGGTGCGGAGTACTCCGGATGTAGAATACATGTTATGTATAACTGCGTTTCGCTTTACATAAGGCCCGGCAACAAATACAGGAGAGCGGTGTGCATCGACATGATCCGGGCCATTTTGAGCGTCGTCCTCCAGTATAAATACTACCGACTCTTTCCATATAGCGCTTTTTGAAAGATGCTCCAGGAACCTGCCAATACCCTGGTCATTATCGGCGACGGCTGCAATGGGCGATATGGCACCTTTGCGCTGCCCGCTGGTGTGATCGTTGGAGATGCGGATAGAATTAAATTGCGGCACTGCATTTATCGCCAACAGCGAATCAAAGTCATGAGCCCATATTTCCTCCCGCTTAATATCTTTAATCGATAGGTCAAAACTTGGTGATTGCTGGCAGTAATGGCCTTTTAATACTTTAATGTTCGGTTTATAATCGTCAGCAAATTCGCCATAGGTGCGATAACTTACACCGGCCCTTTTACAATAGTCCCAGATATAACCGTCGCGCGGATCTCCGATCCTGCGGGTGCCTTCGGAATCATAATTACCTCCGCGGCCTCCATAACTCGTGGGCCATGTTTTTTCGATAAAATCTGTTGCGTAAGCAGCGGTGCTCCAGTTATGCCCATCGGCACTCACCTCGGCATCTACATAAAAGTTATCCAGCAAAACAAACTCATTGGCTATAGCATGGTGATTGGGAGTAACCTTTTTACCGAAAATACATAAGGAAGTATCGCCATCGCCCTGCGGCATATCACCCAAAATCTGGTCGTAGGTGCGGTTTTCTTTAATAATGTAAAACACATGCTTAATAGGCGATTTTTCGCCGCGCCTGCGGGGGATTGGATTACCTTCTTCGCCTGCAGCTAAAGCCGTTACCTGGGGATTAAACGGCGTGTTGGCATATACCTGCTTTGTATAAGCTTTCAGTTTTGTAGTCTGCGGGACATTAATAAAGGACAGTGTACCTTTAAACAGGCCGCCAATATATTGCTCCCTGCTGTTTATTGCGCCTTTTTTATAACCGCTGTTATCTGTTTTTTGTACAGGCTGCGGCCCTTTCGGATTTGCCATTGAGGTAAAGCCTTTTCCGTTGGCAACCAATATGGTGTTACCCAGTACTTTTACATTAGTTGGATACCATCCTACCGGGATAAAACCCAGGCTTTGGCTGTTGCCCGGTTTGCTAACATCAAAAACTGCCAGGCAATTGTTATCAGCATTTGCTATATATAGTGTTGTTTCATTGGCTGATAATGCCAGTCCGTTGGTGGTTGAGCCGGTTAGCTTTGTAGGATACAACGCAGTTGAGATCACTTCAGTTGTTTTGCGGGTGATGGTATTGATAACTGACACTGAATTATCATTGGCATTCGCTACATATAGAATGTTGCCTTTTTGATTCAATAGTAATTCATTTGGATGGCTTCCTGTTTTTATGCTGCTGATTGCTCCGCTTACGGTATTGTAGCAGGCTACTTCTTCAGCACCCCATATGGAGATATACAGTATTTTTTCATCAGGCGAGAGGACACAACTGTATGCTTCTGCTGCCAGCTTAACCCTTTTTAAAACTTTCAGCGTGTTTTGATCAACGATATACAGTGCGCTGTCTTCCTTGGTAACGGTATATAAGCGGCTATTATTTTTATTTACGGTGATTCCCGTCGGACAGATCTTATTTTTCGGCCATGGGGCAGGGCCGAGTTTAATGGTATCGGCTGCTCCTATTTTATTATCTTTTATAGGAAAGGCCAGGATCCAGTTATCGTTGCCGCCCGATGCATACAGCGTTTTTTCGTCATGACTAAAAGCAAGCCCGTACCAGGATTTACCAACTATTTTTTCGTCGAGTTGTTTTTGGTTTTTTGGGTCGATCAGTTGAACAGATTGCGTGCTTTGCCCGTTATTGGTAACTGCCAATAGCTTGCCCGATGAAGAGAGTTGCATGTTCAGCGGCAAGTCGCCCAGCGGAAGCGTGTTTTTGCCGGCCGGGCTCAGTTTCCAGCTGTTGGGTAATAATACACGGCCGGTGGCAGCAATTTTTCCGGGTGTTTGGGCCATTGACTGTACGGTGATACAGGCAGCAGCTATACAAATGATCAGTTTTAATTTCATAAAGAAATAAATATAACCAAAAATACAGATTGATTTTGAGTGATAGGACGAGTTAACAGAAACTTAATATAACGATTTGGCGTCGGTGATGTGAACTTTGATTTTAGGATTTTATTTGTGGAATGTGTTCAATCGCAAATAATGATAAAGATTACGAAATAATAGCACATTGATCATAAATCTGATTTAATTATTTACGACCTTAGCCCCGTGAAAAAACTCACAATAGTAATATTAACCGCTTTTTACCTGCTCTCCGTAATTGGGGTGTCGGCAAGCAGCTTTTATTGCTGTGGGGTACTAAAGTCAACCAGCTACTCTATTGGTGAAGATCACGGGTCCGACAGTAAAGCAACGGCTGTAAAAGAAAATTGCTGTAAAACCACCAAACACTCTTTCAAAGTAAAAGACAACCATTTTGTTACCAGTTCTTATTCGCCCATAGCAAAATACTCGCTGGTGTTCATCCCTTTTGTTTCATTAAAACAGGATGATAAACCTTTTACCAGGATATATACGGCTTTTAACAGCCACGCACCGCCTTTGCAGCGTGCACCTATTTATACTTTAAACTGCGCTTACAGAATCTGATCTGTATTCATTAGCCTTGCGTTCTGTATTTGGCTGATACATCCCTTGCAATCAATCATCTTATTATAATTCATGTATGAGGCTTGCCTTATACCATTTAACCATTTTATTTTAACTCATGAAAAAAGTAATGCTGTTGGCAGTAGCCATCCTGTTTTCTGCTATAGTCGCTTTTGCGGCTGATATTCACCCTGTTAAAGGTGTAAGTGACACCACGAAAAAAGCCAAAACGGCTAAAGTAGTGTACACTTGCCCGATGCATACGGATGTGGTGAGCTACAAACCCGGTAAATGCCCTAAACCAAATTGTGGCATGACGCTGGTTAAAAAGAGTGATCTGAAAAAGAAACCAACAACGATGAAAATGTAATAATCAGGCCCGGAGCGAATGCTCCGGGCTTAACAAAACCATTAAGATGATCAATCAACTTATTTCCCTGTCACTAAAAAACAGGTATATTGTATTACTGATTGCTATTTTCATGTTTGCGTGGGGCAGTTATTCGGTACGCGAAAATCCCATTGATGCTATTCCCGATCTTTCTGAGAACCAGGTGATCGTTTTTACCGAATGGCAGGGCCGCAGCCCGCAGATCATGGAAGACCAGGTAACTTATCCGCTGGTAAGTAACCTGCAGGGTATTCCTAAAGTTAAGTCTGTCCGGGCAACCTCCATGTTTGGTATGAGCTTCGTTTACATCGTTTTTGAAGATAAGGCAGATGTTTACTGGGCACGAAGCCGGGTATTGGAAAGACTGAATTATGCACAGCGTTTACTGCCGGATGGGGTAACCCCAACGCTTGGGCCGGACGGTACCGGTGTAGGGCATATCCTTTGGTATACTTTGGATGCCAAAGGCATTGACCTGGGCGAACAACGCGCATTACAGGATTGGTATGTTAAATTAGGGCTGCAAACAGTTCCGGGGGTTAGCGAAGTAGCTTCTTTCGGGGGCTTTGAAAAGCAATACCAGATCAATATCGACCCTCATAAACTCAATTATTATAATATTTCGCTAAGTCAGGTGCTAAAGGCTGTTAAAAGCAATAACAATGATGTAGGGGGCAGAAAGTTTGAGATGAACGGCACCGGGTATATCGTCCGTGGGTTGGGCTATATCAAAAACATCCGGGATGTGGAGAATATTTCAATCGGGACGATCAATACCGTAGCTGTAAAAGTAAAAGATATCGCAACAGTACAAATGGGCGGCGACCTGCGCCTTGGCATCTTTGATCAAAACGGTGAAGGAGAAGCTGTGGGGGGCATTGTGGTGATGCGGTATGGTGAAAATGCAGATAAGGTGATCCACGCTGTAAAAGATAAAATGACGGATATCCAGAAAGGATTACCGCCGGGTGTGAAATTCAAGATCGCTTATGACCGCAGCGAGCTGATTGAAAACGCTGTTGAATCAGTTAAACATACCTTAATAGAAGAAATGATAACCGTTTCTATTATTGTGATCCTTTTCCTGTTTAGCTGGCGGAGCGCGCTGAGCATTATTATACAGATACCCATTACAATAGCATCCAGCTTCATCCTGTTGAATGCCTTTGGCATATCTTCCAATATCATGTCATTAACCGGTATCGCTTTGGCTATTGGCGTTATTGTAGATAACGGGATTGTGATGGTCGAAAATTCACACCGCAACCTTGCCGTTGCCCAACAAAAAGAAAATCATGACCACAGCAGAAAGAATTAAAATTATAGAAGCATCCTGCAAACAGGTGGGCCGCGGCGTATTTTTTTCTACGCTGATCATTGTGGCCTCTTTTCTGCCGGTATTTTTACTGGAAGGACAGGAAGGAAAATTATTCGGTCCGCTGGCCTGGACAAAGTCATTTATCCTGGCGATTGATGCGATACTGGCCGTAACACTTGCCCCTGTGCTGATCTCCTTTTTCCTGAAAGGCAAATTAAGAACAGATGACCATAACCCTATCAACCGTTTTATGGAACGGATTTACCGGCCAGTTTTAAACTGGTGTACTACCTGGCGAAAAACAACGCTTGCCATTAATATAATTGCATTGCTGATCAGCATACCTCTGTTGTTAAGCCTCGGCAGCGAGTTTATGCCTCCATTGGATGAGGGAACCATCCTGTTTATGCCGGTAACTTTACCGGATATCTCCAATGCGCAGGCCAAACAGCTTTTACAGGTGCAGGACAGGATCATCAAAAGCATCCCGGAGGTAAAGAATGTTTTGGGGAAAGCAGGGAGGGCAAATACTGCAACCGATAATTCGCCGATCAGCATGGTGGAAACCATCATCCTGTTAAAACCCGCCGATGAATGGCGCAAGGGTATCACAAAGGAAGACATCATTAACGAACTGAATGCAAAGCTGCAAATCCCCGGTGTGGTTAATGGCTGGACACAACCTATTATTAACCGCATCAATATGCTTTCAACGGGGATCCGCACCGATGTAGGCTTAAAGGTATACGGGCAAAATCTCGACACCATCTATGCCTTATCAAGCCAGATGAAGCAAGCTTTACAGGGTATCAATGGCGTGAAAGACTTGTATGTTGATCCGATAACCGGTGGGAAATACCTGGATATACAGGTAAACAAGGACGCTATAGGCAGGGTAGGATTAAGCGTGGATGATGTAAACCAGGTGATTGAAAGCGCTTTGGGAGGAATGAACATAACTACTACCATAGAAGGAAGGCAAAGATTCAGTGTAAACCTGCGGCTGGCGCAGGACTACCGCAGCAACCTGGATGAGATCAAACGGACGCTGGTACAAACACCTGATAATGGCCCGGTTCCGCTATCATCCGTTGCGGATATTAAAATAAGCGATGGGCCTGCCATGATCCAGTCGGAGAATGCACTATTGAGGGGAACGGTGTTATTCAACGTGCGCGACCGCGACCTGGGCAGTACTGTGCAGGAAGCGCAGGATAAATTAACCAGCATGGTAAAAACCCTGCCTAAAGGATATTTTATAGAATGGAGCGGACAATACGAAAATTTAATACGTGCAGAGCACACTTTGAAACTGATTTTGCCTGTTGTATTGATCATTATTTTTGCGTGCCTCTATTTCGCCTTTCATTCTGTCCGCGAAGCATTTTTTAGTTTGATCAGTATTCCGTTTGCCCTTATTGGCGGCGCTTATATGGTTTATTTCTTTGGCGTGCATTTATCAGTTGCGGTTGCAGTAGGATTTATTGCACTTTTTGGCATCGCGGTAGAAACAGGAATTGTAATGGTGATCTACCTCAATGATGCTATGCAGCAGCTGGTCGCATTAAAAGGAAATTCTAAAGAAACCATTACCAGGGAAGACCTGCGGATATATGTAATGAATGGTGCCATTAAAAGGCTAAGGCCAAAGCTTATGACGGTTAGCGTGGCCTTATTTGGATTAGTACCGGTGTTATGGGCAACAGGCACAGGAAGCGATGTAATGCGCCCGATAGTACTGCCGATGATCGGCGGGGTATTAACTTCTTCCACGCACATTTTGCTGGTTACTCCGCTGATCTTCCTGATGGTAAAGGAATATGAGTTAAGGAAATATGGCAAACTGGAAGTAATGGCTGTAAACAATAACGAGCATGAAAAAGAAATTTAACCTGATGTTTTTTGCCGGCCTGCTGGCTGTTAATTTACTTAAAGCACAGTCGCCGGTTTTGCCGCTGGATACCGTCTTGGCAAGGATCAGCCGGACCAACCCTGCTTTGCTGGCTTATACTGCCAGGGCAAGCGCACAAAATGAATACGCTAAAGGTGCAAAAAGCCTTGATGCGCCAAAGATCAGTGCCGGGCAATACCAGACACCTTATTCCCTCAATCCTAATACAGGCTCGTTTATGATCCAGGCCGATCAAATGTTTACCAACCCGGCAAAGCTGAAAGCAAAGGAAAGGTATATGCAGGGCATGTCGGCGGTAACTGAACAGGAACAGGCTTATTTAAAAAACCAGCTGTTGGCACAGGCAAGGCAGAATTACTACGACGAGGTGATCATCCAAAAAAAGCTGGCCCTGGTTGAAAATACACGCAAACTTTTGGAATATATGTTAAAGGATGCCAATATTAAACTAACCTATGGGAAGGAAAAGCTGAGCAATATCTATAAGGCTAAAGCCGATCTGTACCAGTTAGACAATACGCAGGAGCAACTTGATAACCAGGTACGCGAACAAAGGGTTATGTTAAATACCCTGATGAACCAGGATAAGCAAACAGCATTTGCTGTTGATACCAATATTGTTATAAAAGATTATGAAATAAGCCTGACGGATACAGCCGGTTTAGCAGCCTCCCGAAGTGACATTAAAGCAATTGACCGTAATATCCGGTTACAGCAATTAAGTGCTGGGGTTGAAAACAGCAAACGCAACCCGGATTTTGGCATCCAGGCCGGTCACATGTTTAGTTACGGCGGTTATCCTAACCAATATATTTTAATGGCCTCGGTTACTATTCCTATTGCACCGTGGGCATCAAAAGAATACAAGGCCAATTTAAAAGGCATCAGGTATGAAGTGGCGCAATTACAAGATGAAAAACTGGACAAACTCAATGAAGCGGAAGGGCAACTGGCCACATTAAGGCTGGACATCAGCAGTAAAAAAAGACAGCTAAAAAATTACTGGCAAAATATAATTCCTGCTTTGCAAAACAGTTATAAAACAACCTTACTGGCTTATGAGCAAAATACGGGCGATCTGTCATCAGTGCTGGACGGGATTAAAAATTTGCAGCTTACCAGGATGGAAGCATTGGATCGTTTGCAGGAACTTTTACAATTACAGGTAGCTTATGAAAAAGAAAATGAGCGGTATTAAAATTATACTGGCGGCCGGCATTGTAACCATGCTGGCAATTACAGCTTGCCATCAAAAGCAACAAAAACAACTAAAACAAGTAACTGAAAATGCCGGTGTAAGTCTGCAAACGGTTTTGCAACCGGTCAACTCGTCGGTTATTGCTGTTGTGGGTGCGGTTAGTCCGCAGGAAAAAGAAGTGATCACAGAAATTCCGGCAGCGGGGTATTTAGATTTTGATACCCGGACCTACAACAATATATCCGCCCGTTTTCCGGGCAGGATTGAAAAGCTTTATATCAAATCTGCCTTCCAGGATATTCATCGTGGCGAGCGTATTTTTGATATTTATAGTGCAGATATGGTAACTGCCCAGCAGGATTTGTTATTCGTGCTAAAAAATTCTCCGCAGGAAACCGGATTGATTGACGCTGCCAAACAAAAATTATTGTTGCTGGGGATGACTTCGGCGCAGGTAAGCCAGGTGATCAGATCGGGAAAGCCATTTTACAGCTTGCCGGTTTATAGTCCGTATGAGGGTCATGTCCATGATGCGGCACACAGCCAAATGTCGGGCGGTGCCGATGTTAAACCGCAACCGAATTTTGCTGATAATATCCCGCTGTATGTAAAGGAGGGGATGTATGTAGATAAAGGGCAAACGCTTTTTTATGTGGTCGATCCGCATCATTTATGGGCTATCCTGAAGGTTGAGCAATCCTTTATTGCCGGATTAAAGTTAAATGAGCCGGTAACGCTTAGTTTAACGGATATGCCTGCGCGGAGCATAAAGGGTAAGGTTAATTTTATTGAGCCTTTTTTGCAGGATGGTGATAAAAGTACCAGTATAAGGGTTTATGTTGACAATATGAAGCACGACCTGAAAGTGAACAGCCTGGTAAAAGCTACTATACAAAGCGGCACCGTAAACGGATTATGGATTCCGCAAACGGCTTTGCTTTACCTGGGCCGCACCCAAATTGTATGGCTTAAAAAAGGAGGCATTTACAAAGCTCACCAGGTGAATACGGGCACAACAAACGGTAATGAAGTGCAAATAACCAAAGGTTTAACGGTGGCCGACAGCATTGCCGGTAACGCGCAATACCTTGCAGACAGTGAGAGTTTTATTAAAATTTAAAGAAATGAAAATAAAGGGAATCAGCTATTTGGGCATCGTTATATTATTAAGCGTATTGTTCTTGGCCTGTAAGCAAAAAACACAGCCTGTTGTTAGCCAGGTGCAAAGCAAAAGTTATTATACCTGTTCCATGCACCCGCAGGTACATGAAGAACACCCGGGAGATTGCCCGATTTGCGGGATGAAGCTGATAAAAGTTGAACTGGCCGCAACAAGCGCCGGTAAAAGCTCGGGTCAAATAACGTTAACACCCTCGCAGATAAAGCTGGCCGGTATTGAAACGGATACTGTAAGGGCCGAAAATATTGGTAATGAAAAGACAGTAACCGGAACAGTAACTACCAATGAAACCCAGGCAGAACAATTGAGCACCAGGATAGCAGGCCGGATACAGCAGCTTTTTGTACGTACTGTTGGTGAACAAATTGGAACAGGCCAGCCGGTTTATACCATTTATAGCGAAGACCTGCTGGAGGCTGAAAGGGAATATTTGCTGGCAATGCAACAGCAAAAAGTACTGAATAACCCGGATGTGGATTACAGACAGCTGATCACCGCGGCCGAAAATAAATTAAAGTTATGGGGCCTGTCTGCCGCACAGATCAAAAACCTTGCTGCCGCCGGGAAGGCATCTGCTACGGTAGCTATATTAAGCAAAGTGAGCGGGACTGTAAGTGATATTGCCGTACACGAGGGTGATTATGTTACAGAAGGTATGCCCATTTTTAAAACCCAGGCTTTAAACACACTATGGGTAGCAGCACAAGTATATGCCAGTGAAACCGGGGCTTACAGGGAAAATGACTATGTAAATGTTTCTTTCCCGGATTTGGGCGGTGAGATCCTGCGCGGGAAAATTGAATTTGTGAACCCTGAGTTGTCCGACGGTGCCAAAGTGGACTTGATCCGTGTGAGTATCGCTAATCCGAAGGGGCTGGTAAGGCCAGGGATGCTGGCATATATTTCAGCTGTTAATGGGCAGCTGCGTTCTATAGCGGTTCCTGCTTCTTCTATTTTAATGTCGGAAAAAGGGAGCATGGTGTGGGTTAAAAATACAGGAGGGAGCTTCTCACCAAGGATGGTTAAAACCGGACAAGGTAACCAAAGCTATGTGAGCGTACTTTCGGGCTTAAGTGCAGGTGAACTGGTTGTTAGCGGCGGGGCCTATTTGTTAAACAGTGAAGCGATCTTTAAAAACGGCGCCGGAAACAATGGTATGAGCGATATGAAGATGTAACAGTAAGCCTTGTTAAGCCGTCATTAATAGCCAGCCTTAACCATAAAAATGGAAGCGGTAAGCCCGCTTCCGTTTTTTATACTAATATTTTAACCCTTTTATTATGGTTGCCCTGTTCCGCCTGAGGAGCCATACACCTGTCCATTGGCATAGCTTGCGTCATTGGCGGCAAGCTGTACATAAATAGAAGCCAATTCTGCCGGTTGTCCTGGCCGGCCAAGCGGGGTTTGGCCTCCAAAGCTCTTTAATTTTTCCTGTGTTGCCCCTCCGCTCACCTGCAAAGGTGTCCAGATAGGACCTGGAGCTACGCCATTAACACGGATACCTTTCGGCCCAAGCTGCTTGGCAAGCGACTTAACATAATTCATTGTGGCAGCCTTGGTCTGTGCATAATCGTAAAGATCTGGTGACGGGTCATAAGCTTGCTCTGATGTGGTCCCAATGATCACCGATCCGGGCTGTAAGTGCGGCAGGGCGGCTTTAATGATCCAAAAGGGCGCATAAATATTTGTCTTCATGGTCCAGTCGAATTGATCGGTAGAAATGTCGAGGATTGACTGGTGGGTTTGCTGGCGCCCTGCATTGTTTACCACAATGTCTAAACCACCAAGACCTCGCACGGCTTCATCTACCAGGCGTTTGCAAAATGGTTCCTCTCGCAGATCGCCTGGAATAGCAATCGCCTTGCGGCCTTCTGCCTTAATTAGCTGAATTACTTCGCGTGCATCCTCCTCTTCGGTAGGAAAATAATTGATAGCCACATCTGCACCTTCACGCGCATAGGCAATTGCTGCGGCGCGCCCCATCCCCGAATCGCCTCCGGTGATCAGTGCTTTTCTTCCGGCAAGGCGGCCCGAGCCTTTATAGCTGGTTTCGCCGTGATCCGGGCGCGGATTCATCTTACTTGCAAGTCCTGGCCATGGCTGCGACTGACCCTCAAAAGGTGGCTTTGGATATTTTGTAGTAGGGTCCTGTAACCCTGCCGGTGCCGCATTTAGTATGTGTGAAGTTGCTGTAGCTCCCAGCACCGGTGCAACCGCCACGGCGGCCAGGCCGGCCCCTAAACCGCTGATCATTGAGCGGCGGCTGATTTTATTTTCTTCGTTCATGGTGATGTTCCTTTCTTTATTATTAATTACAAAAGTTTCATTTGTTGGTTTTTAATAAAATGAAATTTTGCAGGCGGCATCAATGCCCGGTCATCTCGCGGCCGGATCTTTAATCTTGAATCTTCCGGAGCTTGAATATCATATACAATACCAGTGAAGAAAGTGTGTAAAGCCCGATAAATACGATAGAGGAAAGGATCATTTTCCATTCAGTATTGCTATGGAATGATTTTACAACACCAGTAAACGCCCAAACGGTCATCAACACGTTGATGACAAAAACAAGTTTTAGTTGTTTGAGCTTTTGAGGAGACGTTCCCATGATCTAATAAAAATACGAAATGTATAATCAATTGGTTTAAAATAATTTAACGATAATTAAACATGGCCAATTTATGATACTGCAGACGGACACGTTGTTTTATGGTAAACTTATTTCCATGAGTAAATGACAACCTTTCAGTACAACACACTCACAAAATGGAACACTACCTGCCAAATTCCCGATTAAATTGCGAAATTCGCTTTCGAAAATATATTCCATGCTCCAGATCCAGGAAAATGTCCCTCTTAAAAATTTTAACACGTTTGGTGTTGCTGCCAATGCCCGGTATTTTGTTGAAATAAATCATAACACGGATCTAACTGAATTGTTTATGGATCCGCAATGGCGGCAAATGAAAACGCTGGTATTGGGCGGCGGTAGTAATTTACTGCTTTTAAATGATTTCGACGGGCTGGTGATCAGGATCAACATAAGGGGTATTGAACACAGGATCAAACAAAATGAGGTGTTTGTGGAAGCCGGCGCCGGTGAAGTTTGGAACGACCTGGTGAATTTCTGCGTGATCCGGGGATATGCCGGTATGGAAAACCTGAGTTTGATCCCTGGGTCGGTGGGCGCATCGCCTATACAAAATATCGGTGCATATGGGGTAGAACTGAAAGATGTGTTTTATAGCTGCAATGCTTTTGAACTGGCCACCGGAAAATTTAAAACATTCACCAAAGCTGATTGCCGCTTTGATTACCGCGAGAGTGTTTTTAAAAGCGAGCTAAAAGGGCAGTATATTATTGTATCGGTAAAGTTCCATTTATCGCTGATTCCAGACTTTAACCTGAAATATGGTGCGATAGCGCAGGAGCTAACCAACCGGAACATTACATCGCCCACTATAAAAGATATCTCGCAGGTAGTTTCCCATATCCGTGTATCTAAACTACCCGACCCCTCAACCATAGGAAACGCGGGCAGCTTTTTTAAAAATCCGGTAATTAATACAGCGCAGTTTAATGGCCTAAAAGCAAACTTCCCGGAGGTGGTACATTACCCGGCGGGAGATAATTTGGTTAAACTGGCTGCCGGCTGGCTGATTGAACAATGTGGCTGGAAAGGAAAAGTGGTTGGAAATACCGGAACATGGAAGAACCAGGCGTTGGTTTTGGTAAACCACGGAGGGGCAACCGGACAGGAAGTGTATACGTTTTCGTCGCAAATCATAGACAGTGTGTACACTAAATTTGGCGTTCTGCTGCAACGTGAGGTAAATATTATTAGTTAAATTTATTTATTTTAACAAAAAATTCCAAGGCCGTTTTTATAGCAAATTCTCCTGCGGCTAATAATAAAATGATTTATAAAAACCGCCTTTTTATTAGTCAATGCCTTGTTTTTTAACTATTTATGCCATGAATGGTGTATGTTGTACACTACTTAAAATTCCATTTTCTTTGAGGTTTGGGGTGTTTGTTTAATGTTGATGTTTTTGGCATGTGGTATCATGTTTGCCTTACCGATAATACAAAAGTACAACATTATGACAAAGATTGAGTTTAACACCCTAGTACTACGTCAGGCAACCTCATTAAGGTCTTATGCCTTACATTTCACACATGACGCAGATGATGCTAACGACCTTGTCCAGGACACGATGTTAAAAGCCATAACTTATTATAATAAGTTTAAAGAAGGCACAAATTTGAAAGGGTGGTTATATACTATCATGAAAAATACTTTCATCAATAACTATCGCCGTTTTATAAAGATGAACACTTTTGTTACCAAATCTGATGAGATCTCCTCACCAAACCTGGTATTCAGTTCAACTAAAAATCAGGGTGAGTCAAAATTCGTTATGGATGATTTAAAGAAAGCTTTAGATAGACTTCCCGCCGATTACTATGTGCCTTTCACTATGTATTTTGAAGGACATAAATATCATGAAATTGCTGATCATTTAGAAATTCCGATCGGTACCGTTAAAACCCGCATACACGTGGCCCGCAAGCTTTTGAAGAAGAGTTTAAAAGCATATGATAACGGTATTGCAAAACCGGTTTACGCTGAAAACTAAATCAACCTATAATATTTAAGTCTTCCCATATTTGGTAGATGGATGGAAAGATGTAATGCTGGGGCAGAGATAATTTTAATTAATTATTTCTGCCCTTATTTATTTAATCACGTTTGTTGTGGTTGAATGTTGCCTGCTTTGCCTATTTTTAGCTGTCTATTAAAATCCTATGGAACTGCCGGTATATACCAAATCACAGCTTGCGCTACGCAACGGACAGGATAAGCCAGAAATATGGATAGCTTACAAAGGACTGATATATGATGTATCGGCCAGCCGGTTATGGCGTAATGGAAAGCACTACGAACACTGGGCAGGACAGGACCTAACTCCTGAATTGAAAGATGCTCCCCATGATGAATGGGTATTTCAAAATTTTGATGCGATTGGAAAGTTAAGTTGAGAAATCTGAAGTCAGATGCAGCGTCGTTAGCTCACATCTGACTTTAGTTTATATCAAACCTTATATTTCAAACTTTGCAAGGCTCACAAATTCTTCTACGCGGGCGGCAATTTCCTGCTGTGAAAGGTTCCTGATTTTTTCTGTTCCGAATTTTTCAACACAAAAAGAGGCCAAAGCAGAACCAAAAATGATGGCATTTTTCATATTATTAAAATTTACCGTGCCAACTTTAGCCATATAGCCGATGAAACCGCCTGCAAAAGTATCGCCTGCACCCGTAGGATCAAATACTTCAGCTAAAGGAAGGGCGGGGGCAGCAAATATTTTATCTTCGTGAAATAGCAATGCGCCGTGCTCGCCCTTTTTAATAATAAGATATTTGGGCCCCATTTTTAATATTTTACGGGCGGCTTTTACCAGTGAGTATTCTCCGGACAACTGGCGTGCTTCCGCATCATTAATTGTTAATACATCCACCATTTTAATGGTTTCCAACAGGTCGTCAAGTGCAATATCCATCCAAAAGTTCATGGTGTCCATCACTATCAGCTTCGGGCGGTTAACTAAACGCTTAATTACCGTTTGTTGCACCTGCGGCGTTAAATTTCCCAGCATCAGGAATTCGCAATCCTGGTAAGACGCCGGTATCACGGGATCAAAATCCGCCAACACATTTAATTCGGTTATAAGCGTGTCCCGGCTGTTCATATCATTGTGATACTTGCCAGCCCAGAAAAACGATTTCTCGCCGGTTTTTACCTGTAACCCTTCGGTATTGATATGGTGGTTATTGAAATCTTTAATTTCGCTTTCAGGAAAATCATCGCCCACAACGGCCACTATTTTTACATCGTCATAAAAATAAGAAGCGGCAAGGCTTGCGTAAGTGGCGGCGCCGCCAACAATCTTGTCTGTTTTTCCAAATGGTGTCTCAATAGCGTCAAATGCAACCGTTCCAATAACCAGTAAACTCATAAATAACAATTAAATTTTGGCAAATATTGTGAAATTAACTCAAAATGCCGTAATAAGATAAATAAGGTAGGGCAGACGCATTAAAATAAATACAAGACTGTGCTATTTTACCTTACGCCAAATTGTAATTTCTTAGTTCCATAAGGAACTTTTGGTGGGTAGAAACGGCCAAAAGAAGCACGAGGCATACCTATAGCAACGCTTGGTGAACCTTGATCAAACATTCTACCCACGAAATGTACCTGTCGGCTAATGTCGTTAAGTTTAGGAGCCCAATAATTTCGCCCCCTCTAAATCTCCTTTGGAGGGAGGGTTGGTGGGGCTAAATGCAGTTGCGGAGAAATTCGAATCCTGTTTTTCCTTAACCTAATGACATTGACCTACCGGCACATCATAAAAGAAAAAACAAGTTTAAAAAGTTTTAATGCGTTTGCCCTGATAAATAACCTTTCACCTTTTTCCTTTCAGCTTTCACCTTCACTCTGTTTTCAAGCTTTTTACCGGATTAGCCAAGGCTGCTTTGATGCTTTGATAACTCACCGTGAGCACTGCAATTAAAAAGACTGTTATCATTGGAATTATAAAATACCAGGCATTAAAATGGATGCGAAACTTATAGTTCTCCAGCCATTTGTAGCTTCCCCAATATGCCAACGGCAATGCAATAACGTTCGCAATCACTATCAGGCCTATAAAATCTTTTGAGATGAGCAGCAAAATATTGGTTATCGATGCTCCCAATACCTTCCGGATACCGATCTCTTTTATGCGCTGCGTAATGGTAATAAGGGTTAAGCCGAATAAGCCTAAGCTCGCAACAAAAATTGCAAAGCCGGAAAACAAGGAAAACACCTGGCCGAAATGTTGCTCAGCTTTATATTGCTGATCAAAAAACTCGTCCAAAAAGAAATACTGGAATGCCGATTCAGGGAAAATACCTTTATATGTTTCCCCGATCTGCGCAATAGTTTTTGGCATCTCATTGCTATTCACTTTCAACTCATAATGCGTGATACTTCCAGGATCGCTCAAGCGAAAAATAATAGGCGTAAAATCGTCTTTTAGCGAGGTTTGATGAAAGTTTTTAATCACCCCTACCACTTCATTTTGAAATACCTTTCCCCGGGCATTTTTGGTTTCCACCAATTTGCCAATTGCATCGTCCGGGTTCTTAAAGCCCAGGGATGTTACTGCCGCCTCGTTGAGCATCATCGCCGGATTTTTCTTTGACCAGCTATCTACGGAAAAATTATGCCCTGCAACAACCTCAACCTTGAACTGTTCTATAAACTTACGTCCTATTTCAGAAGTGGAAAGCCGCATGCTCTTCTGTCCGGCAGTTTGCGCATGGCTGGTATAAGACATGATATAACCTATGATCTGGCCTGGAATGCTGGACGATGTAGTAACGCTTTGCACGTGGGTATTGCGTAGTATTTCGTTTTGAAAAACACTGTCTTTAACCATATAATTCCTGTTATCCGCATCAGTGGCCCTTACGTTTTGCGGCGCAACCACAACGAGTGTTTGCTTCATATCCATCCCTTTATTTTCGTTTCTCATGTAATTTACCTGCCGGTAAACTACCAATGTGCCTACCATAAAAGCGATGGTTGCTGCAAACTGGAAAACAACCAAAACTTTTCGTAACGAGATGCTTTGCCCCGAATGCATGAATTTTCCTTTCAACACCTGTACCGGCTTGTAATTTGAAAGTATTAAGGCAGGATACATTGCTGATAACAGGATGCCCGTTGCTAAAAGCCCGGTAAATCCTAACAAAAAGAAAACATTTTTCCCTAAGGTAAAGTTGATCTGTACGCCGCAAAGGCTGCTGAACCAGGGCATGGCAAGCAATACAATAAATAGCGCAAGCGCCACACTTATAAAGTTAAGCAGCGCCGATTCAAAAAGAAATTGGCTGATAAGCTGTGAACGTTGTGAGCCCAATACTTTTCGGATGCCCACCTCTTTAGCCCGCTCTATTACTTTAGCGGTAGAAAGATTTACATAGTTGATGTAGGCGATCAATAAAATAAGAACGGCAATAACCCCCAGGTACCAAACCATGTTAGCGTTTCCACCGGCACTTATTTCGTTAGATAGATTTGAATATAAATGTATATCCCGAAGCGGCTGCAGCGTAAGTGAAATGTTAGTTAAATTGCTCTTTCCCTGCGTATTGCTATAGCTGTTACTTTTGCTGATCTCATTGATTTTGGTTTTTAAAAACGAAGCAAGTTTTGCTTCAAATAATTTAGGGTTTGTTTGGGGCGATAATAAGATATAAGTGTAGGAGTCCGGATAAACCCAGTCGCCGGCTTTGACATCGGCGGATATTAAAAAATCAAACTGCAGGTGCGAATTAGCCGGCACATCCTTACAGACCCCTGTAACGGTAGCTGTAATATTGGTGCCTGAAATTTGCTCCTGGATATTGATCGTTTTACCTATGGCATCCTGGTTGGGAAAATATTTTTTTGCTGTTCTTTCTGTTATGACAATTGTATTTGGATTATCCAGCGCAGCGGCCGACCCTTGTAGCATGGGAAAAGAAAACATCCGGAGAAAAGATGCATCCGCCTGGTAAAGACTGCTTTCATTAAAAACAATCAATGATCCGTTTGGCTGCCGGGCGGTTACCATTCCTTCCGTTTTTGATACCCGTGTTATTTCCTTTACTTCCGGGAATTCTGCTTTAAGCGCAGGGCCAACGGCAGAATATGTTTTTGGTAAATTCTCAATCAAATTTCCCTGGCTATGATTCTGATGTTTGATGCGGTAAATGTTTGCACCGTTTTTGTGAAAATTATCATAGCTTAATTCAAAGCTGATGTATTGAAAAATCAGCAAACAGGCCGCCATCCCGATAGCCAGGCCGAGGATATTTATAACCGAAAATAGCTTTTGACGAACCAATATGCGCCAGGCGATTTTGAAATGGATCTTGATCATGAGTTGGTCATTACTTCATTTGTCATTGTGTCATTTTTATCGAAAGCTTCAACCTTTCGCCTTTTCCCTTTCAGCTTTCACCCCCTTTACTCTGTCTTTAAACTCTTCACCGGGTTGGCCAAAGCCGCCTTAATGCTTTGATAGCTTACTGCCAGCAGTGTGGTTAGGACGGCGCCCGCTGCTGTAACTGCGAATATCCACCAGGAGAGTTCAGTGTGATAAGTGTAATTCTGCAGCCAGCCATGCATAAAATAATATGCGGTTGGGGTGGCAATCAAAAGCGATATGATCACCAGTTTTACAAAATCTTTCGACAATAAGCTCCATAAACCGAAAACAGTTGCCCCTAACACTTTGCGTACACCAATTTCTTTTATGCGCTGCTCGGCCATAAAAGATGCCATGCCTGATAGCCCAAGGCAGCTAATAAATATAGCAAGTATGGCAAAGAAATTGGCCAGCTTACCAATACGCTCTTCGTCACCGAATTTTTGGGCATACTGCTCATCAATAAACTTATAATTGAATGGCTGCGCGGGATTATATTTTTTAAAAACAGCTTCTATTTTGGTGAGTGCTTCATGTGTGTTAGTGGCTGGATTTATTCTTATATCGATAATAGGTTGAGCGCCGGAATCCATTACTAAAACACTACGGTAAACAGGTTCATAAGGCGATTGCATAACCATATCTTTAATGACGCCTATTACGTGAAATAGCTTGCCATCCCATTTTATTGTTTCACCAACAGGATGTTTTAAACCCATAAATTTTACAGCAGTTTCATTTAACACCATTGCCGATGAATCAGTGATAAAGCTCCTGGAAAAATCACGACCGTCTTTAATTTGCCAGCCAATGGTTTTTCCATATTCGTGCGAGACGGATATAGTGCCAAAATCTCCCTGGACTGATGGGTCTTTGCCTTTCCATTCAAACCCGTTATCAACTTCGTTATAATCGGTAGGTGCAGCTGAGGACTCGGCTATTTCCGCTACCGCCTCTGAATTTCTTAATTCATCACGCACTGCAGCAAAGTTTTTGTGAATATCTTCCGTAACTACAGGGACTATTATTAAACCTTTTCGGCTATAACCAACCGGACGGTTTTTTGCAAACTGAATTTGCCGGAAAACCACAATCGTTCCGATAATCAAAATAACCGAAACCGTAAATTGCATCACCACCAATACCTTACGTGGAACAGATGCAAAACGACCAACGTGAAACGTGCCTTTTAGCACTTTAACGGGTTGAAATGATGATAAATAAAGCGCTGGATAACTGCCTGCAATGATCCCTGTAAATAAACTAAAACAAATTCCTATCATCCAGAATAATGGATTATCCCATAAGATGCCAATCCTTTTATCAGCCACCTGGTTAAAAAGGGGTATTGCCAGCTGCACAAGCAGCAGTGAAAGTAAAAAAGCAAAAAATACTATCAATAACGATTCGCTGAAAAATTGGATGATCAATTGGCCCCGTACAGAACCGATAGCTTTCCGGATGCCTACTTCCCTGGCACGTTTTTCAGATCGCGCCGTGCTAAGATTCATAAAATTGATACAGGCAAGCAGCAAAACAAAAAAACCAATGATACCAAACAACCATACAAACTCAATTCCTCCGCCAGCATTTACACCATTTTTAAATCCCGAATATAAATGCCATTTACTCATTGGGTGAAGAAAAACTACCGGTTTAAATGCAGCATCTGCTTTTGTAACCCTTTTCAGTTTAACGTCTTTAATTTTTGCTGATACTTTATTCATATCAGCATTATCGGCTATTTGCACAAAGGTTTTGAACGCATTACTGCGCCATGGATTAGTTAATTTCTCCGACCAGTTGTCATTGTCGAGAAATAGCTGCCAGGGCGCAATAAATGTGAGGTTGTTAAAGTCTGAATTATATGGCAAATCTTCATAAACACCCGCTACAGTAACATCAAACTTGTTATCGATCTTTATCCGTTTATTCATCGGATCGCTGCTCCCAAACAAAGCTTGCGCAGTTTCTTTTGAAAGGATGATTGCATGATTGTCGTGTAATGCCGACCGTGTCCCTTTGAGCATTTTTAGCGAAAGCATGTCTGTTATCTGCGGCTCAAAATAGTTACCGCTTTTGGTGATTTTCTTTTCGCCAAAGGTTAGTATATGATCATTCGTCCATGAGGACATAACAACATATTTGAAATCGTTGCCATAACTTTTTCGCAGTTCCTCTCCCATTAAATAGGGAATTGATGTTTGGGTACTCACATCGCCGTTAAACGTTTGATGCTGCATAACAACGGCAATACGCCCATAGTTCTGAAAATTTTTGTTGAACGATAATTCGTCATAGATCCAAAGCCCGATCAGCATAGCTACCGCCATACCAACGGATAAGCCGGCAATATTGATGAAGGAGTGCATCTTATTTTTGATAAGGTTTCTCCAGGCAATTTTTAAATAGTTTTTTATCATAAATTTGGTCATTAAATTCTTAGCCATTATTGCAGAAAAAAGCTTTAACCTCTTGTCTCTCCCTCACTCATTCTTCAAATAAACAGTTGGGTTAGATGTATTCGCTTTATAAATGTGCCATGAAACGCTTATCGCGGTCATCAGGATAAGGCTTATAAAGGACAAAATTAATGGGACGAAGGACGCAGTGGAATCCGGTGAAAGTATATGAAATAAATTACCGGTAAGCCAGAATGAAATTGGTAAGCCAAACAAAAGTGCGAACCCTATGGCAAATATAAATTCTTTATTGATGAGGAAAATGATGTTTCCTATTCCTGCTCCAAGTACTTTGCGTACACTTATTTCCTTCATCTTTTTACCTAATATCAGCAACGCCAAACCAAAAATTCCAGATATGGAAATGAAGACCATAATTAAAGAGGCGTTCCCTAATATTTCTCCAACCTGGCTAAATCCGTTGAAATAACCGTCAAATACTGTATCCTGGAAATAGTATTCGAAAGGCAGGTTGGGATTTACGGTTTTCCATACTTTCTCTACCGCAGTATGTGCATTTGAAAATAAACCCGGTGATGTTTTAACATAAACATAGTTTATATCTGCAGGCTTACAGCCCATTATAACCATTGGGCCTACAGGGGCTAAAAAGTTTTCATAATGAAAGTTGTTTACTTCACCCACTATTTGGTATTTGTGGTTTTGATATTCAATGTTTTTCCCGATACCGGTTGCCCAGTGCATTTGTTTCAGAAAGGCCTGGTTCACTAAAACGGCTGATGTTTTGTCAGTTTCAAATTGCTCACTCAAATCCCTGCCTCGTGCAACTATTATTCCCAATTGGGTTGCAAAACCGGGTAAAGCACTTATGCTTTGCACTGTTTGATCTTTTCCTTCAGTATTTATAATCAATTGCTTTGTATATTGACCAAGCGACTGCACAGATCCGGTAACCGATTTTACATTATTGCTGTTTTTCAGTTCATCTTTAAAAGCTTCAAAATTTGCAGACTTATCAAGTGTTACTACCACGGTATTTGCCGGTGTGTATCCCCATGGTCGTACTTTTATGTGTTTGGTTTCCTGAATAAAAGCTATTGCGGTTGAAATTGCCAAAAATGTAAGAAAGAACTGGAAACCTAGCAGCGATTTCCTGAAACGGTTATTACCCCCCATTTTGCTGTTGCCTTTTATAATATTTACGGGCTTAAACGCTGATATATAAAATGAAGGATAAGCCGCTCCGCTTAATGCTGATATAATTATTAAAGTAAATAATGCAGCCCATGTGCGGTAATTGGTAAATATCTTTTCACCTAATTCTACGTGGGCAATTTGACTGAACCATGGCAGAAAAATAAATTTGGCTAAAAACAAGCCAACAATTACCGCTATAGTACATAGAATAAGGTTTTCTAAAATAAACTGAACAATGATCTGTTTACGGCTGCTTCCCATAACTTTTCTAACACCAATCTCTTTTAACCTGGTTGAAGCAGAGGCAATAGCAATGTTCATATAATTAAAATAAACCAGTAATAAGGTGGCTATAGCAATCACTAAAAGCATAATATAACCTGCTAATTGAGTGGAAGCAAAGCGCTGATTACTTACCTTCCAGGCATGGAAGTTCATAGATTTTAAAGGCTGAAAATGAAAGGCAGCTATTCTGTAATCCTTATTGGCGGCATTATAAAGCTGCAAATACTTTTTACTTTGATTGTTTACAGATGCTAACGCCGCTTCGTTAACTGCTTCTACAAATGTAATATCGGTACCCTGGCTCCAGTCGCCTGGTTTATTCATTCCTAAAGCAACCATTTTACTATGAGGCACTAGAGCTGAGAAATACCAGGACGATTCTGTTGGTTGTTTATCAAAAACGCCTTTAACCGTAAAATTTGTAATTGTTTCCTGACCATTATTATTAAACCGCACGCTAACGTTTTTGCCAATTGGATTTGATTTGCCAAAAAGCTTTTCTGACATCACATCAGTTAACACTATTCCATCCGGATCGGTAAAATGTTGTTTATTGCCCCATTTAACCGGGAAGTCAAACATTTTGTAGAAAGCATCATCCACAAAGGTTATGCTTTCCCTGAAAACGTTATCGCCCTGTTTTATAATAACCCCTGTATAATTTACCCTTGTTATATTTTTTATTTGCGGGAAATCAGCCTTTAACATGGGCCCCATAGGCGAAGGTGAATCGCCCCATAATTGTTGGCTGCCATTTTTTTCAGAAACTTTTTCAATCACAAAAAGGTTATTGATCTTATGATGAAAGTTATCCATGTGCATAGACCAATCAAAAAATTGAAACACCACCAAACAACAACCCACGGCCAATGCAAGTCCCAAAATGTTTATTGAGGACGATAACCGGTTTTTTAAAAGGTTGCGGAAACCTAATTTAAAATAATTTCTTATCATGATTAATAGTTGGTTATGGTCGTTTGTTATTCGGAAGATACTATAACTTTTCTCTTTTTATTTATCCGTGTCCTTAAAAGCAAAGAAATACAATTAACATTCATGCCGGTGTTGTAATTTGTTAAAAATCAATTTGTTATGTGGTTTCTAAGATTGTGCCCCTGTTACATATCCGAACGGTGGGTGTACGGTTTTGTTACAGTATGACCCGTCAAATAAAAACCGAGTGCTTAACTGCTCTTTAGAACCTAGCGATTTCGGCTTAATGTGCATACATGGGACTTGCAAACCCATCCATTTTCTGGAACTAACAACTCTGACTTGAAGTATAGGTTTGACGCAGTAGGTAAGCTGTATAGATATTAGCGGGTTGTTTTATAAATTATAAATTTTAATTAAAAATTAATAAAACTTAGCGCCGCCGCTAAATGTATTTCTTATAAGAAAAAGGAGGAAATATGTTGGCAATGAATTACCGAGGGCCTTTCAGGATCAGGGCTGATCGAAACAAACCAGAACCCGAAATTGAGCATCCCTACGATGCGATTGTACGGGTTACCCGTTCATTAATTTGCGGCTCAGACCTGCACTTATACCATGGCCTTGTGCCCGACACCCGGGTAGGTATGACCTTTGGTCACGAGTTTACTGGTATTGTAGAAGAAGTTGGGTCAGGTGTACAGAAATTGAAGGTTGGCGACCGCGTGCTGGTGCCCTTCAATATTGCGTGTGGCTCATGCCCGTTTTGCAAACAGGAATTGTACGGAAACTGCCATGAATCCAATCCTGAAGCAACGGCGGTTGGCGGCTTTTTTGGTTACGCGCATATTGCCGGCGGGTACGATGGAGGACAGGCCGAATATGTCCGCGTTCCGTTTGCGGATGTTGGTCCAACCGTTATTCCGGAAGGAATGGACATTGAAGATGCAGTGCTTTTAACGGATGTAGTGCCAACGGGCTACCAGGCTGCAGAAATGGGCGGCATTCAGAAAGGCGATACGGTGGTGGTTTTTGGCGCGGGCCCGGTAGGGATCATGGCTGCAAGATGTGCCTGGCTGTTCGGCGCCGGACGGGTTATTGTTATTGATCATATCGACTACCGTTTAGAGTTTGTTAAAAAGTATGCCTATTGCGAGGCGTATAATTTTAAGGAAATGGATGATCCTGTATTGTTTCTGAAAAAACAAACGGACTGGTTTGGGGCGGATGTCTGCATTGATGCTGTAGGCTGCGATGCGGCAGGCAGCGCCATGCAAACCATTACAGGTAAAAAAATGTTGCTTCAGGCCGGGGCAGCTACTGCGCTTCACTGGGCCATCAATTCAGTAAAAAAAGGTGGTATCGTGTCTGTGGTAGGCGTATACGGTCCTCCGTTTAACCTGGTGCCTTTAGGCAGCTTAATGAACAAAGGCATTACGCTTCGGGCCAACCAGGCGTCGGTAAAAAGATTGCTTCCCAGGGTAATTGATCACGTAATGGCAGGCAGGCTTAATCCGAAAGGTATTATCACACACAGGCTGCCCCTGGAAGAGATATCTGATGCATATCATATCTTTTCGGCGAAACGCGACAATTGTATTAAACCGCTTTTAATTCCACCAAGAGCCGCTATGGCCTAAAAAACATTCATTATGGAAAAACTTAAAACAGAGCCAAGTAAAATATCTGGCATTGATAGAAAGATAGCAGACCGCTCCAAAGACCACATTCCCGGCTGGGGCATTGATGCGGATCCGGAAAATGATCCAACCTATCCGATGAAACACCGGAACGGTGCTGATTATGAAAGGATCAATTACGAAAAACCGCCGCAGCAACGCATAAAAATGGAAGTTTTTCGCTCCGTGGAACGCCCGGGCATTACCCGGGTTTTCGGGACTTCCACTCCTCCAAAAGGATTAAGTGGTTCCCTTCGCCGTTATGCTTACAAATACAGCGAAGCAACAAGTGCACATTGGATGACTTTGATCCTGGCCGACAGGGTAAATGTTGCAGAGGGAATAATTGACGATTTGAAAGCAGGTACTATTCCAAATTTTTTTGAGGAGCGCGGCTGGTCGGCAGAATGGAAATATAACCGGCAGGGATTTATCAGAAGTGCAATAGTAGGCGCTTTGGTTACTACTGCTGTGATAGCTTGTTTTGCCTCCAGGCGTAAATCCGGCTAAATTAATCCACTGCTTCGGCTTATAACAATAAAGAGGTTGTATCAAAAGTGATATTATAAAAATCCGAATAGAATTATATTTGGATGTGTAAATCTCTGTGTTATTCTGCGCATTACCCGGCGAACTTTGCGGTTAAATTTTTACCACGGAGATCGCTAAGAAGGCACTAAGAACACAAAGGCCAAATATATTTTGTTGCCATTACAGATAAATTCTTTTGATACAGCCTCTTTATTACTCCATCTATCCAATAAAACGGGGCATGCCAGAAATTTACACGGACTTTGCCGCTTTTGTGCGTGCACCAGGAAAAAGAAAAAATCTATGTTTTGAACTTAAGCCACGAGCTTATATATTATGGGACGAAGTTTATGCAGTCGCTTATTATTTGCTATATCTCAGCAGGTTATACAACGTTTATAGGTAACGTAAACCAAAAGCTGGTACCTTTTCCTAATTCACTCTCTACACCTATCTCACCGTTGTGAACTTTGATGATCTCGGCGCATATATAAAGCCCCAGCCCTAAGCCGGTATATTGACTTCCTGAATTGTCTACCCGGTAATAACGGTCGAACAGGAAACGCAATTTTTCGGGCGGAATTCCGGGGCCTTTATCACAGACCCATACTCTTGCCATGCCATTTATTCTTTCGATGTTAATCCCGATCTCTTTAGATTGAGGAGCATACTTAATTGCGTTGTTAATTAAATTAATCACGATCTGGTCAATACGTACTGCATCCGCATACACTTCAACAGTCATATCGCCTTCGGTTTTAATCGTATAAATGCCTTCGTTACGAATATGTTGGCAGCATTCAGCAATTACTTTAGAAAGAACAAAATTTTGAGGGCTGATTTTTAGCTGCCCTTCATTGGCCCTGCTGACGTTTAAAAGATCCTCAACAAGCACATTAACTTTATCCAGGCTTTTATTGGCCTGTACAATCAATGGCAACATTTTAGCTGATGGATCTTCTTTCATCCGGTTCAACAATTGGAGAGAGGCCTTCAGGCTGGTGATCGGTGTTTTTAGCTCATGGCTGGCAATGCTGATAAAATCATCTTTTTGTTGTTGTAACAGCCTTAATTCTTCTATGTCAGTAGCGGTTCCTACCCAAAGCTGTATCTGTCCCTTTTCACCCTTGATCGGCATAATACGGATCAAATGCCAGCGGTAAAGGCCATCCGCCCGTTTTCCGCGAAGCTGGAATTCACCCCCATCACCGGTTTTCCGGATGAGTCTGAACTGAGCGAAACTTTTTTTCAGGTCATCAGGATGAATGGCTATTTTTAATCCCGACGCTTTGGTTTGTATCAGGTTTAGCCCGGTATAATCATGCCACCGCTGATTGTAAAAAATAAATTCTCCGGTGTCGGTGTTAGTCCAGGCAATCTGCGGAATGGTTTCCATCATATTGCGAAAACGGTTTTCGCTTTCCATAAGGGCGCTTGTCCTATTAGCTACGCGATCTTCCAGTTCCAGGTTTAATTGTGAAAGCTCCTGGTTAATGCTTTTAACCTTTTCCTCCTGCATAATAAGCTGATCGTTTGCGCGGTGCAGCTCCTCTTTTTGCGTTTGCAGATTTCCGGATAAGATGATCAAATCAGCTGCACGCTTTTCTTTCTCCTCGTTTTGAAGGACAAGTTCCTTATTAGCGCGGATTAGCTCTGCCGTTTGTAATTTTAATTTTTCATCGGTGGTAATTTTCTCTTTTCTTACCTCTGTATCATTGAGAGCCCGGTTAATCTTGGTGGATAATGAAAATAATTTGTTCTTGGATGCGTAGTCGGTAACACCATCCTTAATCAGTTCCACTGCATTTTCCTCTCCAATAACACCAGATACGATGATAAATGGAATCTGCGGATATTTACTTTGTATAATGCGGAATGCGCTAACAGCATCAAAAGACGGAAGCGAATAATCCGATAGTACAATATCGGGTTTAAAGCTTTGCAGCGCATCCTCAAATCCTACACGGGTTTGTACAATTTCAGAAGTAAATATCAAACCGGATTTTTTCAGTTCACGACGCAGCAGGTCGGCATCACTTTGGTTGTCTTCGAGAATAAGAATTTTGGGATCGGCTATCATTGTATGGTTACTCGTTACATTTAGTGGGGGGGCTGGCTCAAAATCATCCAATATAGTCCGATCTCTTTTATTGCATGGAAAAAGTTATCGCTATCTACGGGTTTAACGATATAGCTGTTTGCACCAAGGTCAAAACATTTTTCTATATCAGGGCTCTCATTAGATGAGGTAAGCATAACAACCGGGATTGACCGGGTTTGCGGGTCGGATTTTACTTTTTCCAACACTTCTATTCCTGATACTTTTGGCATTTTTAAATCCAGCAGTATTAATTTGGGAAATTCTTTGTTGTTTCGCGAAGCATAGTTTCCTTTGCAGTAAATAAAATCAAGCGCCTCAGCTCCATCCATCACATGATGCAGCTTGTTGGTAAAGCCGCTTTTATTAAGCGCACGTATAGTAAGTATAGCATCATCTTTACTATCCTCTACAAATAAAATCTCAACGTTTTCGTAATTCATATTTTTGATTAGTGTTTGATACGCGGTAAGCTGAAATAAAAGCAGCTACCTTCATTTAATACTGATTCGGCCCAAACTGTTCCGTTATGACGCTGCACAATCTTTTGCACAATGGCCAATCCAATGCCGGTTCCGTCAAATTCTTCCTGTGAATGCAATCGCTGAAAAACTCCAAAAAGCTTATCATAGTATTGCATGTCGAACCCTGCTCCGGCATCTTTAACAAAATAAACTACCAGGTGTCCCTTCTCCTGGGCGCCGATCTCTATTGTAGTTATATCTTTATATTTTGAATATTTAATAGCATTAGAGATCAGGTTGATCCAAACTTGTTTTATCAACGATTTGTCTCCCATTGCCGGCGGCAGTGCCTTAATCTTAAAGATAGGGATGTTTTCGCCATCTTCAAATAATAACTCTTCCCGTACCAAATTAACAAGCTCAGTCATATTGATATCCGAAACAGTCACCTGCTTTCTGCCTAATTTGGAAAATGCAAGCAAATCATCGATCAGCTCACCCATTTTTTTGGAATTGTGAATAATGGAATGAAGAATAGTTGTTCCTTCTTCATCCAATTTCTCGGCATAATCCTCTGCTAATATCCTGGTATATCCGTTAATTGCCCTTATCGGGGCACGCAAATCATGGGATACAGAGTAGGAAAATGAACCTAATTCCTTATTAACAGATTCCAGTTGCGCAGTACGTTCAATTACCTTTTGTTCCAGTTCGTCATTTAATTTACGAATATCATCCTCTGCATTCTTAAGTTCCCTGTTAGCAATAATTAACTCCTCAGCCCGTTTTTCCTTCTCCTGGTTTTGAAAAGCCAGTTCTTTGTTAGCGATGATCAGTTCTGCCGCCCGGTGTTCCTTTTCTTCATTCTGAAAAGCCAGTTCTTTGTTAGCGATGATCAGCTCCGCCGCCCTATGTTCCTTTTCTGCATTTTGAAAAGCCAATTCCTTATTGGCGGCAACAAGCTCTGCTGCGAGACCCTCTTTTTCTTTATTTTGAAAGGCCAGTTCTTTGTTAGCAATGATCAATTCTGCCGCCCGGCTTTCCTTTTCTTCATTTTGAAAAGCCAGTTCTCTATTAGCAATAATTAACTCTGCTGCCCGGCTTTCCTTTTCTTCGTTTTGAAAGGCCAGTTCTCTATTGGCAATAATTAACTCTGCTGCCCGGCTTTCCTTTTCTTCGTTTTGAAAGGCCAGTTCTTTATTGGCTATGATGAGCTCTGCTGCCCGGCTTTCCTTTTCTTCGTTTTGAAAAGCCAGTTCTTTGTTAGCAATGATCAGCTCTGCCGCCCGGCTTTCCTTTTCTTCATTTTGAAAAGCCAGTTCTTTGTTAGCAATGATCAATTCTGCCGCCCGGTTTTCCTTCTCTTCATTTTGAAAGGCCAGTTCTTTATTGGCAATGATCAACTCTGCCGCCCGGTTTTCCTTCTCCTCATTTTGAAAGGCCAGTTCTTTATTGGCAATGATGAGTTCTGCTGCCCGGTTCTCTTTTTCTTCGTTTTGAAAAGCCAGTTCCTTATTTGCGATGATGAGCTCTGCGGCCCGGTTCTCTTTTTCTTCGTT
>JAQBOU010000074.1 GCA_028287865.1 Mucilaginibacter sp. | reverse complement strand
TTCCTTACCTCCCGGCCCCGCTCGGTGCGGATTGGAATATTCTGCAGGTTGGGGTTGTTTGAGCTTAGCCGCCCGGTTGCTGCTACCGCCTGATTATAGGAGGTATGCACGCGCACGGTTTTGGGGTTCACCATTTGCGGTAAAGCATCCACATAAGTCGACTTTAGTTTTTGCAATTGGCGGTAGTCTAAAATATCGCGTACAATATCGCTTTTGGCGGCAAGTGAAAGCAGTATATCTTCACCGGTTTGATATTGGCCTGTTTTAGTTTTTCTTGCTTTAGGATCGAGCATCAGTTTTTCAAAAAGCACTTCACCTAATTGTTTTGGCGAAGCAATGTTAAAACGTACACCTGCCTTTTCAAAAACCGTTTTTTCAAGCTTCGCGATGTCAGTTTCCAGCTCTTTTGAAAATTCTTTTAAGGTATCATGGTCGATCTTTACGCCTTCATATTCAATATCAGCCAGCACATAGATTAGCGGATGCTCAATCTCGTGGATCAGCTTTTCGCTTTCAACTTCTTTTAATTTGGGTTCAAAAACACCTTTCAGCTGGAGCGTAATATCAGCGTCTTCTGCGGCGTATTCCTTTATTTTTTCAATTTCTACATCGCGCATACTGCCCTGATTTTTACCTTTGGCACCAATGAGTTCGGTAATAGAAACCGGTTTGTAACTGAGGTAATTTTCAGAAAGGATATCCATATTATGACGGGTATCCGGGTCAATTATATAGTGTGCCATCATGGTATCAAACAGGTCGCCTTTTACCTGGACATCGTACCATTTCAGCATTAAAATATCGAATTTCAGGTTCTGCCCGATTTTGCCAATGGCTGCATTTTCCATCACCGGTTTAAATTCCTGCACAATCGTTTTCACTTCCTCCTGGCTTTCCGGTACCGGCACATACCATGCCTCACCAGGTTTTACAGCAAACGATAGTCCTACCAACTCGCAGTGGTTCGCATCGGTGCCGGTTGTTTCCGTATCAAAGCAAAAACTTTTTTGTTGTTCGAGTAGGGTTATAAGTTCCTTGCGTTTCCCGGGTGTTTCTGCTAAATGATATTCGTGGGGAACGGTGTTTATATTTTTTATGTCGATCTGTGCAGGGGGCTCATAAATATCTTCTACATCAACCGTCATGGTGGTGCGCCCCTCCGCTACCGGGTTGCCAAACAAATCCGTTTGTATGGATACCGCCTTTGTTTCAGTTATGCTGAAATCATCCCCGAACACTCGCCTTCCCAATGTACGAAATTCCAACTCGGCAAAAAGTGGTTCTAACAGATCTTTGCTTGGCGCACACATTTCAAGGCCTGCTTCATCCAGTTCAACCGGCGCATTCAAATTAATGGTCGCCAGTTTTTTGGATAACAAGCCCTGTTCGGCAAATTGCTCCACATTTTCGCGTTGTTTGCCTTTTAATTCGTGACTGTGGTTAATGATCTCTTCTACAGATCCATATTGCTTGATCAATACCTTGGCCGTTTTTTCGCCAATGCCGGGAATACCGGGGATATTATCAACCGCATCGCCCCATAAACCCAAAATATCAATCACCTGCTCTACACGTTCAATTTCCCATTTCTCCAGCACTTCCTTCACCCCGAGTATTTCCATATCGTTACCCATGCGGGCAGGTTTGTAGATGCGTATGTTTTCGGATACCAGTTGAGCAAAATCCTTATCGGGTGTCATGCAATAAACCTGGTAGCCTTTTGCTTCCGCTTTTTTGGCAAGGGTGCCGATAATGTCATCAGCCTCATAACCATCGGATGTTATTAACGGAATATTAAATCCCAGCACCACTTTAAATATATAGGGCAGCGCTGCCGACAGATCCTCCGGCATGGCCTGGCGATGGGCCTTATAAGCCTCAAAGTCGGTATGGCGTTCGGTAGGGGCATCGGTATCAAACACAACGGCCATGTGGGTTGGCTTTTCCTTTCTTAATACTTCCAGCAGTGTATTGGTAAACCCCATAACCGCCGATGTATTTAAACCAGCCGAAGTAAAACGAGGATTTTTACTCAAAGCAAAGTGCGCCCGGTAAATAAGCGCCATGCCATCCAAAAGAAATAGTTTTTTCATGTTTATTCACTAATTGCACGAATTTTACCGAATTACACGAATTAATTTGGCAAGGTTCTGATGCGAGGTGTTAATGCAAAAATAGAATTAAAAGTTTCACTAACTGCACACAATTACACCGAATTACATACATCTTCCAATTCGTGTAATTCGGTTTTAACCGATAAAATTCATGACAATTATTTAAAGCTGCAATCCGCAAGGTGGTCATTCACCATACCGGTTGCCTGCATGTGAGCATAGCAAATGGTGGTGCCAAAAAACTTAAAGCCACGTTTTTTCATATCCTTGCTAATCGCATCAGATATTGGCGTGCTTGCCGGGATACTGCCAGGCTGATTGATAATAGGTTTACCATCCGGCATAAAGCTGTACAGGTATTTGTCGAACGAGCCAAACTCCTTTTGTACTTCAATAAACAGCTTTGCATTACTGATGGCCGATAAAACTTTTAAACGGTTACGGATAATGCCCGCATCGTTCATTAAGCGTTCAACATCATCTGCATCAAAGGCGGCTACTTTTTTCACGTCAAAATCAGCAAAAGCTTTGCGGTAACCCGCACGGCGGCGTAAAATAGTTATCCAGCTAAGTCCCGCCTGCGCAGATTCCAGTATCAGAAATTCAAACAGCTTTTTATCATCATGAACTTCCTTACCCCACTCTTCATCATGGTATTTGATATAAAGCGGATCACTGCCGGGCCAGGTGCAGCGTTTTAAGTCCTGAGTTTTGAGTCTTAAGTCTTGAGTCATTTGTCTATTTAAATTTATCAGGATTGTTTATCATATAAATTAATAAACGTGTTACTTCTTCACTTTGCTGATTAAGTTCCGTATGTTTTTCTTTATTAATTATAATTACACGCCAGAGAAGCATCTAACCAGGCTTGTGTTTCGCCGTTTTCCATATCGGCATCTGTAAGCTTACTTATAAAGTGATTAGGGTACCTTCGTTTTTTATATGCTTCGGCAATGGAAGCAAAAACTGATCTCGAAGACCTTCTGATTTGGTCAATGAGGCTAAAAGTCTCTTCCTTAGGGAAGCTTTTCGTAATAAAGAAAATTTCCATAGATAGTGAAAAATCTTTTTTATATGCAATAAGATCTCTAAACGAACTCATATTTAAGAATTAGGTCAAGCCGAAAGTCGTTAAATTTTTCGGATTTTAAAAGTGATCCATTGTTATAACTCAGGGCTCAAGACTAAAGACTCACGACTCCAACAATTCATCCCAATATTCCACCGCTCTCCGGTAATGTGGTATCACAATTGATCCGCCAACCAAATTGGCTATCATAAATATCTCGTTCATTTCATCATGGTTTACACCGGCTTCATGGCATTTACCTAAGTGGTATTTAATACAATCGTCGCATCGTAAAACCATCGACGCCACAAGGCCCAGCATTTCTTTGGTTTTTATATCCAATGCGCCATCGGCATAAGTGGTAGTATCCAAAGCAAAAAAGCGCTTTATATTGGTATTGGCCGTTTCCATTATCCTGTCGTTCATTTTGGTACGATAGGCTTCAAAATCTCCTGTTAATGACATACAATTAGTAATTTAGTGAACTATTGATTCGAAATTAAATAAATCCGAAACGGAACATCCGATATCCGAAATAAAAAAATAATTTTACTTACAAATTGAAAACTCATGGAAAGCCTGTCGCCCAATATTTTTGTTAACAGTATGGATGAAACCATTGTCTTTTACAAGTCAATAGGCTTTCAATTGGTTATGACAGTACCCGAAGCCGGCAGTGATTTGGTTTGGGCGATGATGGTAAATGGTAATGTTACCTTTATGTTTCAAATCTTTGCAAGCCTGGGGGACGAGTTGCCTGAAATAAGCCGACAAAATGGCGCCTCGCAACTGCTATATATCAAACTAAAAAAGATCAGGGATTTTTTTGAGCTAATAA
>JAQBOU010000062.1 GCA_028287865.1 Mucilaginibacter sp. | reverse complement strand
CTGTTTATCAAGTGCAAGCAATGTATAATAGTTTTTGGCAATATCGGCTATCAACTGGGTTTGTACGGCTCTTTTAGCGGCATCAGTTTGTAATAGATTAGCAAAGGCCGCTTTTTTTGCGCTCTTTAATTTCCCCCATACATCCGCTTCCCACGATGTGCTCAGGCCAAGCTGGTAGATGGTGGTTAAAGTGCTGATGTTTATACCGGGCGGATAATTTAAGCTTGCTGCCGATTGATCTGACCGGGTAATGCTTGCATTGCCGCTTAATGACGGGTAAAAGGCAGCTTTACTTTGCCCCAGGGAGGCCTGCGCTTCAGCTATTTTTTGTATGGCGATTTTTAAATTCAGGTTTTGGGATAAGCCTTCACGTATCAGGCCTTTTAAAACCGTATCAGCAAATAAACTTTGCCAGGGCATGTTTGCAATGGTTGCAGTATCGGTGTTGCTTTGTTCACGGTAAAGGTTGCTGGTGTTAAGCCGGGGCCGACTGTAAGGTTTTGTTACCTTACATGACAGCGACACGCTTATCAGCATCAGTACTAAACAACTATATTTTAAACAGTATTTGCTCATTGTCTTTTTTGTGATATTTAAACGGCAGTTGTTATAGCGTCGTCATCCTCATCATCCTCACGCTTGCTGCGTATTTTTTCCTGCAGGGTTTGAAAAATAATAAACAGGATAGGTATAGCAAAAACACCCACAACAGTACCTATAAACATGCCGCCAACAGCGCCGGTACCAATGGAGCGGTTACCAAAGGCACCTGCCCCGGTTGAGAACATTAAGGGCATTATACCAAAAATAAAGGCAAAGGAGGTCATTAATATGGGGCGTAAACGGGCTTCGGCGCCTTCAATTGCGGCTTGCACAATGTTCATCCCGGCACGCCTGCGGTCGAGCGCGAACTCAACAATTAGGATAGCATTTTTAGACAGCAGCCCGATAAGCATAATGAGCGAGATCTGCACATAAATATTGCTGTCGATGCCCGCAATCTTCGCAAAAAGATAGGTGCCGGTTAACCCGATGGGCAAGGATAACAGCACGGCAAATGGTAAGATATAGCTTTCATATTGCGCGCTCAGCAAAAAGTAAACAAATACCAGGCAAAGAATAAATATGTACAGGGATTGTGTGCCCGATGATATTTCTTCGCGCGTTAGTCCCGAAAAATCGTAACCATAGCCCGGCGGCAGTTTCTCAGCAGCCACGGTTTTTATGGCCGCAATGGCATCGCCGGTGCTGTAACCGGGGTTTGGCAGGCCGGTAACTGATACGGCTGTAAACAAATTAAACCGTTCTATTGATTCGGGCCCGAATACTTTTGTAAGGGTGATAAATTCGGTAATGGGCGCCATAGTGCCATTGTCGCTGCGTACAAAAATTTTATTTAAACCCGTCGGATTAGCCCGGTAAGCATAATCGGCCTGAATCATTACCCTGTACTGCTTGCCAAATTCGTTAAAGTTAGAGGCGTACAAGCCGCCGTAATAACCCTGCAGCGTATTAACCACCGAGTTTACCGATATGCCCGCCTCTTTACACTTAGCTACGTTTACATCAACCTGGTATTGGGGGAAATTTGGGTTAAATGAAGTATTGGTGTTCTGAATTTCAGGGCGTTTATTTAACGCAGCCAAAAAGTCGCTGGTTACTTTAAACAGTTCGGATGGTGTGTGGCCGCCTTTATCCTGCAACTGAAATTCAAAACCACTGCCTGCGCCAAAGCCCTGTATGGTTGGCGGGGAGAAGAAGAAAATATTAGCCTCATGAAGACCCCCGATTTTTGAATATAGCTGCCCAATAACGCTTTGAATATTGTCATGTTTCCTTTGATCCCACGTTTTTAGTTTGATGATCACCATGCCGTAAGCGCTGCCGCTTCCGGCTAAAAAGTTAAACCCTACTATCTGTAAAGATTTTTCTACCGACGGCAACGCGCGGGCCATACTATCGATCTGTTTGGTAATAGCGGATGTACGCTGCATGCCCGAAGCAGGCGGCAAACTGATACTGGCGAAAATTGTCCCCTGGTCTTCGCTGGGAACAAAGCTTGACGGGGTAGTTTTAATAAGAATGCCTAAGGATATGGCGAATACGGCTATTACAATTATTACGATCCATTTTTTGTTGGCTAAAAAGCCTACAGAGCGTTTATAGTTAGTAACCACAGTGAAAAAAGCAGTATCAAAGCGGGTATAGAACCAGTTAAACCAGCGTTTCTTTTTATGCTCTTCGGAGTGAGGCTTTAAAAGTATGGCACATAAAGCCGGACTTAAGGTAAGAGCGTTTACTGCCGATAGGAGAATAGCTACCGCAAGCGTGATTCCAAATTGCTTATAAAATACACCTGTTGATCCGGAAATGAAGGTTACCGGCAAAAATACAGCCGACATAACCAGGGTAATGGAGATAATGGCCCCGGCTATTTCGCTCATCGCATCTACCGAAGCTTTACGGGCCGACTTGTAGCCTTTGTCCAATTTGGCGTGCACGGCCTCAACCACCACAATAGCATCATCCACAACAATCCCTATTGCCAGTACCATCGCAAACAGCGTGAGCAGGTTTATGGTAAAACCAAACAGGTTTAAAAAGAAGAAAGTGCCTACAATAGCCACCGGTACCGCAATAGCAGGGATAAGTGTTGAACGGAAATCCTGCAGGAAAATAAATACAACAATAAACACCAATATAAAGGCCTCAATCAGTGTGCTGATCACTTTTTCGATAGAGGCGTTCAGGTATTCGTTGGCATCAACCATGTAAGTGATCTTTAACCCTTTGGGAAAGGATGCCGATGCGGTTTCGAGAATGCTTTTTGTTTCGTTTATCACATCACGGGCATTGGATCCTGACGCTTGTGTAATCCCCACGCCGATGGAAGGCAGCCCATTTGTTTTCAGGTCGACAGAATAATCCATTGCACCAAGCTCAATGCGTGCCACATCGTTTAAGTGCAATAATTGCCCTTTTCCTACTGATTTTAAAATGATATTGCCAAATTCCGTAGCATTTTTTAGCCTCCCGGTATATCTTATCACATATTGAAAAGATTCATCGCTATTTTCCCCGAACTTACCTGGCGCAGCTTCAATGTTCTGCTCGTTTAACGCATTGGTTATATCATCAGGGATAAGCCCATACCGCGACATTACATCCGGCTTTAACCATATCCGCATGGAATAATCCCTCGAGGTGAAGATCTGTGTATTGCCCACGCCATTTACACGCTGTATGGCCGGTACCAGGTTTATCTTCGCATAGTTTTGCAAAAATGTTGCATCAAAAGCTTTGTTATCACTCGATAATACAAATATCAGCAGGTTGCTATTTTGGCTTTTAGCTACCGTAACGCCTGCCTGGGTAACTACCTGCGGCAAAAGACTGGTGGCCCGTGATACACGATTTTGAACGTTTACAGCAGCAAGATCAGGGTTGGTACCTACCTTAAAAAAGATAGAAATAGATGCTGAACCGTCGTTGCCTGCAGATGACGTCATATAGGTCATGTTCTCTACCCCGTTAATCTGTTCTTCTAATGGGATGATCACACTTTTAAGCACTACATCAGCATTGGCGCCGCTATAATTGGCAGATACCTGCACGGTTGGCGGGGCAATATCCGGGTATTGTGAAATAGGAAGGTTCACCAACCCAATTACACCCAGAATAACAAGCAATACCGAAATAACAGTGGATAATACGGGCCGCTCTATGAATCTTTTTAACATATCTTTTTGTGTGCAGAGCGGCAATATCCTGCGCGCTCATTATTGGAATTTTTTCCTTTTGACGTAATTGCGTTTTGTTGCTCTTCGCGGTTAATTAAGTCCTTTATAAAGCGTTTCATCCTTCACTTCAACCGGCTTAATTTCCGTTCCATCCTTTAAATTATTTGCGCCCTCGGCAATAATCCTGTCGCCGCTTTGTAGTCCTCCTGTTATAATATAAAACTGTCCCGGCGTATTCTCCATAACGGTAATGGCGACATTTTTTATCTTGTTGTGGCTGTCAATCAGGTAGGCAAAACGCTTGTCCTGCAGTTCATAGGTTACATTCTGCGGAACTATTACAGCACTTTTAATTGTCTTGGGTATTCTGATAATTGCACTGCTGCCACTGCGTAACAGTCCCATTGGGTTAACAAATGCAGCTCTGAAATTAGCTGAACCGGTACTGGTATTGATAAGGCCGTTCACGGTTTCAACCTTTCCCTTATAGGCATAGCCGGTACCGTCAGACAGTACAAGCGTAACCTGCGGGATGTTATTTAATTTGGAACGAAAGATTGTATTGCTGCTACTGTCACGACTAAAATCAAGCAACTGTTTTTCATTCATCGCGAAATAGGCATATACGGTAGCGGTGTTATAAACAGTAGTTAACGGATCGGTAGTAGTGCTGGTAACCAGGCTCCCTAATTTATAAGGCAGTGAGCCTATCACGCCGTCAACCGGGCTTACAATGGTGGTGTAACTTAAATTAACCCGTGCGTTTTCCAATGCGGCTTTGGCCTGGGCCAGGGCGGCCTGCTTTGATTGAAGTGTATATTGGGCCGATTCAAGTTCATAACGGCTGATGATCTCTTTTTCAACCAGCGGTTTAACTTTATTAACCTGTAAAGTGGCGGCGTTTATATCGGCTTCTGCAGTTTTTATTCCTGCTTCGGCAGTACGCACTTCCTGCTCATATTGCGGGGCTTTTATCTTAAATAATAGCTGGCCTTTTTTAACTATTGAGCCTTCATCAACATAAATTTTTTCTACGTAGCCATCCACCTTGGGTCTTATTTCGATGTTTTGAAGACCCTGGATACTTGCCGGATAATCAGTGCTTAAGGTTACCGGGCGTGGATGTAAAGTAACTACCTTATAAGTTGGTATAGCTTGTGCATTTCCACCATTATTCTGCTGGCCTTTGTTACCGCATGAAAAAAGAAACAATAAACCCGGTAGTGCCAAAACAATCATTTTTTCGTTTAGGCGGAGGCAGATTCGCAAGCAATAGATAGGATATAAAATATTATTGATGTTCATTAAAATCGTGATAATTAATCAGAATAATCCGGTCGGCAAAGATAACAGCATTTGTGACTTAAAATTTACACACATAAATTAACTATTTATTCCGGGCAGCTGCAAACTATCTCCATCAACAGCGGTGTTTTTTATGATTTGCCTTTACCTGTTAAGTCTCCGCTAAATGAAATTTGTTACAGCAAACCGGTAATTTTTTTTGGGTGGCGCAACTTATACCCACTTACTCAAAAAATGGCTGAAGTTTTCTTTGTACTGGTCGCCTACGCTAATATTGATCTTGCCTATCTGCAGGGCATTGCGGGTAATGGAATTGATCTTATCCAACGAAACGATAAAGGAGCGATGCACACGCATAAAACGCCTGGACGGCAACTTCTCCTCAAGCGACTTAAGGCTGGTGAGGGATAGTACTGGCTTTTCGGCGCTTTTGAGCCAAACTTTTACATAATCCTTTAAGCCCTCAATATAAAGGATATCACTTAGAGCGATGCGCACCAGCTGGTATTCTACCTTTAAAAACAGGTACTCGTCTTCTATACGCTCTTCGGGAGCAGTAGCAGTGGTAACTGTTGCAGGCGTATTTGATTTTTCGAGCAACTCACAATAGGCTAATGCTTTATTGGCGGCGTGCAAAAACTCTTCATAGTTAAAAGGTTTCAGCAGATAGTCGAGCGCGTCCACGCGGTAGCCTTCCAGTGCAAACTGGTTATAAGCGGTAGTAAAAACGATGCGGGGTTTGCTTTTGCTGTTATCAAGCACGCGTGCCAGCTCTATGCCGTTCAAATCAGGCATCTGGATGTCCAGGAACAGCACATCAATTTTTTGTGAGTGAATGGCCTTTAACGCGTCCACTGCGCTGGAGAATTTACCGGCAAGTTTCAGGAACGGTGTTTGTTCAACAAACGAAGCTACCAGGCCAAGCGCCAGCGGTTCATCATCAACAGCTATGCAATTTAAAATCATGACAGATCGAGCGTTAAGTGAATGGAATAAACGTTGGCGGCAGTAAATTCATCTATTTTCAGGGTATATTTACCGGGGTATAAAAGGTCAAGCCTGCGCCTGGTATTATTAAGCCCTATGCCACTGCCTTCCTCTAAGTTATTACTTTGTTCCTTAATAATGGTATTGTCTATCTTTAATTCCACCAGGGAATTATTTTGTTCGATGGTTATGTTGATAAAGCTTGGCTGGGTAGCGCTTACCCCATGTTTAAAAGCATTTTCTACAAATGGCAAAAACAGCATGGGTGCCATGGCCATGTCCTTAAGCACCGTAGGGGAGTCAAGTTCTATTTTAACAACATCAGTTAACCGCAGTTGCATCAGGCTGATATAATCTTTTACAAAAGCAATCTCCTGGCTTAGCAGGGTGGTAGCGTTTTGGGTATCGTACAAAACATAACGCATCATCCTTGATAACTGGTGAATGGCTTTACGCGAGGTATCGGCGTTTATAAGCGTAAGGGCATAAATATTGTTAAGCGTATTAAAGAAGAAGTGCGGATTGATCTGCGCCTTCAGGAATGATAGCTCAGACGTTACCCGGTCCTGTTCCATATCCTGGTGAACCTGTTTATCGTGCTGCCATTTTTGTATGGTAGTGATACTGGTGCCAATACCTATAACCAATGCGCTGGTGCCAATTAAGGATGCCAGTATAAAAGGATCCCAGTGATAGCCATGTCCATGATGCTTTAGAGGGCCCATTTTGTGAAACGCCACCTCCATTAACTGACGCAGGTTTAGCCAATAATCTACATAGCCGTTTAACAGTACTATGATAGCGGCAATGCTCATCGCTATCAGCAAATAAATACCAGTATGATTTTTTAATAAAAACCGGGGCACCAATACAAACGAATTTAAATAAAAGGCAATTACCAGTAAGCCAAACGTAATGCCGTTTTTTATCCAGAGCTGGTAGGGCACGGCGATGTTAAATGTCAGCGGCTGAAAGAAAAATATCAGACCGAAAACCGCCCATATTAATACATGGATAATTATGGTTACCAGCTTGCTCTTTGATTTTATAACGATCATGGTTTTAGTTGATTAAGTTAAATAAGTTGACCGGGGCGATCAGGTTGTTGTTTGCAGGTAAAATACTGAAACTTAATCATTCATTCACTTAATCAACTACTTAACTAACAACAATATTACAAATGTAAGCGCCATAAAGCCAATAATAATCTATCAGCAGGCGAAACTTACCGACCGGCGACTGATAATCATCTTTAAAGCACTACTGTTGTTTCATGCGTGTTAAACCCAGGCTTTTATAGTACAAATAGAGCCTTTTATCTACTTATTTAAAGCCCCTGTCTATTCTGTTTTTTAATGGATGAGGTTTGATATTGATTTGCAGTATCTAAATTAAATAAGCATGAAATTTTTATACCTCTTTATAATTGTCACGTTATTTGCCAGCCTGAAAGCCGATGCACAAACGGGCCGCGATGTGCATGGCACAGTAACGGATTCGACAAAAATTACCTTACCCGGTTCAACCGTTAAAATTTTAACGGGCACCGACAGCTCTACCACTATAACCGATGCAAAAGGGGCTTTTGTATTTCCCGGGATTAAAACAAACCAGTTCAGCTTGGTAATACAGTCTATCGGCTTTGAGCCCATAAAACGCCATTTTGTAATGGATAATACCAACCAGCCGGTTTTTTTAAGGCCGATAATTTTAAAGGCTTCCACCACTATGCTGAATACAGTGGTAATATCCGACGTGATACCGGTTAAAATAAAAGAAGATACGGTAGAGTTTAATACCGCTGCCTATAAGGTACGGGATGGTGCACCTATTGAGGATGTGATAAAGAAAATTCCCGGTGCCGACGTGGATGCAAGCGGAAACATCACCTTCCAGGGAAAAAGCGTTACCAAAGTAAGGGTTAACGGAAAGGACTTTTTTGGAGGCGATTTAAAAACTGCCACACAAAACCTGCCTGCCGATGCCGTTCAAAGTGTGCAAATGGTAAATGATTATGGCGACCAGGCTAACTTAACCGGTATAAAAAGTGGTGAGCCCGAAACGATATTAAATATCAATATAAAACCCAGCCGTAACCACGGGTATTTCGGCCAGGTAAGCGCAGGCGACGGGCGGGATGCCATACCACAAATAGACGGTACTAAAGATGCTAACCGGTTTTTGGCACAAGCAAATTTATTTAGTTTTGAAGGTAACCAGCAAATAGCTGTATTAGGCAATCTTAACAACACCAATACTAACCTGTTTAACTTTGGTGGCGGCGGCGGCGGTGGCAGAACAGGTGGCGGCGGAGGCCCGCCGGGGAGCAATAACGTAACCAATGGTATTACTACCGCACGGTCCATCGGGTTTAATTACCGCGATTCGTGGGGGAAAAAGATCACTGTTTATGGCAGCTATAGCTTTTCAGACAATACTGTGAATACCATCAGTTCAACGCTTCAAAATAATATTTCGCTTACCAACCCGAGTACAAACACGCAAAACAATACTGAAACCGATCAAAAAAAGAACCACAGGTTTACTTTCAATATGGAGTACAAGCCCGACACCGTTAATTATTTAAAGATAAGCCCCTCGTATTCTTATGCCGGATTAAATACCACGCAAAACGGATCTAATTTACTGGCTAATGATACCGCTACCTTATCTAATTATAACTATAAAACGTTAAGCCATTCATCAGCGCCAAACTATGGCATAAATGTACTTTATAACCATAGGTTTAACGGGCATGGCCGCAATTTTAGTGTAAATGCAGGTACAGGCCGCTCCACAAGTAACCAGTATCAAAACCCTGTTTATACTTATCTTTCAGGCGCTGTAAACGCACCTTTAGATCAGTTTATTAATACTAACAGCCGTACTGATACCGTGGGTGCGTATTTTTCCTACATTGAGCCAATATCCAGACGCTCCTACATTGAGGTGAACTACAACTACAAACATTCTTATACTACGGCTGATAAGGAAACGGATACCTTAACTTCAACCGGGCAAACAAATAATTATGCGTTGCTGAGCAATCAATATAATTTCACTTTTATAACTAATCGTTTTGGTTTAAATTACCGTTTTATTGAAAAGAAATATAATTATGTTTTAGGGGTAACTGCGCAGCCGTCGTTATTGGAGGGCAGCTCACCAATAAGCGGTGCAACCCGTGTACAGGCATTCAACTTTTCTCCAAACGCGCATTTTATCTATAATCTTTCGCGTACACAGTCGCTAAGTGCCAACTATAGCGGCAGCAGCAATCAGCCCACTTATTCGGAGCTGCAGCCAGTTACCGATTTCTCAAACGCATCATACCCTATAACCGGCAACCCTGATCTGAAACCGGAGTATAACAATAGTTTCTCCATACGGTACAATAAGTTTAATTTCCAGTCGGGTAATGTATTCTTCAGCAATTTCTCTTTTGTGCAAACAGATAACAAAATTGTTTCAAATACAACTAACTATCCCCGTATTTATACGCCCAACAGCAAATTGGCAGGTACTGTAGCTACCAACTATTTAAATGCGCCCGGTTATTATTCGGCCCAGGCATTTTACGTATTTGCCAAGCCATGGGATAAACGTAAGTACAACCTGTTTTTTATAGGTAACTTATCCTACAATAATAATATATCCTACATCACCAATGTAGACGCAGCTACCGATGACATGACTACCGAAAAAAATATTGCCAAAACCATTGTTGCATCGCAGGGTGCACGTTTCAGGGTTGATATTACTGATATTATTGATGCTGAGTTAAATACCACCTATAGCATAAACTCATCCAAAAACTCTATTAACCAGCCAGGTATCCAGGACAACTTTAGGACATGGGTACTGGGCGTAAATGGTAAAAGTTATATATGGAAGGATTGGACCTACAGCTACGATTATTCAAAAACACTTTATTATGGTTACAAGGGTTCAACAAACCCCAATATATTTAACACTTACATAGAGCGAAGGTTCTTAAAAGGCAACATGGCTACGCTGCGTTTATCATTGATGGATGCTTTTAACCAAAATACCGGTTATACCAGCACCCAAAACGGCAATTATATTACCCAGACAAATGTTAACAGGCTGGGCCGTTATTACCTGCTAACTTTTACATACCGTTTTCAGAAGATGGCCGGTAAAGCGCCAAATATGGGACCTGGAGGCTTTGGCGGTCGTCCGCCGGGCGGTGGTGGCCCTGGTGGTCCGCCTCCGGGTGGTGGTCCGGGCGGCCCATCAGCTGATTAGTATTTATCCTGTAACAATCTGTGTCAGAGAGGCGTCTTATCAACGAAAAGAAAAAAGAGTACCACGCCGGTATCACATAAAGAGCTTAGGGTTCCCTAAGGGAACATGAGAAAAGGCCGGGGGTAAGATACCGGCCTGGATTTAGTTGATTGTTATTGATTTTTTAATCTTAACAAAGCGTTCCGGGGTGAGATACGGAACGCTTTTTTTGTTGCCGGGAGGTTCAGAAAATCAAAAACGTACGGAATATTAAATAGCTCAATTATTATTACACTATCCCAAAGAAACTGGAAAAACGGTATCTTTCTATAACCGCTTTATTTTTATATTCTTCAGCCATACCTTTTGGCCGTGATGTTGAAACATAATATGGCCGCTGGTAGATTTGGCAAAATTAGGATTGTTCCGGTACTTGCTTTTACTGATCAGATCATTCAGCTCTTTAGATCCAAGTTCATATTCTACCACCTTTTCGCCATTTACCCATTGCTCCACATGCCCGTGATCTACCAGTAAGCGGGCAGTATTATATTCACCAACAGGTTTAAGGTGTTTGTTTTGCGGTGTAATTAAATCATACAATGAGCCTGCCGAGCGCCTGGGCTCATGATCGTTAAAACCAATGTCATCCAGTAGTTGAAATTCAAAATTATCCAGCCAGTTAGGACTATTGCCATTGCCCGATTCATGGCTCGAATTTTCCTGAACGTTATAAAATATGCCGCTGTTGCCGCCTACAGATACCGCCCATTCCAATGTTAAATCAAAATTGGTATAAGTATCTTTTGTCACCAGGTCTACATTAGGAACGTTGGTCTGCGCAACCAATGCGCCGTTTTCAACCTTCCAGGCGTCGGGGAAAGTATCCATTTTGTAGCCCCGTAATTCATTTACAGAAGTTCCGTTGAACAAATATTGCCATTTATTTGAACGTTGTGCGTAAACCGTATTGCCCAGGCAATAAATTGCGGCAAACAGCAAAAGTGACTTTTTCATAATTGGGTTATAATTGAGCAACTAAGTTATAGCAATAATTAATATCAGGTATATGAATCATGTAACAATTTGAAGAGGGCATAGCGTGGATTGACAAATCAGAGATTTTAGTTTTTCTGCATTAGCACCCATGCTGGTAATATAATAACGTTTCTCTTTTTGTTCGTTTGTGAAGCCTTGAGGTAACGAACAGCTTCCACGCAGATAATAGCTTTCAACCCAGCCCAGCGTTCAAGCTGCTGAACATGAGAAAGGTAAGTGTATAGCCAACAGGTGCGGGTTTCTACCCGGCCATGCCCGGCGTCTACATCTTTGTACTGCGATACCGGACTGCAAAAGCGCAAGGTGTCTTCGACGTCTTGTTCCAGTTATCCCTGATTGCCCTTAACGGCAATAACGTAATCCGCTCCGGCCTCCTTAATTTGTTTGGTTATCGCTGTTTGGCAACCCATCGCATCAATAGTTAC
>JAQBOU010000041.1 GCA_028287865.1 Mucilaginibacter sp. | reverse complement strand
CCCGACACTTATAAAACCCTGCACCGGGACGATATGCCGTCATTTTTTAAGCAGATGTATCAGCCGTCTAATTGTACCGTTATTATTGCAGGGAAGATAGAACCCGCCATACTGGATCTGATAACCGATACTTTTAATACAGACTGGACAAATTCAGGTTTAGTAGTTGATACTACACAGCCCGAAGTAAAGGCCGCTGAAGAGCACTTTTATTTTACCGAAAAGCCCGATGCCCTGCAATCCGCTATCCGGATGGGGATTCCCGCCATAAATCGTTGCCATTCTGATTTTCCGGCCTTGCAAATGTTAAATACTATTTTAGGCGGATATTTTGGCTCAAGGCTGATGGCTAACATCCGCGAGGATAAAGGCTATACCTACGGCATTGGCTCGGGCATGAGCTCGTTAAAACACGGCGGCGCCTTGTTTATAGCAACAGAGGTGGGTGCCGATGTTTGTAAGGCAGCAGTAACTGAAATTGAAAAGGAACTGACCAGGTTACAAACTGAACTTATTGCTGATGACGAACTATCACTGGTGCGCAACTTTTTGCTGGGCTCGCTATTAGGTAGCCTTGAAAACGTCTTCTCGCATGCTGACAAATTTAAAAATCTGTATTTCGCAGGGCTTGATTACGATTATTATGACAGGTATGTGGAAGTAGTTAAAACCATTACTCCGGCTCAGTTGCAACAGCTTGCGGGCAAATATTTAAACTTTGATAAGTTTTACAAAGTGATAGTGGGGAAGTATTGATTTGAAGATGTGATTATTTGAATTTGTATATGGAAACGTTGATTATAAAAAGCCATGAAGATTGATTTTAAATCTGAAAAGAGCCCTTATGATCCCGAATTTGTTGAAAGTTCTTCAAGGCAGAGAAGATATTAAAAACGGGAAAGATAGCTACCAAAGATTTATGGAAATAATTTATACCCATAGAACAACATTTATTTAAATATTGTAGCAGGGCAACGCATTAAAAATTCTGTCCATTGTCGCTCTAAAAACAGCAGCATAGAGGAGGCTCCTAATGGAGCCCTAAACTTTTCCGTTTTCTTTTCTATAAACAGGAGGCTCCACCGAAGCCAAATAACCCATTTTGTAAGATCAATTTGACTCCGTAGGAGTCGCCTGTTATAGAAATGACGCAATCCTGATATTATGGCTCCATAAGAGCCTCCCTAAACTAATTTAATCCAACATTCTAAATTATTTTAATGCGTTTGCCTTGAATATTGTAGATTTATTCAATCATTAAATTGTCTTATTTTCAAATTCCTCCGGTAATTCCGAAATCTAACTTCCGAAATCCGAAATAATTAAGTAGCTTTGCCCGGCAAATAACAATATTTGCTATGCAATTAGACCCCTCCAAATTTGTCGCCGAAGGATTAACTTATGACGACGTTTTACTACTCCCGGCATATTCAGAAGTTTTACCACGCGATGTTGACACCAGCTCGTATCTTACTAAAAAAATCCGGCTAAATATTCCTATACTTTCTGCAGCTATGGATACTGTTACTGAATCGTCACTGGCTATTGCTATTGCACAGGCAGGAGGGATTGGTATTCTTCATAAAAACATGACCATACAGGCACAGGCTGATGAAGTACGTAAAGTAAAACGTTCAGAAAGCGGCATGATCCAGGACCCTATAACGCTGCACGAGGCCTCAACGGTTGCTGATGCGGTAAAAATAATGCGCGAATTTAAAATAGGGGGAATTCCTATTATTGACGGGGATCATAAATTAAAAGGGATCATCACCAACCGCGACCTGCGTTTTCAAAAAGAAATGAGCCGCCCGGTAAGCGAGGTAATGACCAGCGAAAACCTGATCATTGCACCTGAGGGCACCACGCTTTTCCAGGCCGAAGAGATTTTGCAGAGCCATAAAATTGAAAAGCTCCCGGTAGTAAATAATGATGGTGTATTAAAAGGGCTGATTACTTTTAAAGATATTCAGAAATTTAAAAACTTCCCAAGCGCTTGTAAGGACGAATTTGGACGTTTGCGCGTAGGTGCCGCCGTTGGTGTGTCTGCGGAAAATATCGATCGCGTAAAAGCCCTGGTAAGTGCCGGTGTAGACGTAATTACAGTTGATACAGCACATGGCCATTCAAAAGGAGTTATTGAAATGGTTAAAAATGTGAAAGCTTTATTCCCTGAGCTGCAAGTAATAGCTGGAAATATTGCAACCCGCGAAGCAGCAATCGCACTGGCTGATGCCGGTGCTGATGCAGTAAAGGTTGGTATTGGTCCTGGTTCCATTTGTACTACCCGTATTGTGGCAGGTGTTGGCGTACCGCAGTTGTTTGCCGTTTATGAATGTGCCCAGGCATTGTTGGGGCGTGGAATTCCGGTTATAGCAGATGGCGGGATCAAACAAACTGGCGATATTGTTAAAGCGATAGCAGCAGGAGCAAGCTCCATCATGGCTGGTTCATTATTTGCCGGTGTGGAAGAATCACCAGGTGAAACCATCATATACGAAGGCCGTAAGTTTAAATCTTACCGCGGCATGGGCTCTGTTGAGGCAATGGATAAAGGTTCAAAAGACCGTTATTTTCAGGATGAAACCGACGTAGTAACTAAACTGGTGCCTGAGGGTATTGTTGGGCGTGTACCATACAAAGGTACGCTTGCCGAGGTAATCTACCAGTACATAGGCGGATTGCGTGCAGGGATGCACTATTGCGGTGCTGCAACTATTGAAGATTTGCAACAAGCCAAGTTTGTACGTATTACCGCAGCCGGAATGAGAGAAAGCCATCCGCACGATATTACGATAACCAAAGAAGCGCCGAATTATACAAGATAATCCGGGATTTGAAAATGTGGTAATTTGAAGATTTGAAAATGGATTTCGTAATAAGATAAAAGACGTAAAAAATAATTTTCAAATTACCACATCTTCAAATTTTCAAATTCAAATCAACCGAATCAAAATATAAAGCAGCGGCACCCAATATGCCGCTGTTTGCCAGTTGTGACGTTTTGATTTGTAGCCGTTCAATACTTTTTGGAAATCCAAATGTTTTTATCCGTTCCCACATAGTCTTTTCGAAATATTCATAAGCTGATGGTACCGACCCTCCTAAAATGATGAGTTCGCTATCGTAGGTGTACATGATCATTTTAATGGCGTTGCCTAAATGCACCCCTAATTCGTGGTATAGCTTTAATGCAGTTTGGTCACCGTTTTGTGCATTTTTGAAAACATCTTCGCCGTTTAGCCCATAAACGTTCTGGAAAAATGAGCCGCTACAATAGTATTCATAGTTTTGGTCGAGGTAATCAACCATACCAAATTCGCCCGCTCCACAATTTTGGCCAGCATAAAGATGGTTATTTATGATGATTCCCGCTCCAAGGCCTGTTCCGATAGTTAACCCAACCATACCAGCAACATCCTTGCCTTTCCCAAAATAATGCTCGCCCAGTGCAAAGCAATTGGCGTCGTTATTTACAAATACAGGAATATGATAACGGGCTTCCAGCAATTCTTTTAAATGGACTTCCTTCCATGACGGGATATGCACTACATCATAAACAATCCCTAGCTTTACATCAACCACGCTTGGCACGCCAATGCCAATAGCTTTAACGTCATCACTAATAAGCGCGTCAATTAATCCATAAACATCGCCCAGCACCTGCTCTTCAGTTCCTTTCGTTTGTATCCGTTTTGATATGATAGTTGAAATAGCTTCATCATTTACCACAGCCCCGCGGATATTGGTAGCGCCAAGGTCAATACCAATAATTTTTATGTTCTTCATTAAAGACTTATTCTTTTGTATCAAAAATTGTTTTGTTGGTTACAAGTGGTTTTGCCCAAAAGCCAATGCTAAGTATGTAACCCATGGTTATGTATAAAAAAAACATCCCGGTGCGCAAGCCAAACAGGTTCCCCAAACCACCAATAAGAACCTGGACCACTGCACCGCCGATAATACCGGTAACTAAAATACCTGCGAAAGAGCCATGATGCTCATCAACCGAACTAAGGGCGAGTGAAAATATGATTGGATACATTACCGACATAAAAAAACCAACGATGGGAAATGCATACAGTGAAATTTGTGCACTTCCGAAAAGACCTAAAGTTAAGCCGATAATGGCCGGGATGGTAAAGATTACCAATAGCTTTCGGCTGTCCATAATTTTTAGCAGAAATAAACCTACAATGCCTCCCGCGGTCATTAATCCCCAAAAATAAGCCACCGCATTTGCCCCGGTTATTTGCGGGTCAAACTTATGGTATTCATATAAGAATTGTGACATCCAGTAAGATACCCCCTGTTCAGTGCCAACATAACAAAACAGGGCTATAAAGTATAAAATTACTACCGGCTTTTTAAAAAGCATCACATGGGTTTTCCATGGCCCGGCTTTTTCATCATTAGCTAGTTCAACTTTCGGAAATTTAGATGCTAACAAAACAATAAACATCAAAAGGCAGATGACCGCAAACAGCCAGTAAAGCGATACCCACGGCAAATTTGCAGGAACCACAGTTTTTAATATCGCAAAGATTCCTGTACTGTTTTTATTTAATACCATGTATGAATATACCAGCGGACTCAGAAAGGATGCACCGCCAAAAATAAGTTGTGCCAAAACAGATGTAAAAGCGTAGTTTTCCTCGCCGCCTGCAGTTCTGAGCAATGGATTAATAACAACCTGCAACATAGCCATTCCGCAGCCAATCAAAAAGAGTGATAAAACTGCTGTAAGATAATTAGGCTCAACCGCTAAAAGCAATGCTCCGAAAAATGCAACTACAAAAGCAGCAACCATGATCTTTTTCTCGTTATATCTTTGAACCATCATACTCGATGGAATAGACATTACACCATATGCTATAAAGAATGCAAAGGGCAATACTCCGGCCAACAGATCACTTAACTTAAAATCCTTGATAAATTCGGGCGATAAGGGACCGATAATATTTGTTAAAAAAGAAATAACAAAAAACGTAAGCATGATAAGTGCCACGATGTAATAGTTGCGTTTCATGAAGCTGATTTAATAATTGCGGTTATTAATTGAATGTTATGCATAATTAAAGGAAAACTTTAGGATTAACAAGTTTTAAAACTAATTATAAAGTATCACAGATAATGACATTTATAGCGGAATTATCTGTTAGTCGATCCAAAAGAACTCATTGTTTTTTTAAATATATTTTGAATATTCAGGTTTTTAGGAATTTTAAAAGAGGGCTTAAAAACATATTTTGAAATTTGCTGTGCATAACTAACGTGTTGATACTGTGGAAAACCGGCTGAATATTGCCCGAAACTATTATAGATCAACGAGAACTTAAGGGTAGAAAATTGTTAAAAACATGTTAATAAAAAGTATAAAAAATACTTGACAAATGTGCTTTAACTTGCTACCTTAGAATCATCAAGAACGACGTACTTTGACAACCTTACAGGATTACATAGTTGAATCGGGCAAACCTTCGGGCGAGCTAAAGATCAGTAAAGTCCCTGTAGTTAACGGAAAAAGAAAAAGCGAAAGCTTTGAAAAATGAAGGAAAACTAAACGAGGTATTAGACGGGCTGCAATTTTTTACGGAAAAAAGCGGAAACCACTAATGAACTGAAAGAATCAATGTTCGCAGGAACAACAGGATAACAGATCGGTCAGTACACAAAACTTGGCGCTTTATGAGTAACTACGGTTAAACATAGAGTATGGAAACGGAAGTCAAATCGAAAGAAGAGGCTTCCGTTTTCGCTTTTATAGCTTTTTTGGTTTAATTAGCTATGCAATATTTTGAGCAAGCCCGAAAATAGTTAATTTAGTCGCTCATGAGTAAGGACGGTAAAAGTAAATCGAACGGAAGAGCGAAAATATTTGTTTTAGATACCTCGGTGATCTTATACGACCATAATGCTTTCGAAAATTTTCAGGAACATGACGTAGCCATTCCCATCCAGGTACTGGAAGAGCTTGATAACATGAAAAGCGGTAATGATACCCGCAATTTTGAAGCCCGCAGCTTTATCAGGCTAATGGACGATATTTCTCACAATCACCTTATAAACCAGTGGCAACCCCTGAATGGCAAAAGTAAAGGTAATTTTAAGGTAATTATGGATACCAAAAATAGTGCTGCGGACGCCGAAGCTGTTTTTGGGTCGGATAAAATTGATCACCGGATTTTAAATGCAGCACTAGGTCTTCAGGAAGAACATCCTCATAAAAAAGTGGTGCTGGTATCAAAAGATATATGCCTGCGGTTAAAAGCAAAAGCACTTAACCTGCACGCCGAAGATTATGAAACCGGTAAAATTAAGAACCTTTCAGAGCTTTATACCGGTGAAACCACTTTGGATAAAGTGCCCGATAAATTATTAAATCAGCTAAATAAATCAGAAAGCATCCCCGCTGAGAGCTTTGATATACAACCGCATACCAGCAATCATTTTTACATTTTAAATAGTAAAAAGGGCTCGGTTCCTGTTTTTTATAATTCAAAAACTGCGGCTTTAGAAAAGATCACAGAGCAGCCGGTATTTAATATTTTCCCAAAAAATATTGAACAGGCTTTTGCCATTCACGCTTTGCTTCACCCGGATATTAAACTGGTTTCTATACAGGGAAACGCGGGTACGGGAAAAACATTACTGGCATTAGCAAGCGCGCTTGAACAGCGGAAATATTACAGGCAAATTTTTGTTACAAGGCCTATTGTCCCTTTAAGTAATAAGGATATCGGTTTTTTACCGGGCGATATCAAATCAAAAGTTGACCCCTACATGGCGCCAATTTGGGATAACCTTAAATTTATTAAAGACCAGTTTGCAGACGATGATAAAATGCAGGCAAAAATAGATGAATTAGTGGCTACCGATAAAATTACCGTTGCCCCATTGGCTTTTATTCGCGGCCGTACCCTAAGCAAAATATTTTTTATAATTGATGAGGCTCAAAACCTTACGCCGCATGAAGTGAAGACCATTATATCACGCGCCGGCGAAAATAGTAAATTTGTTTTTACAGGCGATATTTACCAGATAGATACCCCGTATCTTGACGCTGAAAGTAATGGACTAAGCTACCTGATTGACAAAGCTAAAGGACATCCGCTTTATGCCCATATAACATTACAAAAAGGAGAGCGGAGTGAGCTGGCAAATTTAGCGACAGAGTTATTGTAAATAATTCTAATCGCCGATTATATTTTCCGTCACCCTTGCAATGTCATTGCTGATCTTATTTATAAATCCTAACTGTTCTTTTAATAACGGATCATCCTGTTGTACTGCCGCGGGGTTATCATTAGCAGGCATAAAGAGCGTTTTTCCAAAATTGAGATCTATAACCATCCCATCCAGTTTTCTATTGGAATCATTAAGTACAGCAATGCTGCGTTTAAGCATTTTAATATTATCATTGGATGTTTTATGCGACGATCTTTCTGTGATACCGGAAGCGATTGTTGCTATGTAAGATGATAAAATATGATTTAACACTACAAATTTGTGGATCTCTTTTATTTTTTTCTGTTTGCTTTTGGGTTCAGACGTCATCCGCTCAAATGCAGCTGATAAGTTGGCCGATTTTACAAAAACATCTTTACGGGCAAGTTTATATTCAATGGTGCCTACCGGGATACCCGAAATGCTTTCCGCAATTTTTATCAGGTAGTTCACATTTGCATATATTACATCCCTCAGGCTGTCATGGATCTGGTCAGACTCCCAGCTTGGGAAAATAAGATAGCTGGCAATAAATGCAATGGTTGAGCCAATTATAGTATCTACAATACGCTCTTCAACCAATAGCCCTACGCCTAAAAATTTAAAAAGAATAAGCACATAGGGTGTCATGAAAATAACGCTTACCACATAATTTAACCGCAGGAAGCTGTAGGTTCCCATCATCAGTACAACTAATAAAATAAATTGAACATCTTTATCAGGGATGAATTTTAAGATCACAATCCCAACAGCGCCACCCGCAATTGTGCCGATAAGCCGCTGATAATTGCGTTGCTTTGATAAGCTGAACCCCGGTTTTAATATTACAATTATGGTAAGCAGCACCCAGTAACTATGGTGCCCTATTGCAATAAATTTGGCCGTAATAAAGCCAATTAAACAAACTAACGCTACCCTTAATGCATGTTTAAATGCCGTAGAAGAAAATGAAAAGTTGTCAAAAAAAATATGGGGTGCATAATCCTGGTGGGTTACAAATTTTGAGTATTCCTCATTATCCATAGTCCCCATTAAAATTTCAGAAGATTTTGAGTTATAATAATTGTAGATGCTTTTTATTCTTTCATTTAAATCACGCAGGTTTATTAATATTTTTTTTAGTGCTAAAGTGCTTGTAGCCTCATCATTTGTGCCTGCTTCTTCAATTCGTAACCTTAATTGTTCAAGTGTTCTGGAAAAATCACCTGTATGTTTGCTGCGTATGTTAGACAATACCATAAAAGCAATATTGTCTACTTCATTCGCCATATCCATCAGGATTACGGCTATATCGGTTAGCAGCCCTGTTGATTTAAACTTTTCTCTGATATGGCCATAATCGTAATGGGTAGCCATAATTTGTTCAAACATATCTACAAGGTCAACAAAAGTGAGCACCAGGATCCTGCTTGCATTGGTTGATTCTCTAACCATTACCCTGCTT
>JAQBOU010000025.1 GCA_028287865.1 Mucilaginibacter sp. | reverse complement strand
TATCAATGAGGAGAATATCGGAGTCGAACCGATGACCTCTTGCATGCCATGCAAGCGCTCTAGCCAGCTGAGCTAATCCCCCGTTTGCGGATGGCAAAAGTAGTAAAAAGTTATATAATAGCAAATGGCATATTCAACAAGGCAACTGTAAGATTATATTAATTGAAACTCTTTAAAACAAGTAAAGCCCCTGATGGGCAGGGGCCTTTACTAACCAATTATAAACCTAAATTATGAGAAGACTATTTTGTTTTTTATTACGGTGTAAATGTAACACTAACATTTAACATTATTGGCATTTTTTTGTAATTTTTTTGTAAAAAACCAATTTGCTACCGTTTGATTGTCAAAAATACAAACATTTTGTTATAAATATAATAATTATTAAAAAAAATTAAAAAATTCTTGTCATCTATGATTGAATGGTTAATTTATTGTTAAATTATTGTATTTTTTATTGTTTTAAATAATTTTAAATATAAAAGGCAATAAATAATTTATTGAAAACATGCAGAAAGGACTTTATTTTGTTATAAAAAATTAATAATCTAACGTTTTTGATTGATATGGCTAAAAAATTTCCCACTTTTTACTGATTTTTAAATAAAACAATACAGTTTTTTAGCGGAATGCTTTAAACAAACAGTTTTTATTTATAATAATAGTCATTTTTTTACCGTCATGTTAAAGGATAAACCCGAATACCACAAATAAATTGCTTTTTAACGAAGTAAAATTTAAGCGACAAAGAGAAAAATTGCTTAAATCAAACATTATTATTAAAATGCTTAAACATTTTTGTGATTAAATAATTGTTTACGCTATGACTGATACTTCCCCTGCTAAAAGACACCCTGAGTTAACGCCACTAACGTTGTGGATCATGACGATAGCAACAGGTCTTGTGGTTGCCAATTTATATTACAATCAACCCCTGCTGGAAGATATTGCCCGCACCTTCCATACAAGTAAGGGTAAAGCAGGTCTTGTGTCTTTACTTACACAGATCGGTTACGCTATTGGCATGCTTTTCCTGGTGCCTCTGGCGGATATGGTTAAGCGTAAGCGACTAATGCTGATTGTTTTTGCATTTATTGTTTTCTCACTTTTAGTTACTGCATTTGCGCAATCTATTAATATATTAATTTTTGCCAGTTTTCTTTTGGGAGCTTCATCTATGATACCACAACTGCTGGTGCCTATGGCTGCCCATCTTGCCAGGCCGGAGGAGCGCGGGAAAAAAATAGGGGTAATAATGAGCGGCTTGTTAATTGGCATCTTGTTGTCGCGTACTTTCAGTGGTTATATTGGCGAATATTTCGGTTGGCGCGCAGTGTTTTATATAGCTGCTGGTATAATGTTGCTAATGTGGTTGATGATCGGTTTATTTTTGCCGGAAGTTGAACCAGAGTATAAAGGCAGTTACGGAAAACTGATGGCATCCCTTGCCGACCTGATAAAACACGAACCTAAGCTAAGGCTGGCTGCCTTGCGCGGCGCGTTATGCTTTGCCTGCTTTAGCGCATTTTGGACTACAATTGTGTTTTTGCTCCATCAAAATTTCAATATGGGCAGCGCGGTGGCAGGTGAATTCGGGCTTGTAGGCGCCTTTGGAGCCCTTGCCGCAGGTTTAATGGGACGCCTAAGTGACAAATTGGATGCTTATAAGTTGTCCGGTTATACTTTATTATTGATTTTGGTATCCTTTATTATTTTCATTTTCTCAGGGCACAGTATTCCGGGGTTGATAATTGGCGTAATTGTTTTAGATATGGGTGTACAAGCTACTCATATCTCCAATCAATCAATAATTTTTTCATTGGATCCGAAGGCGCGTAACCGCATCAATACCATTTATATGGTTGCTTATTTTATTGGCGGAGCAATAGGAACCCTCATTGCCACTCAGCTTTGGAAAAATTATGAATGGAACGGAGTGTGCATTACCGGCATGGCTATCTCCATATTCACGCTGATCATCCATTTTCTTAATCATCCCAAACCGGTAAAAGCAGTAACAGTATAAGCGTGACTACTGTTTACAACACAGCTGTACTACAATTTTATACACTAAACTAAACGACATCGCCAGATCAATTATAACTGTGCGCTCTTTTTAGCTGTATTCTCAGCATCGGGTATAATAATAAGACAGAAGGATAATTATTTTTACATCATTGTGATTTTTGGCACTGAATTGGAATGCTATATATCAAATGCAGTACAGGATGGCACTTGAAAGCAAAAAACAGCGCGAAAGCAATGAGAAGGAATGGGAGAACCCTGTAGAGCCAGCCAAGTCATCTGACGAGCGGGACAAAGAGCAATTGCTAAGGCAATATAAGGAAGCAAAGCGCAGGAAAGATAATTTAACAACAGAAGAAAACGACACTGATAAAACTAAGTAACTATTAACCAAAGATAAAACTATGAAAACTTATAAAAAACCAGCAGCAAGCAAATTATTGATACGTTTTGACAACGAGTTAAAAAATTTATTAGCAAATGATCTGAAATCATTTATGGAAAGAAATCCATTTTTAGCAAGCAAGAAACAGGCTATGGCGCAGCATACATTGTCAGTGGCCTGACCATCATATATCTACCTATAAAAAACAACATCTACTAAAACGAGTGAAGCCATGTAATTTGCAGGGCTTTACTTTTTTGAAGCATATTTTATAATCAGCGAGGCCGTTTTTGCAGATGCACCAGGGTGACCCATTTTTTCGTCGAGCTGGTCATAGTCGGCAAGCATTTTTTGACGATAGATTTTATTATTCAGGATGTTCTCCAGCTCGGCATTTATATTTTGTGGTGAGCAGTCCTGTTGTATCAGTTCTTTTACTACCCCTCTATCCATTACCAGGTTAACCAGCGAAATGAAATTTATTTTTATCACCATCCTTGCAATACCGATGGATACCGGATGTCCCTTGTAAACCACCACCTGCGGCACATTAAACAAAGCGGCTTCCAGCGTAGCCGTTCCTGATGCTACTATTGCAGCATCTGCATGGCTTAATAAATCATAAGTAGGATTAAATATAACCGGGATTTTTTTCTCACCTGTGAATTGATCATAATACGATGCATTAAAAGATGGGGCGCCCGCAATAACAAATTGGTAATGGGTGAACCGGCTTGTTACACTGAGCATATCCGGCAACAAACGGCTTATTTCCTGTTTACGGCTACCGGGCAATAAAGCTATTATTTTTTTATCCGTCAGATTGTGATCTTTTAAAAAATCTTCATCAGCTTTAAAGGCAGCAATGGCATCAAGCAGCGGATTACCTACATAATCTACTTCCATGCCCCATTTTTTATAAAAATCAACCTCAAATGGAAGTATGCAGAAGAGATGGTCAACCACTTTCTTTATTTTAAAAACGCGTTTCTGGTTCCATGCCCATACTTTAGGCGAAATATAGTAGCATACCAGTAACCCTTTGTTTTTGGCGAATTCAGCTATCTTCAAATTAAAGCCCGGAAAATCTATCAGTATTAAAACATCCGGTTGCCAGGCGGTAATATCTTCTTTGCAAAATTTAAGGTTTTTAAAAATAGTATTTAAATTAAGCACCACTTCCATAAACCCCATAAATGCCATATCGGCAAAGTGCTTTACTATAGTGCCTCCTTCTGCCTGCATCAGGTCGCCGCCAAAAAAACGAAATTCTGCATGCTGATCCAGCTTTTTTAAAGCTTTCATTAAATTAGCTCCATGCAAATCGCCGGAAGCCTCGCCTGCTACCAGGTAATACTTCATTTTACGTGGTGAAATTTAAATAGAAATAAAAGTGCCATAACTATAAATGTAGCCAGCATTATGCCTCTGCCGGTTTGATCCAATCCTTTTTTTAACCCTAAACGGATTAATATTAGGTTTAATGCAATGGCTATAAAATAAGGTAGGCCCGGCCGATCAATAACCGCTGAATTATTTTTTAACAAACAGGCTATTATTAAAGCAATGGCAGGAAATACCAATGCAACTAAAAAACCGGCAAGCATACTATTTTTGTTTAGCATAAATTCAAAAGTACAGGTAATTACAATTGTTTTTATACATGAGTATCTCTAACCATTTTTTCCAAAGCGTCAATCCATGTAGGTGCATCGTTTAAACTTTCAACCAGTTGTATATGTTCGCCGCCTAATGCCCGGAATTCAGCACCATATTCTTCGGTTACTTCATAAACTGTTTCCAGACAATCGGCTACAAAAGCCGGGCAAAATACTAAAAGTCTTTTTTTGCCTTCGTTAGCCAATTTAGCAACTATTTTTGTGGTATAAGGCTGTACCCATGGGTCATTACCCAGTCGTGATTGAAAACAAACGGTATATTTTTCTTTGGGTATGTTTAATTTTTCGGCTATTAAGCGAGCTGTATGATGGGATTGTGCCGAATAACAAAACTTATTGGTGTCGTTCATTACTGAACAGCAATCCGCTGTTTTTAAACAATAATTACCTGTATGGTCACTTTTTATCAATTGCCTTTGAGGCAGGCCATGAAAGCTGAATAAAATATGATCATAAGTTTCGGGCTGATGTTTTTTTCCGTTAGCGGCAAAAGTTTCTATCATTAATTCATTATCATGAAATGAATTTACAAATGAAATGGTTGGAATAGTTGGCCATTGTTTTACCAGTTCCATCACTTTATCATAAACCGAGCCGGTACTTGCAGAAGCGTATTGCGGGAACAGGGCAATAACCTGTATGCTTTCAACCAAGCCTTCCTTAAGCCGGGTTAGGGCCGAACCTATGGAGGGGCTTTGATAACGCATAGCCAATTCAACCTGGTATGCATTGCCCAAACGTTGCTTTAAAGCCTGGTGCTGTAATTTGCTGTAATGTAATAACGGCGAACCCGTTTTCTCATCCCAGATCTTTTTATATAATTTGGCTGATTTTGGACTGCGGAAAGGCGCTATAATGCCTTTAACCAATAGCGCACGGGAAACGGGGTTTATATCAATTACCCGGGGATCCATTAGAAATTCATCCAGGTATTTACGTACATCTTTTGTTTCCGGGCTATCCGGCGTGCCCAAATTAACAAGTAAAACTCCTTTTTTTGCCATAATTATAGTAGGCCACAAAAATAGGGTTTTTTAATGAATGGTATACAGCGAGTTGTAACCCGTTGGATTGGATAATGATTCGTTAAAGGAGTATGGATTCACCAAAACTGTTAATATTTTTCCAAAGCTGCTTTAATTTCCTGCATCAGCCACATAGGGGTGGAGGTTGCGCCGGCAATACCCACTTTATCGCCTGGTGAAAACATTGATTTTTTAAGTTCGCTTTCTGAAGATATAAAATATGTATTTGGATTATGTTTGCGGCAAACTTCAAATAAAACCTTTCCATTTGATGATTTACGGCCAGAAACGAATACAATTTTATCAAATTTACTTACAAACTTTGGCAGGTCCTGATCACGGTTGGATACCTGACGGCAAATGGTATCGTTTGCTTTTAAAGCATACCCGCGTTCCAAAAGCTGGTCTTTTACCTGGTAAAATTTTTCCATGCTTTTTGTGGTCTGACTGTAAAGGGTAATATTGTGGGGTAGTTCAACATTCTCTAATTCGGCAATATCCTGAAAAACCAATGCCTCATTGTTAGTCTGCCCTTGCAGACCTATCACTTCGGCATGACCGTGTTTGCCAAATATCAATATCTTTTCATTTGCATCGTAGGATGTTTTGATGCGGTTCTGCAACTTCAACACAACGGGGCACGAAGCATCTATCAGCGTGATATTGTTCTCTAAAGCTATCCGGTAAGTATCCGGCGCTTCACCGTGAGCACGGATCAATACTTTTTCGTTGGACAGATTTTTCAAATCAGCATGTTCGATGATCTTTAAGCCCTTTGCTTTTAAGCGTTCCACTTCTTCGTCGTTATGAACTATATCGCCCAAACAATAAAGATAGCCATCCTCTGCAAGGATATCTTCAGCCATATCAATAGCATATACAACTCCAAAGCAAAAGCCCGAATCCTGGTCAATAGTAACCTGTAAATTATAATCTCCCATTGCAATGCAAAATTACGTGAAAAAGATTGAAATAAAGATAACAGTCAAAAAAGCTCCTACTAAAGAACGTTTTAATGCTTTATCTTTTCGAAGACTCAATCCTTATACAAAAAACGCGGAAATTGCTATCGATATACATAAACAGGTGAAATTATAACTATATATTTTCACTATTCTTATTTTACAATCAATTGTCTTTTAGTTATTTGTGATTTTATCTTGCCGATTTAATTTAAATTTCCGTTATATAAAAACGACATGTGTATGTTACCTGGTATACGTGTTTATAAAGCCCTTATATTTATGCACAACCAATGTATTACAACCTTAATTCATAATCGTATCCCGTAATGAGAAAATTACTGTTAGCGCTTTCATTAATAATTGTTTTTAGTTTCGCAAGATCTCAAAACCTTACACCACGGCAGTTATTTCCTGATTTGTTTGAAGCCATTCAGTTATCTGATATTTTTCCTGACAATAAAACTTTTGTTGATGCGACTCCAAAACGCGACCCATCGCTTATTATGAAGGATTATAATGAAAAAAAAAACAAGGCTGGTTTTGATTTAAAACAGTTTGTAACTGATAATTTTATTATTCCCGGTGCGCAAAAAAATATTTTTAAAAGTGATATAAACAAAGGAATTCGCGAACATATTGATACGTTATGGCACGTTCTTTACCGGAGGCATGATACGGTTTCAAAATATTCGTCCCTGGTTCCTTTACCAAATGATTATATAGTTCCCGGGGGCAGGTTTCGTGAAACTTATTATTGGGATTCTTATTTTACTATGCTTGGGCTGCGTGAAAGCCACCAGTTTAAGATTATCCAAAACATGATCAGCAATTTTGCTTATTTGATTGATAAATTCGGTTTTATTCCCAATGGCAATCGTACTTATTATTTAACCCGATCCCAGCCACCTTTTTTTTCGATGATGCTCGATGTGCTTGCTAAAGATGAAGGCGAGCAGGTAGTAGTAAAATACCAGCCGGAACTTTTAAAGGAATATGCTTTTTGGATGAATGGATCGGAAAAATTAAAACCCGGACAAGCCTACCGGAATTCGGTACGTATGGCAGACGGGGAAATATTAAACCGGTACT
>JAQBOU010000250.1 GCA_028287865.1 Mucilaginibacter sp. | reverse complement strand
TGGCGGTGACGGTTAAGGCAGCCTGCCCGATGGTCAGTGTTCCGTTTACATAACTGATGGCATAGTTATTATCCACCGCACCGGATGGCGTGATCGCATAAGTATTAACCGGTGATGCAGCGGTAGCCGTAGTAGTCAGCGTTGGCTGAGTGGTCAGTGATGCGCTGTTATCACCGTTCACAAAGCCGGTATAGCTTGCTGTTAAAGTTGGTATGGCTGCACCGTAGGTTTTGCTCTGATTATTGGCAGTTACGGTTAAGGCCGCCTGATTAACGGTGCTTTGCGGCTGGGAAACATTAGCATTAATTGCACCACTGCTGCTTAATACCACGTTGGCCACAGTAATATTACCAGCAGGTGTGTTTGCTGCTATCCGGATATATACCGTTGTCGGTGCTATCGTACCGGCTGCTCCTACCGTTATTGAATTTGTAAATGTTGAATTATCTGTACTTACCTGGTATCCAGATGGTGGGGTTACTAATATCCCGGCAGTCACATTCGTACCAGATACGCTGAAATTACCCGACGCAGATGCCGTCCCGTAAGTAGTACTTAAACCACTTAATGTTCCGGTGGATGATATAACTGGTCCCACCTGTATATTGTAATAGGTAACCTGGTTGTTATCTACTGTTTGTTGTTGGGTTGTGTTATAGACAATTGCGAATAGCGCCATTTCGCTGATTGTACCGTTAAAAAACGTTGCGCCGCTAGCCGTTTGTGACGAACCAATGGATACCGATGGCACCGACGTTCTCGTACCTGAATTCAATGTAGCCGAATGATTATCTGTGCCTGCTGTTAACAGGTCAACTACGCCTGATGAATTATTTCTTGTCCATGAGTTTTGTCTTGTAACTCCGTCGTTCACATTATTGGTGGTCGCTACAGAATTATCGCTGGGGCCATTACCTGCTGTAAACTTGTTGTTGAAAACACCATAACCGAAATCATAAACGCCCCCCGGCTGTTCTGAACTAAATATACCGTTCATTACATACCATGCAGCCGGGCTGTTGCTTGAAGTATTGGCACTTGTTGCGTTGTAAACTACCGAGCCGCTTAAATCAGTATTGAAAGCAGTTGAGGTTACCGTCATATTTTGAGTGCCTGAAAACTTAAGAGCCGGCAGTGCGTTTGATTTATCTATTACGCCTGCGTTAATTATTTCTGGCTGCGTGCTGGTATTACTTTGCAAGCCGTTCAAAGAATTGCCTGATTGATCATACCAAATGGCTACAGTAGCTGAATTAACGCCGATAACAGTGCTCAGCAAAGTACCGGAAGCACCTGTTGAGGCTGCATTATAAGTACTGTAAGCTGCAGAAACGGGTGAATTTAAAGAGAATGATTTACTGGCGGATGCATCCGGGTACACGTCATAATAATTACTGCCTATGGTTATACGTACCAAAGGGCCGGTATATCCACTGCTTAATAGCCGTAGCGAGTAGGCGCCTGCAGCCGGTGTGCTGGCATCAAGTCCAAGCTTATCCAATGGGGGCGGGCCAACAGTAAATGTTCCCGATGGGCCTGCACCAGGGGCAGAATTCCCGGCCAGATCGGTAGCTGTTCCGGCTGCTATTGTGATGCCAAGACTTCCGGTGCCGGTAATGCCTGAAATTGTTGCAGTCCTTGTAGTCCCGGACCCTGATACGGATATTGTACCTGCAGCAGTGCCCGTTGTATTTAATGAGATGTTTGAAGCAGTTAACGTGCTTGAATTAAAATTAGCATCGGCATAGGTTACGGTATAGCTGACAGGACCTGTTGTGGCAGATGCTACCGAAGGCGCACTCAAAGTAATGGTAGGGGAGGTATGGTCTATAGTATAAACCTGCCCGGTTGTAAACCCGCCGCTAATTGCGTTGCCTGCGGCATCGGTAATGCCGGTACCGCTGCTGTTGAGGTCAAGGCGCAAAGTACCATCACCAGTAACACCGCTTACGGTAACCGTATAAGTACTTGCACTTACCGGAGTGACGCTAATTCCTGTGCTCGCAACGGTCCCGGTGGCGGTCACCGTAAAATCTGTTGCATCCACTCCGGTTACGCTTTCGCTGAAGGTTGCGGTAAAGGGCTCTGACGATGCATTATTTAGTGTGGCATTGACCCTGTTAATAGAGGATACTGACGGTGCTGTTTTATCAATGGTATAAGTTTGTCCTGCAAATGGTAGGGTTGTACTGATGCCGGGTGATATGCTTGTTGCATTGGCAAGGTTTAATATGATTGTTCCGTCGCCCGTTCCGGTGTTTACCGGCACCGTCCAGGTAGTGCCACCATCACTGGTTGTGGGTGTACCAACGCTTGCACCTGTAACACCGCTTGTGGTTAAGGAAAAGTTAGTATTTGTTAACCCCGATATTGCGGCGCCAAACGTTGCCGTATAGTTTACAGTTGTAGCATTGGTTGGGCTGGAGGCAACTGTATTAATAGAGTTTATAGTGGTTGACGGTAATATAGCAGTAGCTGTTGTAATATTGCCTATATCAAAACCACGGTTGCCTGAACTTGCATCGCTGCTTAACCTTATTTCATCGATGTCATTATAGGCACTTCCAAGGTTGGTAGAAGTAAGGGTAGTTTCAGAAAGACCGGTAAAAGGCACAACTACGGATGATCCTGCAACAAGTACATTGTTCTTGTAAGCAGTTATAGTTATATTCTGAGAAAGATTAGTACTTGGTTGTATTGAAATATTAGTCAATTGAAATTCAATGCCTGAAGTGCTTTTAAATGATCCGTATGACGTTATAGCTGTGCCGGTTGTTTTCATTTGTAAAAAATGAAAAGCAGCATTACCGGTATTAATAATCAGTTGGGTTGTTGATGAGGCAAAATTATTAACGTCTGTTGAAACGGCGGTTGCTGTAAAGCCATTGCCATCACAATCAGCCGAAGTAAAAGTATAAGTGGCAGTTCCTGAATTTACATTTTGGAGCAAGGTATTTGAGCAACCGTTCGTAAATGTAATATTTGCGCCAACTGCCGGGTCAGTAAATGCGGATACCGTATTTGCAGTGCGGTGCTTACCTGCGTTTTTTGGAACTACTGAAGATGATGCTTTAGCGGTGAGCCCGGTGAATAATAAACCCAGGGCCAAAATGCTTAAAAAGCCCTTGATATTTTTAGAAAGCTTTTTCCCAATCCGCCTCAAAAGCGTATAGCCCTGCGATTCTGAAGGAAAAAGTATGGTCGGGTTTTGTAAAGATTTATCCATAGTAAATTTGCATTTAAAAATTATCCTGTATACGCAGCCGGACTTTCCGGTGTTGTAGAAACGACAAAGGATCTGACTATCATTTTTGTAATAACTATATTTTTACCACTATACACACAAGTAGGGGTTCTCCCAGCCAGATTCGTTTTGATAAGCGGCTGTCAATACATCGGGATTATCCCAGCTAACGCCACCGTCAACGTCGATGACATTGTTTTTTACCGTTGCTGTTTTATGATCAAAAAAAGATTCTCGTATGTAAACCGGGTGGTTGGCGTTTACGGGCATGGTAGAGATCTGTACTTTACCCCGTGGACCTTCGCTGATCGCTTCTGCAAGTTTCTTTGCCAGTATTTCTCCGGAATAGCTCTGGTCACCTAATGATTTTAGCGCCTCACAAATAATCAGCCCTGTTTCATAGGCTAACATACTGTATGCGTTCGGGTTCCTCGAATAGGCACCCTCATAATTATCCACGAAAGAGCGATTTTGCTGGTTTTCTAATAAATATGACCAGGTACATGCGCTAAATACGTGTTCAACAGCCTTATCTTTTATTTCAAGGCAGTCATCTATCATAAATGGGTTAACGCTTATCGGGATACCATTCAATAAACTGGTTTTCTTATAATAATCCAGGAATTGAGCGCCTTCCTTACCAGAAAGCAGCACATGCGCATGTCCTGGTGCATGCTTCAGTAGCGAATTGATCAATGGAAAAGTATCCGGCTCCCCGGTCATTTTTTTTGTAAGATCCATTTTAAGAAAGGGAGCCCCTGAAATAGAAGACCCCAGCCGGAAACATTCGTGCAAATTGTACCCGGCTTCATATATTGACATGCTAATGGCGGGGAAGCCTCCAAATTGCTTTTGCGCCCATTTACCCATTGTCCATTCACTTTTCCAGAGGTCAAGGCTGTTATAAAAAAGATATTCGGACCTGAACGAATAAGTTGGAATATAGCCTCCAAGGTTATTTACTATAACCGGCACTTTGTACTTCTCATAAATTTCTCGGGCATTAATAATTACCTTTGTTCCTACAATACCTATAATAAGGTCCACTTCATCAAAAGTGATCAATTTGTTGATCGCTTTTTCAACACTTTTATAATCGCCTAAATTTATAAATTCAGCAATGCTATCGATTTCAACTGAAGGCAGCTCTTTCTTTAAAGCAAGCTCAAACCCCAACCTGAAATCGTTTTTTAATTTGGTAAATACCCCCGAATAAGGATACAAAAATCCTATCCTCAATTTCCTCATACTTATAGAAAAAAGCAGTAATTACATGTTAATGTAATTACTGCATGATAATAAAAACCAGAAACTGTTAATTACGGCTTGGAAATATTCCGTAAATACAAATGATATAATTAACCACCAGGTAAGGCGATTGTATGTTAAGCGGCAACGAATTCCCTGTGAGTCCAACCTGTACTGTACCACCGCCGCCAGTAACTGACAAGCCCACCAAGGGGATAGTAGGTGCAGCATCGGCTACATAACCGTTTATAGCATCGAAAGCATTGCCATCATAAGGTGCACCTAAAGTATTTGCACCGGAAGTACCCGGCACGCTTTGTGTAGCCTGTTTTATTGAAGCTTTTAAGCTTCCGCTACCGCCGGCTGTTGGGGTAAAGGTTGCAGTATGGCTGTGTGCAGGTAAATTATTTATTGATATAGTTGCATGTTCCGATCCTGCAACCTGGCCTACACTGTTTACAGAAACGCCGGGGGCACCGCCCGGATTATAGCCTACCGGAAGCCGTCCTCTAAAGTCTGGCAGCATAAAGGTGCTGGTTCCATTGCCGCCATAAGTTGTTCCCAATAACGAGAACAATGCTGCGTTTTGGCTTATTGGCAAGGTTTGACCCTGGCAATTCAGAAAATTACGTGGAGCCCAATTAAGCGGCCATAAAAGAATTGTACTGACAAAAGCGTCCATAATGATTTGGTTTTTAAGGTTAATTGTTTAAGTTAATATTTGACTATATAAAAATTGATTTTCGAATTGGTCGCCTGCCTTTATGCCTATGGCTGCGAGCTTAAAGCCGCTCATAATACCTTCGCTTAATTTTAAGATGTTTAATCTTAAAATTCTCCGGTCCATACACTGAACAAATAGTCCATTCATGTCGGCATGTATGATGGTGCCCGCCGGTACGGATGCTTCACCCGGGTGGTCAGCCGGCGAAACTTCCAGGATGCATACCATCTGCTGCCTGAAAAATGTTATGGCACCACCCGCAAGCGGATTACATGCATTAACCAAATCCTCTATCTGCTGTGCCGTTTGTAATTCCCAGTTAATAATAAAATCCTCAGCAACCGGGCGAGGGAAGTAACTCGATACCAAACTGGTTGGCTCAGGCGCTTTCAACTCGACATTAGCTTTTAAATTATTTATTAATTGCAGCAGCATATTAAGTACAGCAGGAGCATAACGGCTATTACAAATCCCCCAGTTCTCGCCCGGAATAAACGGTATTTGTTCTCTCATTACGATGGGACCGCTGTCAAAATCGGTTTCTACCTGGTGAATACTGATACCACCTGTAGATTCTCCGTTTTTGAGCTGCCAAAAAACCGGGTCGGGCCCGCGGTAACCGGGTAATAAACTAAAATGAATATTATAAAAGCCCATTAAAGGGATGTTGAAAATTTCTTTGGGAATGCGATAGGAGAAACCTAACATCAACGCTAGGTCGGGCTGAAGCGCTTCAAATAAATCTTTTAACCTTGTTTTAAGCTGCGGTTGGGAAACTTTTAGAAATGTGATCTTCCTGGTTTTGCATACATCTTCAATTTGAAGATTGTTTGAATGTAACTTATCGCTCGATACCACTGCTTGCAACAATCCCTGCGAATGAAAATGATCAATAGCCGGTATTATAGCAGAATGGTTAGCAAGTATTATTATTTTCATTGCTGAAGCGAATAAGGGTGTAGGTTTTGAATTTATCGTATTGCTACGTAGAAGTGACTTATTAAAGATTTATGGTGATTTAGGTTCAGTTAATTTTATTGTAATTTAGGTTTAGTTAATTGTTCTATTGAAAGTTCAATCGTTTGAATTTCAATGTATAAAAGTAATTTAATTTTTTTAAATACAAACTAAATATTTTTTTTCTCATTTTTGATTTCCAATCAAATGTATACAAACCTTTAACCACAGTCAACCCGTGTTTTCACGGTATTTTAATAAGATCAAAAATCAGACAGGTTTGCCGTAAGGCACCGGGCTGAGAATACGATAAATCATATCATGATACGCTACGCAAAACTACCGCTGGGTTTTAACCTGGCCGATATGCAAAACGAATTGTTATCAATAAACGATGGATGGCAGGAGCATTTTAATACCTACTACTATGAAGGGGCATGGACTGTATTGGCGTTAAGATCACCCGGTGGCAATAGTAAAAACATTATCCCTGATCTTATCAGGAATTCAGTTTATATGGATACAGCGTTAATGGAATATTTTCCATCGGTGAAAAAATTGTTATCTACGCTGAGCTGCCCGGTAATGTCAGTCCGGTTTTTGAATTTGAAGGCAGGAGCAGTAATTAAACCACACCGGGATAATGAGCTTGCTTTTGAAAAAGGGGAGGCCCGGCTGCATTTTCCGGTTATTACTAATCCGGGTGTTAAATTTTATATCGAAAACGAATTGGTGCCGCTAAAAGAAGGCAACTGCTGGTACATAAATGCAAATTTGCCGCATAGTGTTTTAAATGAAGGGACTACTGATAGGATGCATTTAGTTATTGACTGTAAGGTGAATGATTGGCTAAAGGGTATTGTAGCGCTTGCTGATGAAATATCTTTAAAAGAAGAAACCCCGGATAGCGACTTGTTATTAATCATTAATGAGCTAAGACTTCATCATACAGAAGCATCAGATAATATTGCCAATGAGCTTGAAAAACAATTAAAAGAAAAATAGCGTAGTAGCTTAATATTGAAAAACCAAATGAATGATTTTCCTCTTAAAAACCTGATCCCTTATAAACTTATAAACAATGCCGGCCATTGGCAGTGCCACTGGTTAAATACATTTGGAGAACCATTTACTGAGCCTTTTTTTGATGATGCTATTATAAAGTTCAGGGCAATAAGAAAGGAGCATCATTCATTCGCTTCAGTTAGTGAATTGGTTATGCTGAAAGAATGGGCCACTGATGTTGATTCAAATGCCCCTGCGGCTTTTATTTTTCATGTTTCGCGTTGCGGGTCCACGCTTGCGGCGCAACTACTCACAAAGTCTGACGATAATATTGTGCTTTCAGAAGTTCCTTTTTTTGATAGCCTTTTGCGCCTTCCTTTCCAGGACAATCGTTTTACCGAAAGCGTTGTTTCTGATTTACTAAAAGCTGCTATCAGGTTTTACGGTCAAAAAAGGACGGGACACGAGCAACGTGTATTTATTAAAACGGACAGCTGGCATATATTTTCTTATAGACAGTTAAGGCAACTTTATCCGAAGGTGCCTTTTATTTTGATGTACCGCAGGCCTGATGAAGTTTTTAATTCGCACAAAAAATTACCGGGCATGCAGGCTGTGCCCGGACTTATAGAGCCGGAGGTGTTTGGTTTTGCGGCATCAGATATTGATTATACCAATTTTGACCATTATTTATCAAATGTGCTCGAAAGCTATTTTGTTCAATATCATAAAATTATCGATACAGACAAAACGTCATTACTTATTAATTACGATGAGGGACCCATGGCTATTTTAAAAAAAATTGCGGCTTTTATAAATATGCCGGTTAGCCAACAATATTTGACAGATATGGAAGAAAGAAGCCGCTATCATTCCAAAAAACCAAATGAGATTTTTTCGGAGGTTACACCACACCAGGTACCCGGCTGCCTTGACAAGGCCATGGAGCTTTATTATAGGCTCGACAAAAAAAGAATTGCTAATTATTTAATGTGCTGAGAAATAAATTGGTGAGGCATTGCCGAGTTTATGATACTTAGAAAATTTGACAGCTAAACCCTGTAATTTTTTCATTAATGATGAATTTTTTTCAGTTAATTGAGTAAAGAACCATTTGGCATTTTTCTTGAATAAGTTACGTTGTAATTGAATCTAAGGTTTATACAGTTTATTCATTAAATTTATTAAGGAGGAAAACAGATGACACTGATTAAATTTAATCCCGACAAAAAGAACAATGCATTAATGCCCGGCTTTAATGACATTTTTGAAACTTTCTTTAACGATTCTTTTTTATCTGATCGCATGGTGACCCGCGTGCCTGCTGCTAACATCAGCGAAACGCCAGAGCAATTTCATATTGAGCTTGCTGCTCCGGGCCTTAAAAAGGATGATTTTAAATTACAGCTGGATCGAAACGTGTTAAGCATTTCTGTTGAGCAACAATCGGAAAATACAGATAATCAAAAGAATTATAATAAGCGGGAATACAGTTATAATTCGTTTGTAAGATCATTTACATTGCCTGAAAGTGCTGATGATAACAGCGTTGAAGCTGAATATACCGATGGCGTGTTAAAAGTTAATATTGCTAAAAAGGAAGAAGCAAAATCTGTTCGCAGGCAAATTGAAATTAAATAAGTTATTTATGGTTTTAAATTTAAAAGGCTCCTTTTTAGGGGCCTTTTCTGATTAAGATGTGAAATATGAAAAGCCAGTTTTATATATTGATTAGCCTTAGAACAACCCGGGGCTTTAAAACCTATGGACAGTACTTTTTGGGGAATGACCGTAAGGTAGCCCAGCATATCTTCTCATTGCTGACAGGAGACGAAACAATCGGCAATAAAACAATGCTTCACCTCGATTTTATGGAAATGGTTGATGAACTTCCGGTTAAAATAAAAACCATTGGCTGTACGCTGGAAGAATTGGGATGCAATTGTAAGCTTATAGCAAAAGAAATATTTCGTATCAGTAATCTGAACGAAATGAAGCTAATTTGAAAAGGACTTAAATAAAGAAAGTCTTCCAGTATTAGCTGAAAGACTTTTCGTTTTAATAAGTTAAAATTAACTTATTTTTATAATGTCGCCATGTCAATAACAAACCGGTAATGAACATCGCCGGCAAGAGTACGTTCATAAGCTTCGTTTATTTGATCGATGTTGATCACTTCAACATCTGAAGTGATGTTGTGCTCTGCACAGTAATCAAGCATTTCCTGCGTTTCTTTAATTCCGCCAACTAATGATCCCACTAAGCTGCGGCGTCCCATGATAAAAGGAAATGCGCCAACCGGGGTAGGTTCTGGCGGAGCGCCCAGCAATACCATTACACCATCGGTTTTTAACAAGTTCAGGTATTCATTGTAATCATGAGGTGCCGATACCGTGTCAATGATGAAATCAAAGCTGCTGGCTAACTCAGCCATTGTATCTTTATCGGTAGTCAGCTTAAAATGATGCGCGCCAAGTTCTGCTGCATCTTTCTCTTTACTTTTTGAGCGGCTTAACATGGTAACTTCTGCTCCCATAGATGCAGCCAGTTTAACTGCCATGTGCCCTAAACCTCCCAAACCAACAACCGCTAATTTATCGCCTGCTTTAACGCCCCAATGGCGTAATGGCGAATAAGTAGTGATACCTGCACATAGCAAAGGTGCAACTTTTTCAAGCGGCAGCTTATCTGAAACGGACAATACAAAGTGTTGCGTAACCACAATGTGGCTTGAATACCCGCCAAGGGTAACTGTTTTTTTATCCTGGCTTAAAGAGTTATAGGTTTGGGTGTGCCCGTTCAAACAATATTGCTCTAAATCATCTTTACAGTTGGCGCAGTGCATGCACGAATCTACGAAGCAGCCAACGCCAACGGTGTCGCCTTCTTTGAATTTAGTGACATTTTGACCAACACGGGTTACTTTACCAACTATTTCATGACCCGGTACTGCAGGGTAAATGGTGCCACCCCATTCGTTTCTGGCAGTATGAATATCTGAATGGCATACACCACAATATAATATTTTTATTTCCACATCATCGGCGCCCGGTTCCCGGCGATCAATGCTAAATGGAGCAAGAGGTTTTTCTGCACTTTGTGCAGCATAGGCTTTTACTGATGTCATATAAATTTATTTTTTGCAAAAATGGAAAGGATGATTTAAACTTTTGTTTGCCAAAAGTAATTTTGAAAAGCAGCACGGATTTATTATCACTTTTATATATCCGAGATTTAAAAATGATGCCGATACTTGTCTCAATAAGATGCCTCATCACGCGGGTTACTTTAACTATTCTCTTTTATAATCCAATACAGGCCCTTTACATTTAAACGGTATACCGGCAATATAAAAACAAGAACTATTTCTTCAAGCAAATCCACGCAGGTGATAAAAGCAGTTAGGTAAAATAATGTATACAACGGTTTGGCAACAAAAAAAAAGCTTATCAGAAAAGCCGCCTGTACAACAGCCGCTACTTTTGCAATATAGGTATGGAAGGCCGTCATTTTGCCATACCTGGTAAAAGCTGCGATCATTTGAAAAAGAAAGAGTAAAAGCAAAACGGCAATCCAAATAAGTTCATTAACAATAAAATCATAATTTAATTTAATAATGCCAATGATAGCCATGCTTACAGTAAGATCATCTCCAATGGAATCCAGCCTGGCGCCAAGTACGCTAACGGTTTTGAAACGGCGTGCGAGGTAACCGTCAACTGCATCCGTAAAAAAACTTACCAATAACATCCATTTAAATGCTTCATACCGGGCGCTCAGAACAAGTAGCAACAGAACAGGTGCGGCAAGAATGCGATATACAGTTATGCCGTTTACAATGTAGTAATTACGCCTTGATGTTTCCATATAATAATGAACTCCCATAGCCTGACCTAATATACAACCGCATCCGGAATAAGTTTGTGATCATAATTTCATGCTGATAGCGTACAAAAAACAGGGGCATTACCTTTTCTGTATTGCCCCTGTGATGTGGAAAAGCGTGTTTTAGCCTGGCCAGCATGATGTGCTAACTTATCAAAGCCGGTTACGGACACTGAAAAGCTGAGCCGCAGTTTACCCCGGTATTTGTGCAGGTAAGGCCCGAACAGTGATTGGAGGGATCGGACGGATTGGTGAGACTACATACGTTGGTATAATAGCCAAAGCCATCGTTACATGACCAAATGGTTTTGTTTGAGCCACCAAAAACCGTTTTCATCTCATCTCTGGAAAGTTTTTTTGATTTCATATTAGTAAAAGGTTTGGTAAAAAATCCCTGCTATAGTGAGGGTTAAACTTTATATAATAGTTAAAGCTAAAAATAACTATTGAGAAATAAAAATATAGTTTTAAATGTATGCTTAAAAAGCCACCACGATGCGACGCCTTAAAGTCCTCCTGAATGATTTCAGCTGGCGGCGGATAGCTAGTTTATCCACACACTCCACTCTATTTGCCAGCGATTTTTGTAAAAAAGTGCTACCTGCGCGGGTGTTACTGCCATATTATTGTTCAGAAAAACAAATGTTCTGTTGCTGCCCTGATCACAATACTTTACCCTCCGCAATTTTTCCGGGTAATCTTTGGCAGTATAATAGCTGATCAATCTACCTGTCTGGTCGCACAGCACTCCGGTGGATTTATCAACTTTGGCAGAATATATTCTGTGATATTTCAGGCTTGATTTGGCTCGGATCACAAAATAGGCCTTTCTTTGGGTAACGGTTTGGCTTTTCGAAATTTTGCCCACCAGAATACACTTAGGCAGAGATCGATGGTAGATGAATAAAACGCATATATCTTGCCCTTTATTTCAAATCCTCACTGTACGTTTTTGCCGGGCGATACTAATCAAATGATAAGCAAACTCCTCAAATATTTTGCTGTTCCGATTTTCGTTGGCTAATAGACTATCAATGATTTCAAAGAATATTTATTTTTTAATGGACACTAATGATATAATTTACTGACTGATTGTTGAAAACGAGACAATTGTGGAAAACCAAAAGCTGATTATAAATCTCTACGGGCAGATTGTTTTTATATTTAACATTGAAATGATAAGTTATTAGTGCTTGTACTGCCAATCAGGTAGGGTAATTAACTAATATGTAAAGTATGATTGAGATGATGTATAGGTATGCATCATCACCTGCCACAAATTTAATGGAATCGAGAATATCTCAATAGTCGGAGATTTTAAATTCCATAATAGTGATTGAATTTACCCTTAAGTACCACGATTCATTAAATGATAACAGTTCTTAATAGTTTATTGCCCCGATTACAGCAGTATAGTTTAAACATTGATAAAACTTCGTTCTTTATTGATAAACCCTGGGTGATGATTGATAGAGATAACAACTATCATCATTATTCATTTCAAAATGAAGGAAGATTGATAACGAGTTTAAATGGTATGGTGCAATTTGGCACCTGGGAGTATATCCCGGGATCCAAAAGCTTCCTGATAAGCCGGGGGGTTGATGTTATCTTTTTAAACCAGGTTTTTATTCAAAATGGCCTGATGTTTCTTAAAAAAGATGGTTCGGAGCAAGATCCATGGTTACTCATTAACAAGAATATCATTCCTGATCTTGATGTTCCTAATTATCTGAATAACTTTTTAAGTCGCATTGTTCGTGAAATCGCGTATTGCGAGTCGATACAAGTGCCTGTCCAACGAAAATATAAACGAAAACGGAAAAGCCGCAAACTCAAAATTAAGCATCTTAATTTTCAAAATCTCAAAATTAAGCAACTCAAGCTTCCTGGGCTCAATTTCCGGTTGCTTATATCCGCTTTTTTTGCGCTCGCCTTTTTATGGGTCTATTTGGCATTCGGCGGCTTAACCAACGTCTCAGGCGAACCAATGGGGCGGGCAAGTGCCGGGCATTCGCCCAGGAAAAAAGAGATTTTCAACGCCCCACCTAATTATGTTGTAAAAAAAGTAAACGAAGTAATTATAAATAACTCAAACATCGCAGATAAAGTTGTTCCTGAAATAAGTGATTATTATAACAAAATAAATAACAGGGATTATTCGTCCTTAAGCAAATTTATTGCGCCCCATATTAAAACCTATTTTTCTGATGATAAAAATTTAAAGCGGAATAATGTCATCAAAAAACAACGGAAATTTTGGAGCAGTCAGGTTGCCGGTGCCAAAATATTTTACGACAAACAAAATATTATATCAAAAAAGCTGAAGAACGGATATCTTGTTAAAGCTGACATAATTGAAAGAAGCTCCAGGGGTATATATTATACCCCCTATTTTATTAAAACAACTGAGACTTATCACTTAAATAATAATAAGGAAATAACATCTTTCAGAAGAAAAGTTCATTACATAGTTCCTGATGTTTTCAGAATGTTTGGGATAGAAGAAACCGCAACTATAAAAGAGATTAAAGAACGAAACAGTACCGATGATTTCGAAAAGATCTTTAATAAAATTTCAGAAATTGCCAATACCAGTCATAGGCAAGCTTATGAATATAAAACGGGTATTGATTATCTTTTCAGAAAGAATTGTTATGTAATAGATGGACTTAAACAGATTCCACTAGCTGACTTTGTAAGTGATCTTATTAAAGGTGAAAAAAAGATTTCATTGGTGGCCTCTGTTACAAACGAGGGGCCAAACAAGATGATATCGGTGGTTATGCAATGACCTATAAATAGAGTTCAATATCAATTTTGAGCATTATTGAACTTTATAACGATAAACCTGCCGGCCTATTTTACCCTCGCTGTCTATCCCTTCAATAACTACCCGGTAAATGCCTTTGCTGCCTGCGTTAAAATAATCAAAAGATGTTTTGCCGTCTTTACCGGTTAACAGGTTTGGATTCCAATAAATAGTGGTACGGAGGTCGGCCACTTGCTTGTTGGTGTTTGGCTTGTTATACTGTGGCGAATAAAATACCCTTGCTTTGTAGTAACCTTTGGGATAATAGGTTGTGATACCCCTGCCATAAATCGGCTGTGGGTTATCATTATCGCCTCCGTGCCTGGTGGTAACCAGCATAACACCACTGCCACCAAAGCCGCCGTATATGGAAGTTAAGGCTATATTGCGCAGCACCTCTATTGCCTCTACATCGTTATAGTTGAGGGTATTTAGAAATTGTCCATCAACATAGGCTCCGTCAATAATTACTTGCATGGGCCTGAAATCACGGGTAGAGTAGGGGATTCCGTTGCGAAAAATCACTCCTAAAAGTCTGCCCTGCAAACATTCCGGAATATTTATACATCCTAAATTCCAAAGGTCTTTGCCAAATATTACCTGGTCTGCGTTGCCGGGGCCGTTTAGGTTTGCCGAATACTTTAGCGCTTGTTTTTTTTCACGGATGACCACTTCTCGCAGCGGAATTACATGGTTACCCAAGCCATATTTTCGTTGCGATTCATATAACTGCTTGCTGCTTTGTGCATAAACGGATAAGTTGTTATTTGTATTTATTTGATAATCAGGTTTGTCCTTATTGTCGGAGGTGGCGGCAGGGAGCCGCTTATCCATTTTAATATCCACATTTCTTTTGTTTTTACTGGTGCGTGCCTGCACAATAAACCGGACGCTATCATCGAAAGTTAAATTTTTAAATAAGAATCGTCCTCCATGATCCGTCACCGTATCACGGGTAAACTGAATGCTGTCCAGGTCAAACAATTTTACTTTAGCGTTGGCAACAGGTTTGCCGCCCGGTGTTAAAACCGTTCCGGAGACTTGTAACGAATTTTCCGGCCGGTATTGTTTTACCGGGAAGGCATCTTTTAATAGCTGCTTCCATTCAAAGCGGTGATAGCCTTGCGTAAGCATCAGCACGTCCAGAGCGGTACGCGTTTCCTCATTTTGCCTGTTAAAATACCAGGCGGGGCGCTCCACATATCCGCTAATATCAGAAGTAAGCAACAGGCTGGCCATAATGTTATTTTCGGCATCTTCATCTACGGGTACTTTTGTTTCGTCAGTAACTGAAACAGAAAAGCTGCCGGCAGCCGGGTTATTATCGCTGATATTCGCATCAATATTTATTTTCACCCTTTCCCGTGGTGAGTAAGCTTGCTTATCGGTTGTGACCTTTAAATTTAACTGATCCTGGTTTTGAATAAATACAAGGCGCTCATTAAGCGGCTCGCCCAGCGACGAAAATAAAGTTAACTGTACTATTCCCGATGGGAATTTGTTTTTGGGTATTACGTAAGTTGATACAGCCATTTCGGGCTTGCTTTTTTCGGTATGGTAAATTTTGCCTGCGCTTTGTGCTACCAGGAAAACCTGCCGGTTAGGATCATCCCTAAACAAAGCCTTTGACGCTGATATTTTTACAAGCAGGCTTTGAGGGTTGGTGCTGGTAATACTTAAAACGTAGCCCTTATCTATCACTTTGGGCAATTCGGTCGTAATTTCTGAGCCATCTGCAGCAATGCTTTTAGCGAGGTATATAACACCGGCGACCGGGGTTATCTCAAAAACTCCCATGCCTAAGTGCGAACTGGCAAAATTAGCTACCTGCTGTCCATTGTTGTCTGTAATGGTGCCTTTTACAGCCACACCCAGTCCGTTGGGAGCTACAGCTTTAAAAGCAACCCTGGTGGCAATCCCGTTTACCAGGTAACCGCTCTCCGGAAAAAATTGTACATCAATTTTGCCGACCACATTATTTGTGGCCGAGGTTTTAGTTTCCTTAACCGGTATAATGGGGTTGATAATGGTTACCGCCTTATTGAAAAAGTAATTGCTGCCCGCGTTGCGCATGTAATTAGTGTAGGCCCTTATGCGGTAGTTGCCGGGATACAGCGTATCAGGCAGGGCAAAATCACCATTGGCTACACCGTGGTCGAGGGCGAGTTTAACACTTTGTTTAATGGAGTCGTGGTCATCAATTAAATCAACATTTACAATTGTGCTAAGGTTAGATAACTGGTGCGTGCTGCCACTAACTACATAAGCTTTAAACCAAATGTCGTCGCCGGCGGCATAGTAGGGTTTATCCATGTGTACATATGCTTTTTCTACCGGCTGTTCATAAGCCCACTTATTCAGCTGTTGCCTTATTTTCACCAGCGGATCACCCTGGAAGCGGATAAAGCCATAAACCGCAGTCAGACAGGTGAGAAATAGCAATGCTTTAAAAATCCGTTTATATGCCATGGTGAAAAGGGCTTTATGGATAACCTTATTTAGTCGGTTCTTTACTATAAACCCATAGGATTAAAACTTGTTTATTAATCCTTAAGTTAGATAAAGACAAATTGTGGTGGTGGCGGATAGCGAATTTTTATCCACGCTATCCACCTCTCTCCACCTGTTTTTGTAATTGTCTCTTGTCAAATAGTTATATATTCAGCTTTGTTACCATACCAGGTTTTTATTACAGCGACCTTATAAAGGTTAGGCTATATGTCTTAATGCGTGCTAAACACTAATTACAAACCGCACCGGTATGTAACAATTATTTAAAGAATTTATATCAGATGTTGTAAGCAGCAAAAGCAATTATATTTCTATATTTAAACTAATCATATCTAGTTTAAATGGCCGAAGAAATGTTAAAGTTATTCAGGGAAAAGCGCATGCATAAGTCCCGGCTTATTGCAGGTGCAATTGCTTTGATCATGATCACTGAATATTTATTGGCCGAAGCTGTTACCGCCCTTGCCTGGAAAAATCCGGTTTATAATTATGCCCATAACTTTATCAGCGACCTGGGTGTTTCTGGCCCTGCTGTTCAATTCCAGGGCAGGATGATTAATTCGCCCATATATTGGTTAATGAATACAGGTTTTATTATTGAAGGAATTCTGGCTGTTATGGCGGCTTTTCTTTTAAGATATTTATTAACAGGAACTTGGCGTATTATTATTCCTGTATTGGCAATTATACACGGGATCGGTA
>JAQBOU010000207.1 GCA_028287865.1 Mucilaginibacter sp. | reverse complement strand
CGGCGGTGTCCACCTCTTCCCATTCCGAACAGAGAAGTTAAGCCCGCCAGAGCCGATGGTACTGCAGTAAAATGTGGGAGAGTAGGTCGGTGCCAAATCTTATCGTAAAAGCCTTAGTCTGATGACTGAGGCTTTTTGCGTTGATACCTGTCTGAACCAGGATTCGTGCGATTGATGGATTGCCAGGATCGTATAGCAGTAACTGCATTACCGCTCAATTCCCCCCCACGGGAGGGCTAATAGTCGACTACCGGTAACCTTATAAGATTTACAAAAAAGGAAATAGAGGATCAATCCGAAAGTTGTATAGAAAATAAGTATAACCTTGGAGGGTTAGACCAAATCCATATCCGTTTGTAAAACACCTACTAACCCCTGGTCAGCCTACTATTTCCAGTCTTCATTTCAATATCTTGTTTCAGAAACGGGTGACACAAAAAAACGCCAGAAACTCACCTGACACAAAAAAACAACAGATATCTTGTAAATGAGACGATTACGTTGATCGGCGAAACAAGCGGTGACAACCTGAGACAGAAATGTGGCTTTTTTGAAAGAATAATCCAAGCCGTTATGCCATCCGACTATTTGCCCGATCGGCGCAAACCCTGCCTGTTATTTTCCCGATGGTATGATATCAATCATTTACATGGCCGCAGCCTGTTATTGATATTTCAAAAACTGATCATTAACGGTTAAAAAGCATTCTAAAAAAACAGTCGTCCGGTGTCAGAAGTCGAACAGCGACGACGGACGGACAACCTGGTATCGAATCTTTTTAAAACGGATTCAAGGTCTATCAAAAGCCATTATCTTTCGATCCTGAACTTATTAAAATGGGCTCGGCGGAATTCTTAATGCCCGGATAGAAGCCTTCAGGGTAACTTCAAGAGGCGTTAAAGACGCCCTTTCTTTTTATTTCCGGGTAGCTATATATACCGCATGAACCGGGAACTTGGTCTTGGCGTACATCCCTGTTTTATAGCACAATACTTTACTGTATTGGGATTTCGGCTTCCTGTTTTTCCATTCTTTTCGGTTTTCTCATCTTTACCCAAATCATAAATTGTTCTTTTTGAGTAGGGTTTAAGATGGCCACTACCTGCTTTTCAGTACCCAGCATAATACCGCGGGCTGCCAGGTGATTTTCCTTTTTGTTGGCCGAAGGGTTGTTCCTGAGGCTGTCCATACGGGTGGCTTGGGTTACAAATGCTGCATTAACCTGTTGCGCCTGCTCCTGGCTCAGATTGAACCGCTTTTGCATTACCTTGGTGATATGTGCGGCACGCTGCTCCGGCAATTTGTGTTGCGCTGCGGTGTTCAAAGCTTGCGCGTTGGCTAGTGCGCCTAATCCTGCTATAAAGGATACTATTAAAATCAACTTTTTCATAAACGCTTTTAATGATTATTTACGTTTATGACTTTAAACCTGACGGATAGTTTAATGAATAAATCACGAATGGGCAGAGAACTATATATCTTGTTGCAACTACAAGATATATAAAAATAAGTGCCTGTTAGCAGCAGCTATCAAAATATCTTATAAAGTATCCAATCGTTGGTTTCATAAACACGGTGAAACCGAAGACCGCTATTGGTGTTTTTTATCACCGGTAAATATTTATTATTCAACTGGGTGTAGCCCGTGGTTTGGTTTTTGTCACTTGCCAGCAATATGTAATCGTCATATTTGTCGGGCGCTTCAATGGCGCTCAAAAATACCGACTGGTAGGGCAACGTTAACTTGTGCACATTATCAGTATAGGCTACTACCGGGTAAGCATTTGCATCGTCAACTAAAATATGCGTATCTGCAGGCAAGTGGTTTATGTAGTTTGCAAGCTGGTGGTTTTCATCCTGTTCAGTAATAGGGGTACGGTTAAGCAGCATGGTAATAAAAGTCCTTTCTTCGCCAACCGTTGAATCGTGCAAAAATAAATATCCGGTATACAACTGTAAAATTGCCACCAAACCTACCACGAGCTTTAATGCCGGCTGGTTTCTGATGGTTTGTGCCTTATATAAAATACATAATAGGGACAACACTAAAAAAATGAGATAATACTCTTGTGACAAAAAGACCTTTTCGTATTTTATGTGCAAAAACTCGACAAAAGCAAACGGAGCCAGTAAGGTTAATACCTGGTAGGTGCTTTCTCTAAACAAGTAAATCGCCACTAACATCATGGGGCAAAAAATAAGTATCCGCACGGATATTAAAACCGATGTTTCCGGCAATTGATAACCATGACTTGTTGATAGCTGATCAAAGCTTAATTTATCGGCCAGCACATTCCACGTGGCATACGGACTTTCACTAAAATAATTCAAGTCTTCCGCATGTGTTAAATTAAGCAGCTTATAACAAACAATGCACGATAAAGGCAGTATAAAAAGGATAATATATAACGCAAAAGTTTTGTTAATAAGCTTACGCCGCAGGGAAGGATTGTTAAAGCTTAAAAACAACCTGAATATAGATTCCTGTTCGCCTAAGTTTAAACTTTGAATGGTAATTGACAATACCAGCGGAATAAAGAAAAGAGTAAGCCAGATAAATTTATAGTCGCAAAATATAAGAACAACAAGGCTGATACTGGCTATTGAGACGTGAAACGTGGTATTTGAACGATAAAACTTTAGCAGGTTAAAAAAGAACATGAAGAAGAATATCAATACCAAACCAATAGATTTACCAGAACATGCAGCATATAATATGCCGGGATGTAAAGCAAAAACTATCAGAAGTATCAGCAGGTAAAAAGGATCTTTAAACCGGCTGGATAACGTGCGGGCCATTATATAAAACAGGATAGCTGTACTAACGGCTGATGCTATTAAAGGGGCAAGCGTATCGCTGATAGCGGAAAAGATGAACGACATGTAGAAGGGTAAAATGGGTGCAGTTAAACCCATTACCTTTAAACGGTTGCCAAGCCCGTCAAGCACGATCTTTGTTTTTTCGATATAAAAAAGACCCTCCTGGCTGAAGTAGCCCAACCTGCTTAGGTAAATACCGCATACCAGGTAGTAAGCCACCAGTAAAAAGGTGATTAATAGCAGATATTTGGTTTGATTATCTCTCATTTAACAACGTTTGTAGGATTAGTGACCTTACTTAAGCCATGTTCTGTTTTTTCCCAGTAAAACGGTTTAACAATTAACTGGTATAAGCCTTTAAATGCTGCAATTGAATGCAGTAACCAATAAACCGGGTTGGCAATTGAATAAAGGATAAGCTCGTAAAAGCGCCTTTTAAATACCGCCATCATGTTAATATAAATCATTAATATGTTACCCACCATTAAGTTAAAGATGGACACAAATAATACCCAATCCGGGAATAAAGTGCGTATTGTTGACAGGTCAAATACCAGGTAACTGATAAATATAGCAAGCAAAAACGGATAAATTAAAAAGGTAAGCGGTGTTGCACCAATAAAGAAATTGAATCCTAAAAAGCCTTTCCATCCTAATCTTCTTAACAGGGATAATGGATTACGCATGTGTACCAGGTAAGTTTGCATATAGCCTTTTATCCACCGGGAACGCTGGCGCACCCAGTTAATCGGTTCATTATTCGCCTCTTCGTAAGTTGTTGAGTTTACTACCGCAATTTTATAACCTTTCTGGTAGGCTCTAACACCTAAATCTGCATCTTCGGTTACGTTGAATGGATCCCATGCGCCCAGCTCAACTAAATTTTCGAGCTTAAAGTGGTTACTTGTGCCGCCTAGCGGGATGGGGATATCAAGTGTATCCAAACCTGGCAGCATATAATCAAACCAGTACGAATACTCCAGGGTAAACATCCTGGTTAGAAAATTTTCATTGCGGTTAAAATAATTGAGCGCACTTTGTACGCATATAAAATTGGAAGGCAATTTTCCGAACATTGCAACAACCTTCCTTAATTGATCGGTATCAGGGATGTCCTCTGCATCATAAATTGTTAAATATTTCCCCCGTGCAAAATGAAGGCCGTAGTTACATGCTTTTGGTTTTGTTTGGGGCATATGGAACGGAACCACCACAACTTCAAATATTGCCGGAAAGTCGAGGTTACGAACAGCGTTCAATGTTTTATCATCCTCTTCTTCAATCAGCAATTTAATATCCAGCTTTTCGCGGGGATAATCGAGCGCCTGTAAGTTCCAGATCAGTTTTTTAATCAACTTATCTTCCTTATAAACCGGCAGCAAAATAGTATATATAGGAAGGTCATCCTCAACTAGTTCTTTCAGATCATCGCGGGTTACAGCCTGATGTAATTCAAAGCGCGAGCCAACCAGCGCCAGGAACAACTTAAATAGTATAGCTACCAGGAAAAAGAAGCTTACAAGAACGTTGATAGTAATGGAGGTGGTTTTAAAATTTATCATCAGCCCTATTACAATAAGGCCAAATAATGCGAAAAGGAATACGAGTTGTCCTGATGAAAAGGTGATGAAGGCCGAATTGGCTGGATCGCGGTTCAGCAATTCGTAAACCGCCGACTTAACATATTTATCGCCAAGCAGTTTGTGGCTTAACCATACAATATCCAGGTCAGATGCCACAATTATTTCAGGCTCACGATCATACGTAAACCGTATAAAATCAATAAACAACTTGTCATCCGGATTAGCCATTAAGGTTATTACCCGGTTGTTTTCTATCCGCAAAGGTATAGCTACATGCTGATCAGCAAACTTAAGTTCAATTTTGCTCAACACCTGGGGATCAGATGGCATTTCGCGGATCTCACTGAAAACATACCCTGCATTTGATAGCGATCGTTCGTAATTTTTGCGGGATATATAACCAAAATTGAGCGCTATTTTAATAAATGACAGGCTCGATCTGGCAGATAAATCATCAATCTTTTCCCGGTCCCGTTCTGTTATAAAACCATCTTTAATCAAAAGTTCGGGGATTGACATATTTATTTATTCAGTAAAGTTGTAAAAACAATTGTTAAGTAACCATAACCTCTTTATGGGTTAAATGAAGGTATGGTTACTTATATTAATGAAATTGCTGATAAAAGATTAATCGTTATATAACTCTTGTGACCGTTGAACCCTTGAACGTACAAACAGGAATGACAATAATATTAATACCAGTATGCCCAGCAATATGTAAAGGTTATAATTATCCCAGAAACGTGTAATGGCGTTCTTTGTCTCAACATATTCAAGGTTCTCGCTTGATTTGTTGATGTTGAACAAGTATTTGTTGGTATTAACATCTGTTACACACACATTGCTTGAAAGGGTTGAAAGCTGCTCGGTAATAGCTCTTGAAGCAGCTAAAAGCGCTTCGGATTTGTGCGCGCCGGTAGCCGTTATAACCAGTGTGGCATTGTTGCTTTTTCCGTAAAAAATTTGCGCCAATCCTGTCGAAACAGTGTCTGATAAAGAATAAACAATCTTATTATTATCAGTATTATACAGTCGGAAGTTCTGGCTGAATTTTATTGGAGCATCGGGAAGGTCCTTTAATAATTGATCATCCTTATCTAATATGGCAATGATGTTATATTTTTTCAACTCGCCGCCAGGTACTTGATCTGAGTACAAAAATTGAGGAAAGTTATTAGCATTTATATTGTTGTTTAGTTCATAAATAACTTCGCCTACTGCACCCGCTGCATATTTTGCAATTGATTTTGACACCACTATTTTAGTTGTCCCGGTGTTAAATGCTTCAGGGTACTGATAAAAGCTAAGGTCACTTGATATAAACGGATTTTTTGATTCCAGGTATGATTTATCTACATCAACTTCACCGAAGAAGTTGATAAAGCTGTTTTTACATTCGCCATTTGTTGGGAAAAATCTAAACTCAGATTCGAGCGTATTGTATTTATGGTGCTGGTAACGGGTAATTGTTACTGCTGTATTTAACTTGCCGGAAGCATCCAGCTTTTCACTGCTGATTAACTGGCCATTTAAATAAATGTTAAAATAACCCCTGTCGCCGGGGCCAATACCACTATAGGTACCAATAAATCTAATTTCTACTTCTTTAGGGGTAAAACTAAAATCGCTATTTTTAAAGGTAAAAGCGCTCTTTAACGATCCAATACCTGATTGAAAATCGCTTGAACCACCAACTTGTTTCAATGTAACTTTAGACCGGTTTTCGTCAATAGATTTAATGAAAGTGTTCTGTGCCTGGTCAATTAGCAGGTAATCACCAAAAGTAGAATTTAATATATTGATGTTTCCTAATGCTGTGATCGCTTTTTCGTAGCCTTCATCATCACCGCCGCTAACAAATAATATTTCTGAAGGAACAGTTTCAGAGGTAACGGTTTTATGAGGAACCATTACACCTTTTACATTTAGCATTTGTGTTACCGTATCAGTTGCAGTGCTGCTTCCTTTTGATAAATATAATATTCCCTCGTTTGACTGTGGGCTTACCTTTATTAGCGATTTTTTATCTTCAGGCAATGAGCTTAAATTACCTACTTCCACATAGTCCTTTATACTGTCGGGCAGCTGGCCTGCCTCAAAAACCAATATCTTTTTATTCTGAACCTTTTTGAGCCTTGCATATGCCCATGCCACTGCTTTTAAATCGTGGAGGGTGGGATCAGCAGGATATACGATCGCTTTTTTTGTATCAAAGCAATTACTGATGTTTAAATCAGTTAAGCCTGTTTTGTTGTTTTTAACAAACGATAAATATGAATAATCTTTCACCTTTAACCACATTGCCGGATTATCAAGATCACGGCATATATCATTGGTTATGGTTAACAGTGTTTTTATTTGAATTTTCAAAAACTTATCTGGCGAAATATCTTCGCGGGTTAAATTTATGGTAACCTTTTGCACAGAGTCTTTTGATAAACGGGAGCTATAAACAGGTTTGTCGTTTAATATGATGTTAATAAAAGAGTTCTCTTTTATTAAGGCTTGTGAGGGCTCAAAATACAATACCAGTTTGCTGCCGCTAACCTCTACCATAGGAGAGATCTTAACATAAATTGAACTTGCGCCGCTCATTCCGTAGATAGCGTCATCCGCGTGCCCTAATGACTTAAAGGACACGACACTTTGCGCCAATGATGCCTTACTTAAAAGAAATACAAGGGCTAATAAGGTTAAAAATTTATTCATTGGTTGTCAATATTAATTTACTGTGTGAAATTCTACTCTAAAATAATTACCATTATCATCACTGCGGTACATGAGTTCGCCACCCATTTCCTGTGTCATCAATTTCGCAATTGAAAGGCCTAATCCAATCCTGCTTTCTACCGGTTCAGATGCTTCGCTTAATGTTTTTAATTTGTTAAACATTGTATCCAGTTCTTCCTGACCAATAGCTATGCCTTCATCAATTATCTCAAAAACAAACTTTTGGCGTTGCAAACTGGTAACTACGCGGATATTGTTATTGGTTTGAGAGAATTTTATGGCGTTGGATAATAAGTTTTGAAATACCTGGCCCGAAAAAACTTTATCCAGGTTAACGTATAAAGGCATTTTTAAAATGTTATCAATCAGGTGAATATTTTTCATCTGAGCGGTTTCAGTTAACCCTTTAAATACATGTAAAACTTCTGTGTTGATATCAAATGTTTCCAGGTTAAATTTCATTTCGGAAGATTCGATCTCCTTTACATCCATTAACTTATTTAACAGGTATTGCATTTTTTCGGATGCTTCAGCTATATAACCGATAAGTTCCATCTGATCGGTACTTAAGCGGTAATCTTCATCTTTTAACATGCTGTTGCTCATGATGATGGAGCCCACCAGGTTTTTAAGATCGTGCCCGGCAATATTTATAAAGCTGTTTTTTTGATTATCAAGTTTGCGTAGCTGTTCATATTGAGCATCAATAATATTATTTTTCTCATTTATATCATGATTTTGGCTTTTAAGCTGCTCGTTTGATTTTCCGATCAATAGTTGCGAGCGCACATCACGTTCGATAATTTTATACCGGGCCCCTGGTACAAGACATGAGATTAAGGCTATAACAAAAAAGAACTGGCCTCCGTTTGAGATAACAAGATCCAGTGTGTATTGGTTTAACAGCGTAAAAAATATTGCAAGCAGTACCAGCGAAATTAAAGCTTCCAGAACTGAATTAATTGGTTCCCAAAACACCTGCAGGTTAAAAAATAATATAATGGCAGAGAAAAGTAAATAATAAACATTTAGTTGTTGAATATCAACAATATTGCATAATACTGCGGATGTAACAGCGAGCAGCAGATAGGTAATATGTAATAAAATCCTGTAGTTATACTTTTTACGCTGAAAAAAACTGTATAACGCTAAAATAATAAGATCGGTAATAATGCGTATAATAAAAAATTGAAGCCAGATGGAATAGGCGAAAATAAAATCTATGATACTAAATAAAGGATAAATAAAGATAACCGTCCAAACAATGTTATTAGTCTGGTACCAGGCTTTCTTTGAGATTTCTTTTACAAATTCTTCTTTGGTTATTTGAACAAACATTCTTAAGTTTTTCTTAACTTATGATAAGTTTTAGTTATCTATAAATTTAATTCGTATAAAGTAAATGAAATTATTGAAATGCAGATAACCTTACTTATTCACATATAAACATATTATGTCTATAAAATATAACATTCCGGGCTTCCTCATTACCAAGCTTGTGCTTGTATTAATCATATTTACGCAGGCCATAGTAGCAAAAAGCAATCCAACCATGCCTCCAATGCGCTTATTAGCCTTTAAAAGGGCCAAAAGCCTGGATAATGGCATAAGCATTTCGTTGTATGAGCAAACGTGGAATAAGGATATTTTAAATATAAACGGCATAAAAAACAGTGATTTTTTGCTGCTGAGGAAACTTGGATTTAAAAGCATCAGGCTGCCCGTTGCATTTGAACACTTTGAATCTGAACATATCCCAGTTGCTAAAATATTTACGTGTATAAATAAGGTGGTTAAACAGTGTAACTTATACGGCTTTAAACTTATAATTGATTACCACGGCGGTAACTTTAATGATACTAATTATTCGACTGAAACCCCCAAAATCATCGATTTATGGCTAAAACTCACAAAAAGGTACATACACCAGGGCTATGATAACCTGTTTTTTGAATTATATAATGAACCGCCACACATGAACCCTCAAATATGGAAGGATGCTGCCTATAATATTGTGACAGCAATTAGAAAGGTTGACAAGCAACGTACGTTAATTATTGGAGCCTCAAATTATAATAGTATTTACGAGTTAAGCCGCTTTGTACGGCTTGCAGATGAAAATGTTATTTATACGTTTCATTTTTACGAACCTTTTTTATTTACACACCAGGGCGCAGCGTGGACAGGGGCACAGGAATCAACAACTGGGGTGCCATTTCCTTACAATGCGGAAAATTTTCCAGTTTTAAATCCCAAAGCAAAAAATACCGACGGGGAAAAGAATTACAGCCAATATCCGCGTGATGGCAATGAGCAGTCGGTAAGGGATAAGTTGCAAATAGCAAAAAATTGGGCCGTAAAATACGACGTGCCTGTTATTTGCGGGGAATATGGAGTGTACAATAAATATGCCGATGTTAACAGTCGTTGCAGGTATATAAAAGCAGTGAGGCAAGCGCTTAAAATATTAAACATACCTGGAATGATGTGGGATTACAACGGAAACTTTTCCATTTTTAATGGTCAGCCTTCTATTAATAATCTGCCTGATTGTATGAAAGATGCTATTGGTTATTACAGTCAAAAATGATAAATTTATTCTTATTATAAATCGCTACCTTTGCACCCTAATAAGTTGTTATGAGATTTTTTGAAGAAAAACGCAGGGAAGTAATGATGCATATCGAAAAATTCATGCTTGAAAAAAAGGATGATTATTTGAAACCCATCGATACAATTTGGCAGCCGTCTGATTTTTTGCCTGACGCCTCCCGTGATACGTTTTTCAGTGAAATTAAAGAATTGCAGGAAAGTGCACAAGGATTATCTTACGATCTGATAGCTGTACTAATTGGTGATACTATTACCGAAGAGGCGTTGCCGACGTATGAATCATGGTTAACCATGGTTGATGGTGTATCAAGGAATGAAGAAGGCGGGTGGATGCAGTGGACAAGGCATTGGACTGGTGAAGAAAACCGCCATGGCGATTTGCTTAATAAATACCTTTATCTTTCGGGCCGTGTAAATATGCGGATGATGGAGGTCTCAACTCAATACCTTATTTCGGACGGGTTTGACATAGGCACCGGGCACGATCCTTATCGTAATTTTATATATACTTCCTTCCAGGAACTTGCTACCAATGTTTCGCATCGCCGGGTTGCATCGCAGGCGAAAAAGGATGGCGATACGCTTTTATCAAAAATGTGCGGCGTAATTGCAAGCGACGAAGCGAGGCACGCAAAGGCTTACAAATATTTTATCGAAAAAATATTTGAGGTAGATCCCAACGAAGCCATGCTTGCATTCGAGGATATGATGCGAAAAAAAATTGTAATGCCAGCTCACTTTTTACGCGAAGTTGGTTTAAAAATTGGCCAAACATTCGGGCACTTTACCGATGCTGCACAACGGCTTGGCATATATACAGCTATTGATTATGTTGATATACTAAAGGAACTGATCGAAGAATGGCATATTGAAAGTGCGGTTGACTTAAACGAAACCGGAGAAAAAGCCCGTGATTATATTATGAACCTGCCGGCACGCCTACTCCGGGTTGCTGAAAGAATGAAAAACCCTATGCTGGAGTATAAATTCAGCTGGATTAACGGATAGTTCTACTTGTTTTTTACCAATATTTTTAAGGTGCCTCGTCAATAATTGCGCGTTTGGTATGGTTTATATATCAGATGTCGAAAGCTGATTGTGACGGCCATAAATAGCCTGCAGTGTCAGGTTTTCCCCGGATTAAAAATATCGTCTTAATCAAACTCTTTTCTCTACCCTGTCATAAAAGCCTCCAAATGTATTCGTCCTTACAGCTTCTTCCCTAAAAAAGTCGCCCGGAAAGCCTAATTGAATAGCGCTTACTTTATCCAGTTTTTGCAGGTGTTCTTTGGTTAGGCTGATATCAATAGTTTTAAGGTTATCTTCCAACTGACTTACTTTAGTTGCCCCAATAATGGGAATGCAGGAGAAACCCTGTTTGGTTGTCCATTTCAACGCAACGTTGCCTGCTGAAACACCTAATTCATCAGCAATAGCTACTACTGCTTTAGTGATATTGGTACTTTGCTCATTTAGGCGGTTGCTTTCGGGCTTTATACGCCCATGCTCACCACGAAGATATTTACCTGTTAAAGCGCCCCCTCCAAGGGGAGCCCATGGTGTAACGGTCATCCCAAAATGTTTAGCCATCGGAATCAACTCACGTTCCGGCGTGCGGGCCAGCAAGCTGTATTCCACCTGCAGGGCAATAAACTGGCTCCAGCCCATCAACTCGGCTAAAGTATTGCCTTTAGCAACCACCCATGCAGGTGTATCACTAATGGCGGCATAATTTATCTTCCCTTGTTTAATAAGGTCATCCATTGCGCGCAGCACTTCGTCAATTGGCGTTATATCATCCCAAATGTGGAGGTACAATACATCAATAAAATCTGTTTGTAGCCTTTTAAGACTTTCCTCCACACTCCGCATCATATTTTTACGATTATTGCCTGAAGCGTTGGGATTGGTGGTGTTATCTTTTAAAGCATATTTTGTTGCCAGTACAAAGTAGTCACGGTCATGATTGCTTATATATTCCCCGATTATTTTTTCACTGGTGCCAAGTTTATAAATGTTAGCGGTATCCAAAAAGTTTCCGCCTGCATTGGCAAAAGTATCCATAATTGCAAAGCTGGTGTCTTTATCAGCGCCCCAACCCGCTTCGGTACCAAAACCCATGGTGCCAAGGCATAATTCTGAAACCTTGAGACCGGAACGGCCTAATAATTTGTATTTCATAGCGTGGATATATGATGCAAATATCCTGTTTTAATGCTCAAGTGCAAGGTGATTTAATAATTGTGATAATTATGTGATCGTAAAATAAAAATACCTGATCACACGTTGAAATTTAGTATAACGAAATAATTTAACTCATAAACAAAAACCATCCCGCATTTGTAATTTATTAGGAAAATATATAGCTATGAAAATCTTAAATATTCATAAAAAGATCAGTCTGGGGCAATTGCTGCACTTATTACAAGAGAAGTTAAATCCGCTTTTTCATCAGCAAAGGCAAAGTAATATCAATTTTACAATTGAAAGTATAGGAAGTTTTATTGAAATATATCAACCTGAGCTTTATGAAGGTTTTTTATTCCAGATAGAAGTTAAGGGCCGGGAGTTATGGATCACCCGTTCTGAACATTATGTGGATGACGTAAACTCACTTACTTTAGAATCTATTTTAAACGAACTGTTTGCAGAGCTGGCCAAAGATGGCAAAGTTACCCTGGTTTTAGAAGGATAAAAAGCAGATCAAAAAAAAACCGTTTCATAAAACTGATATGAAACGGTATTTGCTGTGATAAGGTTTAGGGTCTAAAAACTTATTCCCTGATATTATTCTTGCGCTAAATTAGAGTTTTATGTGCGCTTTAGTGTACCGTGTTTTCACCCTTTTTATACCGTGTTTTAACGGGCTAACACTACGGACAGTTAAATTAAAATATTAAAAGTTAATTATTAAAAATTATTGATATCATAATATCAATAAACAAATAGTTGGTTTCATAAAAGAAGCTTAAAAAAGGAAACCCCATTATGAACTACATAACGGGGTTTCCTTTTTATTTTACAGATAGCTTATTTCTGTTCTTCTTCCTCAGGTTTTTTGTTTTCACCTTCTGCTTTTCTGGCCACTATCTTTATTTCGTTTGTTTCCTTATCAAAATCAACTTCCATTGTATCGCCTTCGCTTAATTCTCCTTTTAATATTTCTTCGGCAATCGGATCTTCAAGGTATTTTTGGATAGCACGTTTCAAAGGACGTGCACCAAATTGCGAATCATAGCCTTTATCAGCAATAAACTCTTTAGCTGCTAAAGTAAGCTCTATCTTATAGCCTAACTGATGCACCCTGTTAAACAGGTAGCTCAATTCAATATCAATGATTTTAAATATTTCGTCTTTACCTAAAGAGTTAAATACAATTACATCATCAATACGGTTTAAAAACTCCGGAGCGAAAGCACGTTTCAACGCGTTCTCTATCACGCCTCTTGAATGTGCGTCGGCCTGTGTGGTTTTGGCGGCTGTGGTAAAACCAACACCCTGTCCGAAATCTTTTAGCTGGCGGGCACCAATATTTGAGGTCATTATGATAATTGTATTCCTGAAATCAACCTTGCGACCTAATGAGTCAGTCAACTGACCTTCATCAAGTACCTGTAGCAGTATGTTAAATACATCAGGGTGCGCTTTTTCAATTTCATCCAGTAAAACAACTGCATACGGCTTGCGGCGTACCTTTTCTGTTAATTGTCCGCCTTCTTCGTATCCAACATAACCCGGAGGCGCTCCAACCAAACGGGATACGGCGAATTTTTCCATGTACTCGCTCATATCAATCTGGATCAGGGCATCTTCCGTATCAAACATAAAACGTGAAAGCTCTTTTGCAAGTTCTGTTTTACCAACACCGGTAGGACCAAGGAAAATAAATGAACCGATAGGTTTTTTAGGGTCCTTTAATCCGGCACGTGTACGTTGTATGGCACGGGTTAATTTTTTTATTGCATCTTCCTGGCCAATAACTTTACTGCCCACGGTTTCAGCCATATTCAACAGTTTGTGGCTGTCGGCCTGGCCAACACGCTGAACAGGTATGCCGGTCATCATGGATACTACTTCAGCAACATTATCTTCAGTAACGGTATAACGTTTTGATTTAGTTTCGGCTTCCCAAATTGCTTTAGCCTGTTCCAGTTCTTCCAGTAAATGTTTTTCGGTATCACGCAGTTTTGCAGCCTCTTCGTATTTCTGGCTGCGCACTACTTTATTTTTTTCAATCTTTATCAGCTCGATCTTTTGCTCAATATCCAAAATGTTCTGCGGAACATGGATATTGGTTAAGTGAACCCTTGAGCCTGATTCATCCAAAGCATCAATGGCTTTATCCGGTAAGAAACGGTCAGTAATATACCTGGTTGTTAAAGAAACACAGGCGTTAATAGCCTCGGGTGTATAAGTAACCCCGTGGTGTTCTTCATATTTTTCTTTTATCCGGTTCAGTATTTCAATGGTTTCATCTGGTGTGGCCGGTTCAACCATTACTTTTTGAAAACGACGGTCTAACGCGCCGTCTTTTTCAATATACTGGCGGTATTCATCTAAAGTTGTTGCTCCAATGCATTGTATTTCACCGCGCGCAAGGGCGGGCTTAAACATATTTGATGCATCAAGCGAGCCTGAGGCGCCGCCTGCACCAACTATAGTATGTATCTCATCAATAAATAAAATAACATCAGGTGATTTTTCCAGTTCGTTCATTACCGCTTTCATACGTTCCTCAAACTGGCCACGGTATTTTGTGCCTGCAACCAATGAAGCAAGATCAAGCGTTACCACACGTTTATTGAATAATACGCGTGATACTTTACGTTGAACGATGCGCAGGGCAAGGCCTTCGGCAATGGCCGATTTACCAACACCCGGCTCACCTATTAAAATAGGATTGTTCTTTTTACGACGTGAGAGAATTTGCGATACCCTTTCAATTTCTTTCTCCCTGCCTACAATAGGGTCAAGGCGACCATCTTCCGCAGCCTTGGTTAAATCGCGGCCAAAGTTATCAAGTACCGGTGTTTTTGATTTAATATCTGATACTTTTTTAGGCTGACTGAATGATTCTTCTTCTTTAAAATCATCGTCACCGCCGGTTGGTGATCCCGGCATTTCATCAGTTACATCATTTTTATGCGATTCTACCTCGCTTTTAAAAATTTCGTAATTCACATTAAACTGCATTAATATCTGTGATGCAATATTATCTTCATCACGTAAAATAGAGAGCAGTAAATGCTCTGTACCGATAACATCGCTTTTGAAAATCTTAGCTTCCAGGTAAGTGATCTTTAATACTTTTTCTGCTTGCTTTGTTAACGGGATACTCCCTATGTGCACGTTAGTGCCGATTGTGCCTTTTACGGCGTCCTCAACGGAGCGCCTTAATTTGGCTGTATCAACAGTTAATTCCTTTAATAATTTAATTGCAACGCCATCGCCGTCTCTTATCAAGCCTAATAAAAGGTGCTCGGTGCCTATATAGTCATGGCCAAGACGCAATGCTTCTTCCCTGCTATATTGAATAACATCCTTAACCCGCGGCGAAAATTTAGCTTCCATATATATCCTTCCGATTAAATGAACGCCCTAATGTATTAATTTGTTTCAATAATTAAAGCGTGTTGTTTTACACATATCAACAATATTATTGCCAAGATTTTAAGTTGATGATAAAGCAGACATTCAAATGATATGCGTTACAAAAAACCTAAATTTTGTTTAGCAATTTTGCAAATAAAACCAACATTTGCAATGATTTTTATAAAAAAATCATTTATTTATATCTTTTTGATATTAAAAAGGTTAAATGGTTTAATTACAGGTAAGTACCATTTACCGTTAAAGTGACAATATCAGACAATATAGGTAATTATATGACATTACGGCATTAACGTATGGTAACAATAACGTTTGACTCCTTAATAAGTTATACGTAAAATATAAAAAATTGGTTTGCTATGCCCATATTTTCGCTCATATTTGTTTTTCCAAACCAGAATTAATCAACTCTTATGGCAGACGAAAAAATAATTTTTTCAATGGCGGGTGTCAGCAAGATCTATCCACCCCAAAAAACAGTTCTAAAAAATATCTATTTATCCTTTTTTTACGGAGCGAAAATCGGCGTTATCGGTTTAAATGGCTCCGGTAAATCGTCCCTGCTAAAAATAATTGCAGGTATCGATAAAACAAACATAGGCGAAGTGGTTTTTTCGCCGGGATATACAGTAGGGTACCTGAGCCAGGAACCCGAGCTTGATCCTAACAAAACGGTTAAGGAAGTTGTGGAAGAGGGTGTAGCCGAAACCACTGCCTTATTAAAGGAATACGAAGAAATCAACGAAAAATTTGGTTTGCCCGAATATTACGAGGATGCCGATAAAATGGATAAGCTGATGTCTCGCCAGGGTGAGCTGCAGGATAAAATTGATGCAGTGAACGCCTGGGAACTGGATGTTAAGCTGGAAAGGGCGATGGATGCATTGCGCTGTCCTGATCCGGATACTAAAATATCGGTACTATCGGGTGGTGAACGCCGCCGTGTAGCGATGTGCCGCCTGTTGTTGCAGGAGCCGGATGTTTTATTACTCGATGAGCCAACCAACCACTTAGATGCTGAATCAATAGATTGGCTGGAACAACACCTTAAACAATATAAAGGTACTGTTATAGCCGTAACGCACGACCGTTACTTTTTGGATAATGTTGCCGGATGGATACTGGAGCTCGACCGTGGGGAAGGGATCCCATGGAAAGGAAATTACTCATCCTGGCTTGATCAAAAGGCGAAGCGACTTGCCCAGGAAGATAAAACCGAAAGCAAGCGTCAGAAAACGTTGGAGCGGGAGTTGGAATGGGTGCGGATGGGGCCAAAAGGCCGCCATGCAAAATCAAAGGCGCGTTTATCCAACTATGATAAATTAGCATCCGAAGAAACAAAGGACAGGGAAGAAAAGCTGGAGCTGTTTATTCCGCCCGGCCCGCGTTTGGGGAATATTGTAATTGAAGCAAATGGTGTAAGTAAATCATATGGTGATAAGCTGTTATTTGATAACCTGAGCTTTTCACTGCCACCGGCGGGTATTGTAGGCATCATAGGTCCTAATGGGGCAGGGAAAACAACGCTGTTCCGCCTCATCACCGGCCAGGATCAGCCTGATGCGGGTACTTTCCGTGTGGGTGAAACTGTGGCTTTAGGTTATGTAGATCAGATGCATGATGACCTTGATCCTAATAAATCTGTTTGGGAAAATGTAACCGGCGGACTGGAAACCATAATGGTAGGCAATAAGCCAATCAACTCAAGGGCATATGTATCGCGCTTTAATTTTAACGGTGCCGATCAGCAGAAAAAGGTAGGCGTTTTATCTGGCGGGGAAAGAAATCGTGTGCATTTATCCATCACCTTAAAAAAAGGCTCGAATGTGTTGTTACTGGATGAGCCCACTAATGATATTGACGTAAACACCTTACGTGCATTGGAAGAAGCACTCGAAAATTTTGGCGGCTGCGCGGTGGTGATAAGTCACGACCGTTGGTTTTTAGACAGGATTTGCACGCATATTCTTGCCTTTGAGGGCAACTCACAGGTTTATTTCTTTGAAGGGAATTATTCAGATTATGAAGAGAACCGGAAGAAACGACTGGGCGATATTGCACCGAAAAGGATAAAGTATAAGAAATTGACAGTGTAAGGAAAAATTAAAATTGTCATTGCGAGGCACGAAGCAATCGCAATGACAATTATGGTAACATTTTCAAATCTTCAAATCATCACATTCCAAATTCATCCCTACCAAACCTTAACCCTTTCATTTTCGGGACGGTACATTTTATCACCGGGTTTTATATCAAATGCTTTATACCATGCTGGGGTATTTGATACAGGGCCATTAACCCTGTACTGCGCAGGTGAATGCGGGTCGTTGCTTATCCTCATCCGGGTGGTTTCGTCGCTGTTTTTACTCCGCCAAACCTGGGCAAAGGATAAGAAAAACCGCTGATCAGGTGTAAAGCCATCTATTTTTTTATTGCTCCTGCCTTCCGGCGTATTTTTAAATGCCTGGTATGCAATGGCCACTCCGCCAATATCTGCCAGGTTTTCACCCTGGGTTAAGCTGCCGTTAATATGCAGGGTATCCAGCACCGTAAATTTGTTGTATTGATCGATCATTACTTTAACGCGTGTTTTAAATTTACCGGCATCTTCGGCTATCCACCAGTCCTTCAGGTTTCCGTCTTTATCATACTGGCGTCCCTCATCATCAAAACCATGGGTCATTTCGTGTCCTATAACTGCGCCGATGGCGCCATAATTAATCGCGTCATCGGCATCTTTATCGAAAAATGGAAATTGTAAAATGCCAGCCGGGAAAACGATTTCATTAAATGTAGGGTTGTAATAAGCGTTTACGGTAGGTGGTGTCATTCCCCATTCTGTTTTATCTACGGGTTTATTAATCTTTTTGATCGATTCTTTATAATCATGCTTCGCAACCGATACCAGGTTTGCATAATAGGTATCTTTGTTTACGACTACATCATCGTATCTTTTCCATTTATCCGGATACCCAATTTTTTTTGTGAAGGCGGCAAGCTTTTCTAATGCATGCTTTTTAGTATCAGGGCTCATCCAGTCCAGCTGTTGTATGCGGGCTTTATAAACATTTTGCAGGTTATTAACCAAGTCGAGCATGCGCTTTTTGGCGTCAGGAGTAAAATATTTTTCTACATATAATTGTCCTAAAAGTTCACCCAAACCGCCATCAATTGCATAGGCAACCGTTTTCCATCGTTCCTTTTGTTGTTTTTGGCCGCTGAGTATCTTACCAAAAAAATTAAAATTTGCATCTCTGAAACTTGCGCTTAAAGACCCGGAAGCGTCATTTAACACATCAAACGCTGCCTTGTCTTTCCATGTACTTATAGGTATGGTTTTTAAAAGGATATCCAGTGCTTTAAAATAATTAGGCTGACCAACTAAAATTGTATCTGTTTTAATATGCATCCTTTTAAAAACATCTGTCAGGTCAATATCCGGCACCTGTTTCTGAAAATCTGCGACGGTATACTTATTGTAATTTTTTACAGGATCGCGCAACTCTACGGGTGTTAAATGGGATTGCGCAATATTAGTTTCAAGCTTTAAAATTTCAGTTGCTTTTTTAGTGGCTGTTGCTGTGTCAGTGCCGATAAGGGTAAACAATTTTGAAATGTATTTGACATATTCCATACGTATTTTTTTTGATGGTGCGTCCGTTTTGAAATAATAGTCACGATTGGGCAGATTTAAGCCGGTTTGATCAAAATGAGCTACGTTTTTTGTGCTGATCTTATCATCCGGAGATACGTAGAATCCTAATAAGTCGCCATCCCCATCTTTATAACTATCAGCCTCAAGGTTAATTAGGCCTTTATAATCTTTTACCGAATTTATTTTGGCAAGCAATGGCTTCACCGGTTCGTAACCTGATTTTTCAATGGTTACTGTATCCATTCCGCTTTTATACAGGTCAGCTACTTTTTGTTCCTTGCTTCCGGCGGGGTTATCCTTTGCTGATAGGTCGTCCAAAATAGCATGCAGGTTTTTCAGGTTCTCATTCCTCACGATATAGCCGGAACCCCAGCCAATTTCTGATGGCGGGATTTTAGTGTTTTTAAGCCATTTGCCATTAGCATATAAAAAGAAGTTATCCCCAGGTTTAACGGTACTATCCATGCCCGAGGCATCGAAAAAAGCAGTGCGTTCAGGCATATCTGTTGTACGTTGTTTACATGCAGTTATTAACAGAACGGGCACGGCTAGCCAAATAAGGTTTATTGATTTCATTTTTGTATGTTTTGTGTTAATTAATACGACTTAATCAAGGGTTAACAATTCACAAGTTAGGTATTTGGGATGATATTTTATTGCAATTGACAATTAACTTGTTGATATTTAGGGTGGTGTTAACAAATAAATCACATCAAATTGACGTTAATATGGAAACTTATCGCTTATTTTTATAGACCCTAATAAGGTCTGATTAAATTTTAACCTAAAAATAAATTTATGACCTGGAGAAAATTTAGCGGCGAGATCATTCAATCGCCCATTATTGAAGAAGTAGAAAAGGCCATTGAACGGGAGACCGGTCTTGGCAACAAGCTCAAAGTTTGTATTGGTACCGACTCGCAGGTGAAGGGTAGCGTAACCGATTTTGCCACCGTGATTGTGTTTTTACGCGAGCAGCGCGGCGGGTTTATGTTTATCCACCAGGAGCGCACCTCTCAAAAAATGAGTATCAAAGAGCGCATGCTTACCGAGGTTCAAAAATCAATTGACATTGCCTACAAGCTTTGTGATCTGCTGGATCTTTACGATGTTGACCTTGAGGTGCATGCCGATATCAATACTAACCCGATGTTTAAATCAAACCAGGCTTTGCACGAAGCCATGGGGTACATTTTAAGCATGGGCTTTGTATTTAAGGCCAAGCCCGAAGCTTTTGCAAGTTCTTACTGCGCTAATAAAATAGTCCAGTAAAGTATTTTTCCTGACAGATGTTCTTTTGAAGAAGTGTCATTAAGGAAGAAACCGTTACTTATACCCTCCTTTAGTTCCGCCACCCGGCGAAGCTCAGCAAACCGACGCTATATCTCTTTCCAAATATGTATTTAAAATCGTGAATCTTAGCTGCATTTAATATCTTACCCCTGTTTTAATTTTCACTTACATTTATGGAGCAGGTTACAGTTAGAAAAGCCAGGTTAGATGATCTGGAAGTATTATTTGATTTTGAAAAAGAGATCATCAGAACGGAGCGTCCGTTCGACTCCACACTAAAAGAGGGTGATATTCATTACTATGATCTGGAGTATATGGTAGGTGCCACTGATGTTGAAGTTGTTGTTGCGGAGATTGGTACGGAGGTAATAGGCAGCGGATATGCCCGCATAGAAAATTCAAAAATATATAACAAGCATCAAAAACATGCTTATTTAGGTTTTATGTACGTTAAAACAGAGCATAGGGGAAAAGGGATAAATTATAAAGTTATTGAAGCGTTGAAAAATTGGAGCCTATTAAATGGTATTACTGAATTCAGGTTGGAAGTTTACGATGAAAACCTGCGTGCAATTAAGGCTTACGAAAAAATAGGGTTTGCCAAACTTTTGGTTCAAATGCGAATGGGATTATAATTTGCCGGCAGAAAACCGGAGGCCAGACATTATCGTTGATATACCTTTAAGCTATGAAAACATACCTGTTAAAAACAGAACAAACTATTCCGGTTAGTTTGGCAGACGCATGGGATTTTTTCTCATCACCTTTAAACCTCGCAAAGATCACTCCTAAAGAGATGACTTTTGTAGTAACATCAGATTTTAACCGGGATGAAAAAATTTATGCCGGAATGATCATCACTTATAAGGTATCGCCGGTTTTTGGTATAAAGATGAACTGGATGACCGAGATAACTCATGTAAAGGACAGCGAATATTTTGTTGACGAACAGCGGTTTGGTCCCTATGCATTGTGGCATCACCAGCATCATTTTAAAGCAATAAAAGGTGGAGTGCTGATGACTGATATTTTAAATTATGCCATTCCCTATGGCATAATTGGCCGCCTGGGCAATGCTGTTTTGGTGGACAAACAAATAAAAAAGATATTCAGCTATCGCGAAAAGGCTATTAAGGAATTGTTTGTTAGTTTTAGTTGATTAGGTTGATTACGTGAGTAATTGATCTGGTTGACATTACCAACTTAACTAACCTAATCAACTTAATCAACTATCGATAATCAAGCCGGTAAATAAATGCAAGGGTAACTGATGTGCCATCACCTGTATTATGGCCGGTTAAGAATTTCCCTCCGCTTAAAAATAACGATATTTCATGGGTGAAAGAATGTCCATAGCCTACTGAAGCCTGTATGAATGAAAAGCTCTTGTTTGTTTCTGGTATTGCCGAAATAAATCTTTTATCATTGCTGAAAGAATTTATTCCGCTTATAGTTGCAGATACAGTATTTGCATATTCCTCGTCGAGCGCTAATCCAAATGTACCAGTATACCTGTTTTGAATTGGGCCATTGGTGCCAAAATATTGCCTTACGCCGTCGGACGCATTAAAATAAGCGCCAAGATCGCCTAAATGAGCTGTGCCCGAAAAGGCAAGCTTCAATTCACCTCCTTCTTCGCCATAGCCTAAGCCCGGATTGTTACTATATAAAGGTGTAATAGCAGTACCCTGGACAGAAAAGTAGTAAATGAAATTAATATTTGCCAGGTAATACCTTATGCCGGTTTCCAGATCGGTTAAACCGGAGGTTGTTGCACTGGCAGGCGCCACGCTTTGTGTGTAATGATTAATTACATAAGGGAGGCTAACAACCGCAGCAAAGCGCCTGCTGATGCCGTATTCCGAATAAAAGGTAATACCTAATGAAGTATATTTTCCATTATTGGGAAAAGGTTTTTTTACCCCGGTTGAATCCCATTGAGTGTTGGCAAAAAAGTAACCTAATGACGGCGATATCAGCAAACGTCCCGGACGTACAGGAAATCCGCCGTCGGCAAAGCTTGCTTTATACCCCGTTATAAAAAGCAGTAAGGTAATTAACAGAATTCTTGTGAAGGTCTTAAAAAGGTTCATAATTAGTAATTATATTAAAATAGTGCAAATGTGTCGCGCATCCATCGACCTTCATATAACACGAATTTCTTGCCTATTTCGTGGCCCAGATCCCTGAATACAATGATGTGTTTTGGCCCCCGGAGGCTATTATAAGCTGAATATACCGTATTTGGCGGTGCAATATTGTCAACCAGGCCTACACCAACTAAGGTTGGGCATTCCATATCCGACGCAAAGTTTTTGGCGTCAAAATAATCCAGGTTATTTAATACTTTATTTAAAGTTAAACCCGGCCTTGTTGCAACGTATTTGCGTATGTCATTAAACGGCCACTCCACTTCGTTAACCAAATTATGTATATCGCCAAGTATTGGATTTGCTGCTGAACAGAAGCTTATACGTTTATCTATGCTGGAAGTTGCGATTGACAAATAACCGCCTAAGCTTCCTCCTACAGCAATAATATTATCGTGCCTTAACTCGGGGCGCGAATAAATAAAATCTACTGCACGTACGCAATCCATAATAGCGCCGCGCAAAACATACTTGTTTTTATCTTCAATATTAAGTGTAATATAAGTTGCCCGCCTTACATTTATTACATCGCGGCTGTTGCCTTGTCCTCTTATATTTAAGGATAATAAAGCCACATCAGGATCTGTACCATATAACGGGATTAAATTAACCTGGTAACCCGGCAATGCAAGCATTACAACAAATTTTTTGTTCTTATTAGTGGTTTTAGGTTCGGTTAACCATCCCCGGATAGTTAAACCACCAAGCGATTTCATTTCAACTAAAAACACCCTGCGGCCATCGCGGCTTGAATCGGGCATTTCGGTAACCTTAAATTCGGGAGCCACCTTGTCCAGTTCCAGTTTGGCAATATGCCAGAATGCTTCAAAGTCTGCAGGCTTGCCATATTGCGAATGTATTTCATCGGGTCTTATGCCAAAAGCTTTGCGCGTTGTATCATCATAATCTGTTACGTTTACCATGAAACTTACTTTATAAAAGCCCGACGGTAACCCTGGTATATCAAAGTTATAACTGCTTGTACCGCCATCAAGTTTTACATGTATAGAGTCCGCTTTAACTTTTTGCCCGGCTTCGGTAGTTACAACATACTTAACGCTGCCAACTTCGGGGTTTTTATAGGTGCTTGTTACATCAAAGGTGTATGACGCGGTAGAATTAAAGATACCATCCTTACTATGGGTGGTTAATGCCGTATTAACG
>JAQBOU010000196.1 GCA_028287865.1 Mucilaginibacter sp. | reverse complement strand
ATTTCGGCCAGCTATCAGCAATTGCCTGCCGTGGGTCGTTATCACAATAACTTATTTCAAAGTTCGGAATATGTTTCTTTATCTCTGCAGCCAATTGCACAGGGGTAAAGCTGATGCCTGCCAGGTTATAAGCCGAGCGGATACTCAATGTGTTTGCGGGTGCATCCATTAAGGTTATAGTTGCGCGTATCGCATCATCCATATACATCATCGGCAGTGCTGTATCAGCCGAAAGAAAGCTTTCGTAAGTGCCTGTTTTTAAAGCCTGGTGAAATATATGTACCGCATAATCAGTAGTACCGCCGCCCGGATTAGCCCTCCAGCCAATAAGTCCCGGGTAACGGATGCTTCTAACATCCAGCCCGTATTTGGTAAAATAATATTCGCACCAGCGTTCGCCGGCCAGTTTGCTGAACCCATAAACAGTATTGGGATCCATTACACAATACTGCGGTGTTTGTTGCTGCGGCGAGTGCGGCCCGAAAACTGCAATTGAGCTCGGCCAAAATACTTTCTCAACTTTAAACTCAACCGAAAAATCAAGTACGTGCAACAGCCCGGTCATATTAAGATCCCATGCAACTTTAGGTTTTTGTTCGCCTACGGCTGATAATATCGCGGCCAGCAAATAAACCTGGGTAGGGCGGTGCTTTTCAAATAAGTGATGTAAATTATCTTTATCCAGCACGTTGGCAAGCTCATATGGGCCACTGTTTCGGATGGCATCTGCAGCACTATTTATGTCTGATGCTATTATCGCTTCTGCACCGTGTATCCTTCTTAACGCGGTTACCAGTTCGGTACCTATTTGTCCGTTAGCACCAATAACTAATATCTTTTCGCTCATCCAATTCAGTGTTTTGGGCAAAGGTAAAAATTTGGGGGAATTTATGGTCGATCAGGTTGATTAAGTAAGTAGAGTGAGGGGAAAATTTGACATTAAAGTTAGTTAAGCGGCACGTTAAAAAATGACCTGACTCAATTGTATTTGATCAGCTTTCCTTCTTAAAGTAATTTTTAGGCAGGCTAACGCATTTATGGTACGGCAGAAAATGTAATTATATATCGCGCGCAATGATTGGCCCTCTTTCTGTTATTTGCCCCATATCCCTGCAATGGGCGGCGCTACTACGTTATCGGTAAATGGCAAACCATACATCGACTCCAGCGTATGCAGCAAATTGTAATGATTGATTAAACCTTTATACTGGCCGGGCAGCAGCCTGGCGCCATAAAATATGGTTGTTATCTTATTTCCATTTTTGCTTGAATAATCGTCTTCATCGGTTGTGACTATCAGTAAGCTGTTATGCTTTTTGGCCCACTCGGCATATTCGGCGATATTTTCTTTTAGCCAGATATCTCCCCTGCGGATGGCAGCTGCATCTCCCTGAAAACCAATGTTGTGCATATCATGGTCCATATCGGGTACTACAAAAGCAACCGTAGGAAGCTTGGTAAAGTCTTTTGGAAAATCGGTCATAGGCACGCTGGCCGATGGCGGGATGGTGTTAACGCCCGTTCCCAGCCAGTTTGCCCAGGGGATATGCTTACGGGCGTAAAGCCGCCCGATGGTTACACTGCTTGATAGATAGGAGCAATCAAGAAAACCTGCTTTCGGCATGGTTTGGGCATATCCCTTAAAGGTTAATTTCTTATCTATCAAAGCCGCACCCAGGTTGGGCGTTTTAAATGGTGTTTTACCTTCCAGGCATTCATCCCCGGTAACACCTTGCGTACTGCCCGAAAAAAGTACCAAATAATTAGGCTGACTTGGGTGTCCTATGCCATGCGAATCGGTGAATAACACACCGCCTTTTGCCAGTGAATTGATATATGGTGCATTTGGCGAGCCGATAAGTTGGTGATAGGCATGATTTTCTTCCACTATCACTATCACATGGTCGTACTGGGGAATATCATTTTGGATTTGAGCTGGTAAAAGTAAAGCTGCGCCTGTCACCATGCCGGTGATCAATTGTATAAAAGTCATGTATAAACTCGTTAATTAAATAAAGTCATTGTGTTAACTTAATAGCACATGGTGATTAGATAGAATGATTTTATGCAGATTTTGTTTGGAACAAACTCATTGAACCATTTAAGAAAAATTTGCTTCTTTAATCTACCTCGGGTAATATTTTAGATATAATATCCTGCTGAAAAAGAGCCGGATCGGAATAAGGCACCGAATGGCCGGAATTAGGGAACAGAAACAATTGCTTTTTAGGCGCCGACAATTGGTGGTAATATGCCTGGTTAATGTAGCGGTTGGTTTGGTAATCTTTACCTCCTACAAAGAAGTATACCGGGCATTTAACAGATTGCAATTCAGTGGTAAGGTTATGACCCATGGCTTCTGCAAAAAGCGGTGTTATCCAACTTTTCGTAGGGTCGGTAAAATGACTTTTCAAGTCTTTTTCATTTACCTTCTGTCCGTCAAAAATAAACATCCATTTACGGTCATAATAAAGATCCATGGCTCTGAAAGGTATGTTAACCCCAGCCAATTCATTTATTGCCTTTTCGTTTTTATTTTGTACAGCTTCTTCTTTCAGCATTTGCAGTGCTATGCGTTCACTTTCAGCTTGATTAACTACCGGGCTCACTGCCAAATAAGCATACAATTTATCAGGATAATTTTCGGCCATGTTAAATCCCAAAACAGTTCCCCAGCTCCACCCCATTAAAAAAATCTTTCTCCTGTGAAACTTGTTTAGTAAAAAATCAATCAGTTCATGGGTATCCTGTTCACACCGCGCCAAAGTAATAGGCTGGGGCGATTTATTTAATTTTAGGGTTTCCCCGCATTCCCGCTGATCCCACTGAACTACAATAAAGTGTTTTTTCAGCTCGTTTGTAAATACATCCGATGAGCCGATACTCGATTCGCCGGGACCGCCTGTAATAAATAAAAGCAATGGTTTCGTACTGTCGGCGCCTTTTATATCAATAAACTGCTTAATACCACCTATCGGGATAATTTCCGTTTTGTCAATAGGAGTTTGTTTACAACCACCTAAAACAATGGCGATTAGCATTATTATAAATAAAAAGCGTTTAATAACCATAACTACAGATTTTTAAGTACCAACAGTAAATAAAACATAAAATTAAATCAATTATTATAACAATCAGTGCTTCAATTGTTCATAAAAAACAATAACAAGCAATAAATCCTGTTGATACAATTTTCTTATCTTGGCTCAATAAACGTATACCACAATGAAGTTTGTTAAAGCCTTCATCTCCATAGCTGTAACAGCAATGCTAATTTGGTCGTTGGAGACCAAGTTCGGCGATATACCGCCAATAGGTGTATTCCTGAACCCATCCACCGGTTTCTGGCAAAATGCCGAAAGCAAGCATATCCTGGCCGAAGAAAATCTTAAGCTTCCGGGTTTAAAAGACAAAGTAGTTATCCGGTATGATGACAATCGCATCCCGCATATTTTCGCCAAAAACGATTATGACCTTTACTATGCTCAGGGATACGTTACCGCCCGCGACCGCCTGTGGCAGATGGATATTCAAACCCGCAGCGCATCCGGCAGGCTATCGGAAATTGTTGGCCCTAAAGCCCTGGAGATAGACCGCTACCACCGCCGTATGGGGATGGTTTACGGCGCCGAAAACGGTTTACGCGGCTTGATGAAAGATCCGAGATCCAAACAAATGGTGCTGGCGTACACTGCAGGCGTTAACAGCTACATTAACCAGCTTGCTCCAAAAGACTATCCCATAGAATTTAAGTTGCTGGATTATAAGCCGGAAGAATGGAAGCCCATCAACTGTATTTTTTTGCTTAAGCTGATGTCAGAAACGCTGGCTGGCGGATCTGATCAGTTTGGTATGACCAATAACCTTAAACGCTTTGGCCCGAAGGCAGTGAATGATCTTTTCCCTGATTACCCTTATTTGGAAGACCCGATCATCTCGGTAGGTACCAAATGGAATTTCAAGCCGCTGCCTATTCCCAAACCGTCGGCCGGCTACCTGGCACAGATGACGGATACCATCAGAACCAAAGAAATTACGCCCGGTGTTGGCAGCAACAACTGGGCAATAAGCGGCAGCAGATCAGCCACCGGCTATCCTATTCTGGCAAATGACCCGCACTTAAATTTAACTTTTCCATCTATCTGGTACCAGGTGCAGTTATCATCACCAACGGTAAATGTTAACGGGGCATCGCTGCCGGGTTCGCCTTGTATTATCATCGGCTATAATCAAAAAATAAGCTGGGGTGTTACCAATGTTGATGCCGATGTGCTGGATTGGTACCAGGTTAAATTTAAAGATGCCGCCGAAAATGAGTATTGGTACAACAACAAATGGAACCCGGTTAAAAAGCGTTTGGAAGTAATTAACATCCGTGGTGCACCATCCGAAACAGATACCGTAGTTTATACACACCAGGGCCCGGTAGTTTATGGCGACGAATCACTTAAGCCAAAAGGAAAAATAGAAAGCACCATTCCTGCCGGGGACGCTTTAAGATGGATAGCGCATGATGAATCGAACGATATTTTATGTTTTTATCTTTTAAACCGGGGTAAAAATTATGCCGATTACCGCGAAGCGTTGAAATATTATACTGCACCTGCACAAAACTTTATTTTTGCCAGTAACGATAAAGATATTGCCATTACACCCAACGGCAAGTTCCCGCTAAAGTTTAAGGAGCAAGGAAAATACGTACTGGATGGCAGCGACCCGGCCAACGACTGGCATGGCTGGATCCCGCCTGAGCAGAACCCCACCGTTAAAAATCCGCCGCGCGGGTTTGTGAGCTCGGCCAACCAATCGTCAACCGACCCAACTTATCCTTATTATATTAACTGGCGCTTTGAACAATATTACCGGGGAAAAAGGATAAACGACAAGCTTAACGCCATGCATAACGCTACAGCCGACAGTATGCGCATAATGCAGAGCGATAATTACAGCATACTGGCGCAGGATGTTTTGCCTGCAATGCTTAAATATATTGATGCCTCCAAGTTGGATGCTGAGCAGTTAGCCGCCTTTAATTTTATAAAGAACTGGGATAAACATTACGCGGCAAATTCCATTGGCGCAAGTGTCTTTAACAGATGGTGGCTAAACTTTTATAACCTGGTATGGGCAGATAAATTTGTAGTTAAAGGCGTATTTTTAAAAGTGCCGTCTTATGACCGTACCGAAAAGTTATTGATAGCCGAACCAAATTCCAAATGGTTCGACAATACCACCACGCCGGCGGTTGAAACCTGTTCCTATTTAGTTAACCGTGCCTTTTATCTTACTGTAAGTTATATGGTAGGTAATTATGGCAAGCCTGGCGAAAAGTGGCAATGGGGATGGGTTAAGGATTCGCATGTAGGTCACCTGGCTAATTTGCCGGGGTTTGGTACCGGTCAGTTTTTTGCCGGCGGCACCGGCGGGGTGATCAATGCATTGCGCGGTGGCAACGGCCCTTCGTGGCGTATGGTGGTACAAATGGGGCCTACGGTAAAAGGTTACGGCGTATTTCCGGGCGGTGAGTCGGGCAATCCGGGTAGCTTTTATTATGACGACATGTTAAAAACCTGGAAAGACGGCAGGCTGAATGAATTGTTGTTTTTAAATTCGGCGGATGAGGCCTCTAAAAGAATTGTGACCACCTTGAGCCTCACCCCAACCTCCGGTAGAGAGGGGCTTAAATTAGTTAAATGACAAAATGAACAATAAAATATCTATGAATATATTAAATAAAGTCGCCCCTGCCGGGGGAGATTTAGAGGGGGCCGGGAGTTAACTATGTTGTTTTTAATTATCCTTATATTATCTTTTGCCAGCGGTTATTTTTTACCATGGTGGGTGGTGGCTATTGCTGCATTTTTGGCGGCATTTTTGGTGGGAAAAACGTCTGCACAATCGTTTTGGTCGGGTTTTGCGGCTGTGTTTATTGTGTGGACAGTACTGGCGCTGTTTAAAAGCGTGCCGAATGATCATATCCTGGCAAGCCGTGTAGTTCAACTATTTCCCTTACCACATAATTGGATCTGGTTATTGTTAATTACCGCATTCATTGGTGGAATTGTTGGTGGTATGGCAGCGTTGTCGGGCATTTTGCTGAAGAGGGCGTTTAAACCTGGATAGTCCCGGTAACAATAGTTATAGATTAGCTTTTCTTAATAAGCTTTTCTGTAGTCTACCGGATTGTTTATCTAAGTCTTGAGTACGCTACCTCTTTTGGCTGGTTTGCATACCGATATAATGTGTTTTTCATTATTAATGCAAATAAATTATTTGTAATTTTTAAAAACAAATAAAACACTTTTCAATTTATAGTGTGTAAAGAATACACAACACCTGCCTATGAAAAGAAGAGTTTACTATTGTCTTATATTGCTTACAATATTCACAGCATGCAAAAAGAATAACCCCAATCCTGTTACCATTAGCCCTAAGGTAACATCAGCTGAGTACATTGACAACTTGCTAATCGTTCCTTCAAATAGTTATCAAATACGTACGTCAGATTCAGCCACATTTTCGTCGGCAGATCCTAATATCACCGTGTCAAATTCTGGCTTTATTACTAACCTGACTTCTGGAGAAATAGTAAAAATTACCATTACCTGGAAAAACGGCACGATGGCGCCTTCAACTATTTATGCTTTGGGCGCTACTGACATAGATCAACTAGAACCCGCTGCATATTTCCACGGCGAAACAGCGACCGACCCCTATAATAACTACGTACAGGGATGGAAGTTGCTGCAAAAACTACCCATCAGCAATGAGACTTATACTTTAGTTTTAAGGCATGCCGATGCAAGCTTTGGGCGCGATTGGCCTTTAATTCATACCGATCCGGCTCCGGCTAACTGGTGGATGTCTCAGGATTCGTTACTTGCAAGGCAACTTAATAAGCAAGGAATTGCGCGAGCAACAGAGTTGGGACAAATATTTAAAGATTTGAATTACCCTATAAAAAGGGTTTTTGCGAGCGAATTTTATCGTGCACGGCAAACCGCAGCGCTCATGAACATGGGTCCACAGATACAGATTGACAGCAGGGTAAACCACATCACACACAATACCTATGGACCCGGTTTATTGAACGGTGTACTGGCAATTACCCAGGAACAGCCTGTAGATAATCAAATGACCATGATAGTCACCCATCACCCGGCAAATGAGCCCCCTAACACCGTGGGTATATATATTACTTTCCCCGCTGTTTCGGCATTTAACTGGTCGGGTAGTTATTTTATTAAATATGATAAGGACGGGAGTCTGACCTTTCAGGGAGCCGTAACTTATGCAATGTTTAAATATTGGCGGGACATGAAATTGAATAAACTTTAATAAGTTAGGAACATTGGTTTAAGGCAGCTTCTTTTCTATCGATTCATTTCATAGCACGAGCCTCAGAACCTGTATAATAACGAATGCAGTTGTTGGTGTCTTTTTGTTACCAATTTTTATCTCTACCTAAATTTGAAAAGGAGTAATTGAAAACCTTCCACCCTTTTGATTTAATATTGAACTATATTTTAATTTCCCGACGCTAATTTATTTTTATAGATTTAAATTAAATTGCAAGTCACAATATGGATACCTCCATTAATTTAAATCAGGCTATAAATGCTCGTCAGCAGCCTAAGACTATAAAAATTGAACAAACTATACAGCCTTATGTGTATGCCACCGTTTTCTCCTCACTATGTATTATCGTAGGGCTGATATGGGATATTTCATGGCATACCAGCATAGGGCGCGATGGGTTGCTGGCACCTCCTCATGATGTGATTTACCTGGGTGCTGTATGTTCAGGATTGTTCTCGGCTTATCAGATCTTACGGATCACATTTTGGGGTTCGCTGGCGGAAAAGCAGGGAAGCGTGAAATTCTGGGGTATATTTTACGGGCCCTTAGGTGCAATGTTTTGTATTTGGGGAGCAATAGCTATGCTTACCTCCGCTCCGTTTGATGACTGGTGGCATAATACCTACGGGCTTGATGTTGTAATACTGTCACCACCCCACACCCTATTGGCCATTGGTATTGGAATGATCCAGTTGGGAGCAATGGTGACTGTATTATCATCCCTGCATTCGGCTAAAAGTGAAAATGTGACGCTGCAAAAATTGCTGTTCATTATCTCTGCCGGTTTGTTACTTACTTCATTTTATGTATTGTTTTCCGAATATTTGAATAGGTCACGCTCGCATAGTGCGTTATGCTACCAGGTAGCTGCTATATTATTCCCGATGTTTTTAATTGCTGTTGTGCGCGCATCAAAAATGCGTTGGGCAGCCACGGCCACGGCGGCGGTTCACATGAGCGTATTGTTATTAATGCTTTGGATCTTACCGCTTTTTCATGCTGTGCCAAGGCTGGGCCCGGTACTTAATCATTTCGACCATTATCAGCCGTTTCATTTCCCGTTGCTTTTAATAATACCTGCAATAGTCATTGACCTTTTGATACACCGGCCCGAAAATCAAAAACCGCTTACCGGGATAATACCTGCAGCCGTATTATTTTTATTGGTATTTTTTGTGGTGCAGTGGTACTTTGGGGCATTCCTGCAAACCTCTCCATTTGCTCGTAACTGGTTTTTCGGTTCGTATGCCTGGTATTTTGGGGCAAATCCCGACTGGCCATATCGTTATAGTTTCCATCCTGATCGTATTGATACCGGTTTTGCTCTTATAAAAGGAATCCTGATAGCCACCGTAATTTCAGCATTATCAGGATTAGTAGGCTACAAATGGGGCGGATGGATGAAAAAGGTGCAAAGATGAGATCAATAAACATTACGTTTTTCATTTGCCTGCTGCTGATCAGCGCATCTGTATTTGCCCATGTTGGTAGTCCCGGCGTTATTTACCAGGGTAAGGCAGGGCCGTATATGGTTATGGTAAGCATAAATCCGCCGGATGTTATTCCCGGCACGGCCTCAGCTTCTGTTTATATAAATAATCAGCAGGTAAGCCACGTTTACCTGCAGCCGGTTTACTGGTATGCGGGTGATAAAGGCTCGCCCAAAGCCGATGAAGCATTACCCGTAAAAGGCACACCCGGACAATACCAATGCCTGATCTGGTTGATGCAAAGCGGCGTAGCCAGCATGCGGGTAATAGTTGAAGGGCCGTTGGGAAAAGGATCTGTTATTGTCCCCGTTATGGCGGTATCTACCGCGCAGCGCACGATGCTCGCTTCGCTTGACTGGGGCCTGGCTGCATTAGGAATGCTGCTGGTAATACTCATGATCACCATAATTGGCTCCAGCGTAACAGATGGAATAGCATCACCCGGTATTAATATAAAAGCATCGCCCTTAAAAAAATACGTAGCAATGGCTATTATGGCACTCGTGCTGTTTGCAATTTTATACGGCGGCTCGGCTTGGTGGAATTCGTGGAGCAGCCATTACCGGAGATTTATGTATAAGGCTCCGGTGGCACATTCCAATATATTGTTTAATGGCAAACAAATGGTGTTGCAGTTAAACATTGATTCGGCGTGGCTAAGAAAGAATAATGAATCAATGAGCTACTTAGTGCCCGATCATGGAAAACTGATGCATCTTTTTTTGATCCGCGAAAAAACAGACGATGTGTTTGCACATTTACACCCGGTACGTAAAGACAGTATCAATTACCTGGCAAATTTACCCGATTTGCCCGCCGGTCGTTATTTTTTGTTTGGTGATATAGTACGCTGGAATGGTTTTGCAGAAACTATTACCGACACCGTGAATATACCGGCCAAATCTGCAAATCAAATTACTTCAAACGATACCCCAGCCTTATACAGCGATCCCGATGATACGTATGTGATCTCCAATTCAATTAACGATAATAAAAATCCGCTTACCGGCAAAATTTCATTGATTTGCGGGAAGCCCGGTACCTCAATGAAGCTGGCAGACGGTTCAACCGCTTACTGGGAGCATACAGCTAATACACCTTTCGAAGCCAATAAGGTATATCCGCTCACTTTTGCAATAAGAGATTCGTCCGGAAAACCAGCTCAATTACAACCCTATATGGGCATGATTGGCCATGCGGTTGTAATGAAATATGACGGCTCTGTATATGTCCACCTGCATCCGGTTGGCACCTATTCAATGGCATCGCAGCAGATTATACAAAGCAGGATCAAGGGAAACGAGAAAATTCCGCGGTTACCAGACCCGGTTCACTTTAGTGACAGCATTAACCGTTTAATAGGCACCATAAGGCAGATGACCGAAAATGAACGCAATACTTATTTAAATGCGGGCATGCAGGGAATAATAATGGCGGGCATGAATGGTAACGATCACGACGAAAGCATGGTTACATTTCCCTACGCATTCCCGGCACCGGGCAATTACCGCATCTGGGTACAAATGAAACGGAATGGTAAAATATTAAACAGCGCCTTTGATGCGGTAGTGGAGTAACAGATTAGCTCAAATAATATGGAAAAACAGTATACAATTGAAGATTCTTCCAAAAAGTTAGAACAAAATAAAAGGCCAGTTGCAATTACTGTAATTTGTGTATTAGATTTTATTGGTACTATTTTAGTTATTCCTCGGTTTTTTCCACAACTGGCGCGAGTATGTTGGGTTGGGCAAGCGGGTAAAGGCTACTCGTGCCCCGCATGCATGGTAGACGAA
>JAQBOU010000192.1 GCA_028287865.1 Mucilaginibacter sp. | reverse complement strand
AAAGGTATTCGAACTAATGCCCCAAAGAATTTTCCATTATAAAAGCTGGTTGGTATGGCAATTACCACACCTATATAGCACATAACTGTTGCGGCCAGCCACAAATGCCAGTCAGGACCAATACCAGGCGTAAGCAGCGAAATTGCCAACATAAAGGGCATTAAACCCAACATCAATATCCGGGGTAAAATGGCAGTTTGGTAAATTTCATTAAAATAGTCGAAATTTCCGTGTTTAAAAAGTTCTGCGAAACCGTTGCTCCCATACTTTTTAAGCAAGTTAAATTGAGCCGAAAGCCATCTGCGTCTTTGTTTTTTAAATACCTCAGGGTTACTCACCTTTTCATCATATATTAGTGCATCTTCGGCATAAGCAACGCTGATTTTGTTACGGGTAAGCAATAATCCCATTTCTTTATCAAAGCCCCCAACAGCGTCAATTTGCAGCATCACTTCTTTAAATAACTTAAATTCAAGCGCCATTCCCGAGCCTATAATTGCTGCAGAAAGATTAAAAACCCGTTGAGACTTGCGGAAGATATGGTTGTTCACTTCTTCGCTTATCGCATCCAATATTGCTATAGAAGTATTGGTGTTTTTAGCCACTCTATGTCCCTGTATAACCCTGTTCCCGGCTTGCAGGTAATTGTTTATATGGTATAAAAAATCGGGAGCAGCAACGTTATCTATATCGAAAACAACGGCAGCATCGAAGTCGTCAGCCGTGTTTTCAATGGCTTTGTGTAAGGCTTTGGATTTAGTGCTGCTTTCAAATACAACTTCGACTATCTGTAAGGGCATTTTTTTAAGCTTTTCAATTGTTTCGGGTTGTAATGAATCTGCTATTACACAGATATGGAAGAGTTCTTTTGGATAATCAAGCGTAATGGCGTTAGCGGCAGAATTAAGGATGATATCATCCTCTTTATAGGAGCATATATAAATGACAAATTTAGCAAGTGAGGTGCTTTTAGCCGGAGCGGCAACGCGGACCAGTTTACCGGCAACTGAAAATACAAATAAATAAAAACTATACAACCCTAAATAAATGAACAGGATAGTGGTTATTAACGTTGCAATAAAGTTTAATATTTCCATATATTATACCTTATACGGGTATAATGGGCAAAATGGTTTATATCAATTTTCAGGACGTTGCTTTACTTTTGGTTTTTAAATCCAGATTTTGTTTTAGCAACTCTTTTATTTCAATTATCCGGTGTTCCCAGGTATTGTCGGCGGCAACTGCTAATCTTTTTTGCTGCAATAAATCGTTATCCTTTAGTGAATGTTCAATTGCATTCGAGAACTCTGTTGCATTTTTGCAAAACAAAACCGTGTTATTCGTAAAATCTTCCAGGTCAGGATTAAAATCGGTTGATACCACCGGCCTTCCGGAACCCAGGTATTCAAAAAGTTTCAAAGGGAAAATGTGACTGCTTACTTCGTCCTTTTTAAAAGGAATTATGGCAACATCAAAACCTTTTAAAACGCCAGGCATTAATTCATAAGGTACAGGCCCTTTCAGGTATAAATTTGCTGTTGCAAAATCTTCTTCCTTTATATAGTAGCGATCAACCGGCCCTACAAATACAAAGCTCTTATCCGGGTTGTTCTTTACAAGCTCATCTACCAGGTCATAATCTATTCGTCGCTCTATAGCACCGAAATACCCGATTACAGGCTTTTTAATGCCTTCTAAGATAGCCGCTACCGGCAATAACGGGTCAAGTGCCTTTTGACTATGGCTGATGTTAGCAGCGTTAGGGATAAAAAATGAGTTTTTATTTAACAGCGCTTTTTGATTGCGTAACTCTTTGCTGGTACATATAATCATATCTACCTCTTTTACCAGTATATCTTCTGATATTAATCCGTGTTTAGTTTGATAAGGTTCAATTATCGGATCAACGCAGTGATAAACAGTTAAAACTGGATCAAGCAGCGTACTGAGGGCGGGATAGGCAAAGTTGTAAGAGTTTATATAAATATAATTGGAAATGTTAAGGTTTTTTATGAGCTTTTTTAAACGTGTACCTACTATCCATTCATTTATTTTTAGCGCCAGCCTGTATAATTTACCTTCGGGAAGCATGTTAATGGAGGGTACCGGCGGCGTAATAACTATTTTTAAATTTGGTATTTCGGTATCAATTAAACAATCGGAAGCGGAGAAAAAATGCGGTTTCCTGGTACGAAAGCTGTCGGTATTTCTGAACTGAAAATAATCTCTCCATGTATAAGGCCGGTCAATATAATATACCATATTATCCTTAGCCAGGTATTTTGCCATGGTGTAATTGGTAGACTCCAAACGCCCGTCAAATTGCATCTGCGAAAAAATAATTATGTTTTGATCCTTAAGGCTCATTGTGAAAATTTGGAGTCTGACTGGTATTAATAAAGCATTTGGTTGATACTATTCTTTCAGGTCTTTTGGTTAATTGTTTTACTTTTCAAACCATTAAACAAATTAGTTAAAATAAGCCATGTTTCTGTGAAGCCGAGCTTAATTATATCAGCCATGGTAAATTCAAGGTGTTTTTTGAGGATCCAATAGCCATAAAAAACACCGGCTAGGAAAGTAAATATCGATGCGACTGCCACCCCGTAAATATTATGGAAAAAATATATTCCTATAAAGTCCCCGGCAATATTTACAATCAACATTAAAAATACTTTTATTAAGTTTAAATGAGGTTTGTTTAAAATATCGAGTGTAATGCCAAAAAATCTGTCGACTGGTAGCAATATGGCAAAAGTCATAAAAATTCTGAATACGTTGGCGGCTTCTGTATGCGCAAATTTCGCCCCGCCTATAATATCGATTACCAGGTCGGCAGCAAGAAATGAGATGATTGATACTGGTATCAGTAGGATGGTTAAAATACCGGCATATTTCTTCATAATATAAGTCATGTAAGGCTTATCGTTATGTTGTACTGAAGCTGACATTGAAGGCAGCGCCGTTGCAATAAAGCTTCTTAACGGGATTTCAATAACTTCCATTAACCGTTGTGGAAGATAATATATACCCACAACAGAAGGATTAACAAACATGAATTTTATTATAAACGTATCCGACCCTCTCAGCAGATAAGAGCTAATAGAAGTACCAACACTGAATTTTCCAAAGTTGGCTATTTCCTTTATGGAGGCCCAGCTTTTATTGCGCAATGATTTTATTTTAGCCCATCCGCTTAATATTGAAAATGAACTGGTAAGCATAGCACAAATACCGTATGCATAAATAACAACCTGAAAATACGCCTGATGAATTATTGTTAAAACAATTACGGATACAAAGAAACAGCCCTGTCCGATTAATTGAAGGATAAAGATCCGGTCAAAACGCTGTTCAGCCTGCAATATCCACAAAGCTATGCTTGAGGGTAGCGTGCAAAAATAAATAATAGCAAACCATTTGATAATGATTGCTATGGAGTTATGATCATTGTAAAAAATAAATGCAATTAAACTTACAATGCCTAAAAGTGCTGTTAAAAAAAAACCAATATACCAGGTTGAACCTACTATATTCAGTGCTCTTTCTTTGCTGGCTCCCGAATAAAACTTTACTACCGAGGTTTGTAAAAAACCTGTTCTGAAAAAATTTGCTAAAGTAAAGGTTATTAAAAATAAGGTCCAGTTTCCAAAGTCAGCACCGGATAAATTACGCGCAAGCAACGAAACAGTTATCATGCCAATAACGGGCATAACTGCATTACTGGCTAAAGACAGTGTATGTTTATTTAATAGTTTTTTGTAAAAATTCATTAAACTTTTTGCCAGCTGCCGGTTTCAAAATCATACTTTTTTATAACGCGTGCAGGATTTCCAACAGCAACGCAATAGGAGGGGACATCCTTTGTGACCACGCTTCCAGCACCAATCACGGCCTGTTTGCCAATTGTTACCCCGGCAGTAATAACGCTGTTCGCCCCGATCCACACATTGTCCTCAATTATTATTTGACGGGTTACCACCTTTTGGATTCTCGGCGGCGTAGTAACATCATCATATGCATGATTAAGGCCTGATACAACTATATTTTGTGCAAGCATTACATAATTCCCTATTTTTACCGGGCCAATAATTACATTGCTTAAACCAATCCCGGTATTATTCCCAATCAAAACATCACCCACACCGTTATTTATAGTTGCAAAATCTTCAATAATACTGTTTGAGCCGAGCGCGAAATTGTTAAAAGGAAACACATCCATCCGGGTATTGAACCTTATAACAGCGCGCTTACCTATTTTGTGAATAAATGGGTTAACGAATAACCGCACCCATAGTCTGGGCCTGGCCTGGCGGGGAGGGATTAAAAGCCAATGTGCAAATTTCTTTAATTCAGGGTTCGACTTAATAGCAGATATTAATGACATTAGTTAATTTATTAATTCAACCCATTAAATTCTAAGCTATTGTTTGCGGTTGTAATTTTCTTTGTTCAAGATCTAACCTCATGGCAACATTTAAAATAGCCATTGCCAAATAGAATAAAATGTTAGACGGGTATTGTACGAGGGCTTGCTGCGGAAAGTTACCTACATCGAAGGCAAATATAATTAATATCATTGCCAGGCAATAGGATTTCAGTTCCGGATCTTTGATAAGGTAATAATAGTTTATGCCCTTGTACAATATAACAAAATTAAATATGCAATATATTATTAAACCTATCCATCCCATTTCTACCGCCACCCTTACATAACCGCTATCAGGCGGAAAGTGTGCAAGGTAAGAATTAGGAGCAAAGCGCTGGCCCCAAACGCCCACAGCGCCTAACCCGCCACCAATAGGATGCGATAAAATAAAGGGCTTGATGAGCTCCTGGTTTTTGGCCC
>JAQBOU010000186.1 GCA_028287865.1 Mucilaginibacter sp. | reverse complement strand
TTATTAGCAGAAGCCAGCGTGTTTTTAAGCAGACCTATGATGGTCATTAAACCTACGCCGCCGGGTACAGGTGTTATCCACGAAGCTTTAGGGGCTACGTTTTCAAAATCAACATCGCCGTAAAGTTTAAAGCCGGATTTGGTAAGGGTAGAGGTTTCGCGGTTCATACCTACATCAATTACAACAACGCCGTCTTTTACCATATCGGCAGTAATAAAGTTCTTTTTACCGATGGCTACAATTAATATATCAGCCTGTAGGGTAAAACTTTTAATATCAGGAGTTTTACTGTGACAGATGGTAACCGTGCAATTGCCGGGATAAGTGTTACGCGCCATTAAAATGCTCATCGGCGAGCCTACAATATTACTACGACCCACCACAACACAATGCTTGCCTGCCGTTTCGATGCCATACTCTTTCAGCATCAACGTAATGCCATAAGGAGTAGCCGGGATAAACGAAGGTAAATTACGCTGCATACGACCAAGATTAACCGGGTGAAAGCCATCCACATCTTTGCGGTGGTCTATTTTTTCAGTTACTTTTTCAGGATCGATATGTTTTGGAAGCGGAAGCTGAACAATGATGCCATCGATATCGGCATCAGCATTAAGTTCCGCAACCTTGTTCAGTAACTCTTCTTCAGTTACATCACTTTCATACCGCACCAAAGTTGATTTAAAGCCCACAGCTTCACAATTTTTAATTTTGCTGGCCACATAGGTTTCACTTCCGCCATCATGGCCAACCAGCACAGCAACCAGGTGCGGTTTGCGCCCGGTTGCTGCTAAAATTTTAGCAGCCGCTACCGCTATTTCTCCCTTAAGTTTTTCTGATACGTATTTTCCGTCGAGTAAATTCATAACCCTTTAACCCCTTAAAGGGGAAATTTTTGATTTTAATATTTATATAACTTAACCCTCCATGTCTCCCCCTTCAGGGGGCGGGGGGGTTAGTCCAGTTTCAATACCGCCATAAACGCCGATTGCGGTATTTCAACATTTCCTACCTGGCGCATGCGTTTTTTACCTTTTTTCTGTTTTTCCAGTAATTTACGCTTACGGGATATATCACCACCGTAACATTTGGCGGTAACATCCTTACGCAGGGCTTTTACCGTTTCGCGTGCTATGATCTTGGCACCGATTGATGCCTGTATAATAATTTCAAACTGCTGACGTGGGATAAGCTCCTTTAGCTTTTCGCAGATCTTTTTGCCAAAGTCATAAGAATTCCCCCTGAAGATCAATGACGACAAAGCATCAACAGGTTCTGCATTAAGGCGGATATCCAAACGTACCAGGTCTGATTTACGGTACCCTATCTGGTGATAATCAAACGAAGCATAGCCCTTGGAGATGGTTTTTAGTTTATCATAAAAGTCAAAAACTATCTCGCCCATTGGAAGCTCAAAGATCAACTCCACCCGGTCAGACGTGAGGTAAGATTGATTTTTAATAAAACCCCGTTTTTGAATACACAATGACATTATCGGGCCCACGTAATCAGATTTTGTGATGATGGTAGCATTTATGTAAGGTTCCTCTACATAATCAATCCTGCTTGGGTCGGGAAGATCCGATGGGTTATTTACTACTATAGGTTCGCCTTTTGTGGTATAAGCAACATAGGACACGTTGGGCACAGTTGTGATCACCGTCATATCAAACTCCCGCTCCAGGCGCTCCTGGATGATCTCCATGTGCAGCATTCCCAGGAACCCGCAACGGAAACCGAAACCCAATGCTGCTGATGATTCCGGCTCGAAAACCAGTGATGCATCATTTAGTTGCAGCTTCGCCATTGATTCACGCAACTCTTCGTAGTCATCCGTATCAACCGGGTAAATGCCCGCAAAAACCATTGGCTTCACTTCTTCAAAACCTTGTATTCCGGTTGCACAAGGGCGATCAATGCGGGTGATGGTATCACCAACCTTAACTTCCCGTGCCTCTTTAATCCCGGAGATAATATAACCTACATCTCCCGTTTTGATCACATCGCGCGGAGATTGTTTTAGTTTCAGCGTGCCAACTTCCTCAGCAATATATTGCTTTTCGGTAGCAAAGAATTTTACTTTATCTCCCTTGCGGATCTCGCCGTTTACCACTTTAAAGTAGGCAACAATTCCCCTGAAGGAGTTGTATACAGAGTCAAATATCAAAGCCTGCAATGGCGCTTCCGGATCGCCGACAGGGGCGGGGACGCGCTCGATAATAGCCCGTAAAATATCATGAACGCCCATGCCTGTTTTGCCGGATGCCGCTAATATCTCTTCGCGTTTGCAGCCTATCAGCTCAACAATCTGGTCTTTAACTTCCTCGGGCATTGCGCCGGGAAGATCCATTTTATTAAGTACCGGTATAATTTCAAGGTCGTTTTCTAATGCTAAATACAGGTTGGAGATTGTTTGCGCCTGTATGCCCTGTGCTGCATCCACAATCAGCAATGCACCTTCACATGCAGCTATAGAGCGCGAAACTTCGTAGGAGAAATCTACGTGCCCGGGGGTATCTATCAGGTTCAGGATATATTTCTGACCATCCAGCTCATAATCCATTTGTATGGCATGACTTTTTATAGTGATACCCCGTTCACGTTCCAAATCCATATCGTCCAGCAATTGAGCCTGAGACTCCCGCTGGGTGATGGTATTGGTATATTCTAATAACCTGTCGGCAAGTGTGCTTTTGCCGTGGTCAATATGTGCTATAATGCAAAAATTACGAATGTGCTCCATTGATGCGCAAAAATAGGGATTTAAGCTGATAATTTTAAAGGGATTACACCGATTGTCAGATGATCTATCTAACGTCCTGTTAAATTCGGTTTAATACGTGATAGATATCAACCCCGCGGGCTAAAGGCTTTTTTTGGCGTAACAAAAAATAGTTTTTAAAAGCTAAAATAGTTTAGAGGGATGATAAAAATTTGAATATTTTTGTTAATCTGTATATCAAATAAGTATAAAAAGATAGCACACAGTAACAATCTGTAAGTTCAAAAAGTAAATTATTTATTGTAGAGATTTAGTGTTAACTATAAAATATTTTTTGATTGTGCTTCAAAAAATAATAATTAAACTACTATTTCACCACCTCTACAAAAACCGGCGTCTCCGTCACATTGATCTTTAATTTTCCGTTTACAGTGTTTACCAAAGTTTTATCCATCACATCAGCGCCTATTTTCAAATTATAGATGCTGGCATTGGCGACTTTGCTTAAATCCAGTGAATAATTGGCTGTCCGTCCGGTTTCATCGGGGATCATTAATACATAGATGGCTTTATTGCCCAGCTGGTACAGGTCAACCAGCGGATCGGCATTAATGGTTTTTATATAGTTATAATCGCCCATCAGTTTGCCGGTTTGCAAAATATAGTCGGCGGCGGGCCGTCTTTTTATCCCCTCGGCCAGTCCCGAGGTAGCGTATTGGGTGGTGCCGTTTGCATGATCGTCAAAGAGCTGGTAAAAAAATAATCGTTTAATGCCATATCGAATGTACAGCAACGAGCTGCGTAATATCCAGTTTGCCTGATTTTCGAGTACCGTTTTTTTACCGATGGGCTCAGCTTTCTGGTAACTCTCCTGATTAATATCATATCCGGTTTCGGTAAGCCAAACCTCGGGATGCTGCGGCAGGCTATTGGCCAGTTTTATAAATGATTTTGCAATACTACCATCGTTTGAAAGCTCGGGCGCTATACCGGTAGTTGCGCGTTTATGCGTCCTAACATCTCCGTTATTCGAATAC
>JAQBOU010000024.1 GCA_028287865.1 Mucilaginibacter sp. | reverse complement strand
AGAATGTAGGATGGTGAAATTTTAGGCAGACACACCTCCTTGTCGCGGTGGCGAAGAGTTTGGGAAACTCTCAGCAATGAGAATAACCACTTCGTGAAGGTTCGACTCCTTCTCCTACAGCTCTTCTCATAATTTAGGTTTATAATTGGTTAGCAAAGGCCCCTGCCCATCAGGGGCTTTGCTTGTTTAAAGAGGTTTTTAATTAATAGCCTATTGAAATTGCAGGTTATAAAGCCAGAACGCTTTTTTATCATGATTAGAGGCCTTTACCAATGTGATAATTTCTGCGGCCAGGAACCCGATAGCTGCGCCGGTTAAAATATAGGCCCCCGTTTTATCATTATGCGGATAAGTGTAAACAAAACCGGGTTTGCCATTAACCCATGCTACATTTGCCACTGGTTTCTTGCTGTTGTTATAATATTCATATCCCGCCAAACCACTGGTAACCGCAGCGCCACCCAATGAAACAAAACTCCAGGTCATATTTTTTATAGCTGCGTTCAATTCAACCGCGGAGGGAGCATAATTTAATAAGCGGTACTTTATTTCATCAGGCGTTTGCAATTTACCGCCCACTGTATATAAAAAATGCCTGCCTTCGGGTATTATTTTTATAAGGCTGTCGGTTTGCGGTGTTTTAATTTCTTTCTTTTGAAGAACAGTATCCTGGGCCTGGCTGATTATTACAGTAAGTAACAGAATAGACAGCATGATAAGGTGCTTTTTCATAATTGTAATTTTAGATTTAAAGTTTTGTGAATTAAGCTTTATAGACTAAAAAAAACAACCATGGATTATTATAAAACAGCGTTTGTTCGTAAAGAGCTTGTTACTTAGTTCTCCCGTTCCAATCCTGATATAAAAAAAGTCCCGGCTTAACACCGGGACGCTTTGTTATGGCTTAATAAAAGTTCATTATACTATTCCGTTGCTTCTCAATTAAAGAAGCTTAAATCCAACACTCAATGCCCAAAGATGGGGTTGCTGGTTATAATTCTGATCAATGTTACTAAACAGGCCCTGGTAGCGTAAATCAACCGTAATGGCACTTATATCAACACCAACGCCGGCCTGGTAGCCCACATTGTTGTTTTTGTAATGACCAAAATTGTTGTAAGCGTTGGTAAGAGCTTGCGGAAAGGTTTCGTCAGTACTTAAATTAGAAATGTACTCAGGACCGGCCATAATCCTGAAATTTAAATTTTTCGGTCCGAAACGGGCTCCCAACAATACAGGGATGTTTAAGTTAGTGAATTTCACCTTCCCGCTATACGAATTATCATTAGCTTCAAACTTGCCGCCTGAACTGCTTAAATAAACTTCAGGTTGCAGATAAAATGCTCCGCCTATACGGGCAAATGCGCCAACCTGGTAACCGGCAACGCTTGAACTTTTTAAATTGTCGGTATTAATTGTGGAATAGTTAACCCCTCCCTTAATACCTAAATTAAATTGTGCTTTTGCACTGATGCTTACTGCTATCAGCAATGCTGCACTTAACAGATACTTTTTCATAGTTTTTTAGATTTAAATTAAAGAACGATTAATTGGTTAATAATTACAATCTCCTAACAATAGCCTTGCCAAATTTTTTCAGCCGCAAAATATAGCTTCACTACTGTCTCCTTAATTTTATATTTTTGTGGAAATAAAATTTTATTATGGCTGAGATCAGTATCACCAACAAAGATTGGAAACGCGTAAAAATTAAAGTACAACGGAAATATAACCATCTTACCGATGAACAATTGCAATATAACGAAGGGGAAGAAGAAAGCCTGATCAGTAGATTGATGGAATTGGTTAAACGCGACAGACAATATATACTATTCACCTTAAAAAAGGCGTTAGTAAATATTGATAATAATCGCTTGTAGATCAATCAGATTAAAAAAACTAAAACACTTTTTGTAGATTTATATTTTAAAGGTTTAAGGATGAATAAGGGTAAAGTGTTATTTGGGAAATATAAAAAACAGATTTTTATTGGCGGAGCATTCGTGCTGGCGTTGAGTACCTGGAGTTTTAAGGACGACCTTTTCCAGATCTCAAAAAATCTGGACGTTTTTGCATCTGTTTACAAAGAAGTTAATATAAATTATGTTGACGATGTAAACCCGGCAAAAATGGTAAAGACCGGTGTTGATGCAATGTTGGACGGTCTTGACCCTTATACAGAATTTGTCCCCGAATCGGAAATTGAAGATTATAAACTACATTATGTTAGCACACAATACGGCGGCATAGGTGCCGGAATATTTTCCCGGAACAATAAAGTATATGTTTCGGATGTATTTGCAGGGTTTCCTGCACAGAAGGCTGATATACGCCCCGGCGATCAACTGGTTAAAATAAACGACATTGACCTTGCCAATAAAGATAACGATCAGGTTGGCCTTTTACTTAAAGGATCAAAGGGTGCACCCATAAAGCTATTAATTAAGCGGGAAGGCACCGGCCAGACAGTTGAAAAAACACTGATACGCGACGAGATCAAACAACCTAACGTTTCTTACTACGGAATGGTTGACGGCAATATGGGGTATATAAAGCTGGATAAGTTTCTTGAAAATTCATCAGACGAAGTTACCAATGCCCTTGTATCATTAAAAAAGAACAACCCTAACGGGATCATACTTGATCTGCGCTCAAACGGCGGCGGTATTTTACAGGAGGCCGTAAAAATTGTTAACCTGTTTGTACCCAAAGATGTTGAGGTTGTATCGCAACGCGGCAAAATAGCTGAAAAAAACTTTACCTATAATACCGTTGGCGCACCGCTTGAACCAAATTTACCTTTAGTGGTATTGGTTAACGGTCATTCTGCTTCGGCATCAGAAATTGTAGCCGGCTCATTACAGGATCTTGACCGTGCTATTATAATAGGACAGCGCAGCTATGGCAAGGGACTTGTACAGCAAACGTTTAACCTGCCTTATAATAGCCTGGTAAAAATTACCATTGCCAAATATTTTATCCCTTCGGGTCGTTGCATACAGGAAATTGACTACACACACCGCAAGGACGACGGCAGTGTAGTAAAAGTTGCAGATTCGCTAATCCATGAGTTTAAAACAAAGGATGGCCGTTCGGTTTATGATGGCAGCGGAATTTATCCTGATATTTTTATTAAGCAGGAACATTTTGCCAACGTAACCCAGGCACTGGTAGGTAAATTATTGGTTTTTGATTATGCTACTCATTACAGGGATAGCCATTCAACCTTAGATGATGTGCGTAAATTTTCGTTATCCGAGGATGACTACGCTGACTTTTTGAAATTCATCGCCGATAAAAACTATAATTACAATACTGAATCTGAAAAATTATTAGCCAATTTAAAAACTGCTGCCACTAAAGAAAAGCAGTTTGGCGAAATACAAAAGGAGTATGATGCTTTAAAAGCCAAAATGGACGCCAGCAAAAAGAACGACCTGCAGCTGCATAAGGATGAAATAAAACAGGTTTTGGAAAATGAGATAGCTTCCCGCTATTACTTTGATAAGGGCCGGTTTGAAACCAATTTTAAATATGATAAGGAACTTGCCCAGGCTGTAAAAGTTATGCAGGATAAAAACCAGGTTGCATCCGTGCTTAGGGGTGAAGGCTCCTATAAGGTGATTGGTAAACCCATACTGGCGGCAATAGCTCTTAAAAAGGACGAGCAAGACAAAGACGATCAATAGAGGCTTTTCTTTAAGCCTGCGAAGTTTAAATTTTGGCGGGTCTTTATAATTTAATATAGTTGCCCCTGTTCATCCTCAGGGCGGTTTCTCCCTTATAAAATCCTTCAAATATTTTAATAATTATTAAATAAGTTCATAAACCTTAAACTATTTCTCATAATAATTGTCTATGTATAAAACAACAAATAATTTTTTATGAAAAAGATATTTTTCACAGCAGCCATCATACTTGGTTGTTTGTCAATTAAAGTAGCCGATGCCCAGATACATTTTAGTGTAGGTGTAAATTTAGGTAGTCAGCCAGAATGGGGTCCTGTAGGATATGATCATGCCGATTATTATTATATGCCTGATATCGATGCCTATTATGATGTTCCGAATCATCAATATGTTTATTATGATAATAATGCATGGGTACGTGGCCGTGTATTGCCGCCCCGTTATCATTTTGATCGTTACCATAGCTACAAAGTTGTAGTAAACCAGCGTAATCCGTGGGAACGCGATGGTGATATGAGGCAGAGGTATGCCGGTTATCGTGGTCGTGGCGGACAAGCTATTATACGTGATAGCCGCGATGCGCATTACCAAAATCATTGGAGAGGTGACGCTGGTCAAGGTGATCAGGGTCGTGGTCAAGGTGATCAGGGTCGTGGTCAAGGTGATCAAGGTCGTGGGCACGGTGACCAGGGCCGCGGACATGGTGATCAGGGTCATGGTGACCAGGGGCATGGCGATCATGGCCATGGTGATCATGGTGACCACTAATATTAAATACTATTTAATATTATTTCTTTAAACCATACTACTAACAGCTCCGGAATACCGGAGCTGTTTTGCTTTCTTTACCTGTTTAGCTGTTTAACAACTTTATTTATTGCTTTTCCCCAATAGTTCCCTAATGCAACAGCGCCTTTTTTATTTGGATGAAGATAAAAAGTTCCCTGGTGGCCCTGCTCTGCATTTAAATCAGTTAAATAATGCTTCTTAAAGTATTTAAAACCTTTTTTATCTCCGGTAAACACTTGCCTGGGATAAGCTACGGCATAATCAGCCACCAACCCGTCTATCTGCGGTATGTAGCTTTGTAACCGAAATAATCCTTCTTCAAGGTATTTAGCGCCGTTATAAGTGTTAGGGCTGTACCATATTGGGTGTTGAAACACAATGATACAGCCTGGAAATTCTTTTAATAAGCTATCGGCAATTGCTTTTAAATTTTGCTTATAATCCTGCGGTGTAACCGGCGAGCCGTTTGGCCCTTGTACAGCACTGTCATTAGTGCCAAGCTTAACCGAAAATATCAACAATGCCTGTTTATCAGTAAAAGCATGTGCACCGGCTTCAACCTTTTTAAAGGCTGTTGCGGTCGACGGCAAAAAATCAACCGTAGTAAAACCGCTATAGCCCTGGTTGGAAAACCCGACCGTGCCAATGTTAGGCTGCTGTCTTAAATATTCGCATGCTATAACCGGTGGAGCTTCTGTTGTTGGGTCGATCAAATTTGCACCATAGGTGATGCTGTTGCCAATAAAAACGATGTTTAGATTTTGTTTTTGGGCGAAAATAGGATTGCCGCTTAACAGTAAAACAATAAACAGTGTATGTGATGCTTTAAGTTTTGTCGTGATAGCTTTCATTTTCAATTCATTTTGTTTGTCATTCTGACCGTAGTGAAGAACCTTCTTCAACAAGCAAAGTTGTAAACCTCGAAAGTGCAGAAGATCCTTCGCTTTGCTCAGGATACAAATAAATGGAAAGCCCTCCTGCCCTAAAAAGCTATTCCCATATTCCAAAACATAAAGGCCCATTTATCTACCTGTCCGCTTATTACTTGCTCCGTACTTTGTCCGGCTCCATGGCCTGCTTTGGTTTCAATCCTTATCAGTACCGGGGCAGGACCTTGCTGGTATTCCTGCAAACGTGCAGCAAATTTAAACGAATGGGCAGGTACCACCCTATCGTCATGATCCGCAGTGGTAACCATAGTAGCAGGGTAATTATTAGGCTTTAAAGCATGATAAGGCGAATATTTGTACAGGTACTCAAACATTGGCTGCGAATCTTCGGCGGTGCCGTAGTCATAGCTCCATCCGGCACCCGCTGTAAACTGGTTATAGCGCAGCATATCCATCACCCCAACCGCCGGTAAAGCAACTTTGCACAGATCAGGGCGCTGGGTCATGGCAGCTCCGATGAGTAAACCGCCATTTGATCCGCCCGAAATAGCGAGGTAATCATGCGAGGTATATTTATGCTTGATCAGGTATTCGGCAGCGGCAATAAAATCATCAAAAACATTTTGTTTTTTCATTTTAGTACCTGCCTTATGCCATTTTTCACCATACTCTCCTCCACCGCGAAGGTTAGGCACCGCATAAATACCGCCATGTTCCAGCAGTATAATATTGCCGGTGCTAAATGCTGGTGTAAGACTGATGTTAAACCCGCCGTAAGCATACAACAAAGTTGGGTTTTTACCATTCAGCGTCGTTCCTTTTTTATAGGTAATTATCATTGGTATTTTAGTGCCGTCCTTCGAGGCATAAAATACCTGTTTGCTTTCGTACAGATCCGGATTGAACTGCACACCCGACTTTTTATATACGGTGGATGCGCCGGTTGCAATATCTAACTTAAAAATAGTGGACGGATAAACATAATTAGTAAACGTATAATAGGTTTCTTTTTCTTCTCTTTTTGTGCCGAAGCCGGATGCTGTTCCTAAAGCAGGCAGGGTAATGGTACGCTCCAGCTTGCCATCCATATTATATTGAAGCACCATGGAGGTAGCATCTTTAAGATATTCGGCAAATATTTTACCGCCGCCGGTTGATGCGGTAAGCACGTTGGAAGTAGCAGGTATCAGGTCCTTCCAGTTGATAGGCTTTGGATTTGAGCCGTCAACAGTAACTATTTTTAAATTAGTGGCATACAAGTTGGTTAAAATGTACAGTTTGCTGCCCACATTATCCAGTACATGGTGCTCATTGTCGAAATTGTCAACTACCTGCACTATCTTGCTGTTGGGCACGCTGAGGTCCCGGATATAAAGCTCGTTGCCGGTAGTAGTGTTGGCAGCTGATATTACCAGGAAACGTTCGTCTTCGGTTAAATAAGCGCCAATATACCTGCGCTTTGTTTCTTCTCCGCCAAATATCAGCTTATCGGTACTTTGCGGCGTGCCCAGCTGGTGGTAAAATAATTTATGGAACTGTGTCATTCCAGACAGCTGTGAACCGGTTTTTGGCTTATCATAGCTACTGTAATAAAACCCTTCGTTGCCTTGCCATCCTATACCGCTAAATTTAATATCGGTAAGCGTATCACCTACAATGCTTTTATCCGTTGTTTTTATTACGATAACTTTGCGCCAGTCGCTGCCGCCTTCTGATAGCTGGTAAGCTGCCATGGAGCCGTCCTTAGTAAAATCAATTCCCTGCATAGAGGTAGTGCCATCGACTGAAAACTTATTAGGATCCAAGAATATCTCCGGCGCGCCATCCCCCACCTGCCGCCACAAAACCGACTGGCTCTGCAAGCCATCGTTCTTATAAAAATAAGTGTATTTGCCTTCTTTAAACGGGGCACTGTACTTTTCGTAGTTCCATAACTGCTGCAGGCGCTTGTGCATGGCATCGCGGTAAGGAATCTGGGAAAGATACTCCTGGGTTACCTTGTTCTCGGCCTTTACCCAGGCTTTGGTATCGGCTGCGCGATCGTCTTCCAGCCAGCGGTAAGGATCGGGCACTGCGGTGCCGAAATAAGTATTAACGGTATCAACCTTTTTGGTAGTGGGATAAGTTATTTTTTTAGTATTCATTTGTTGTGCACAGGCAACGCTGCAAATTAAAACAGCTGCGGATAAACAGGGTATATTTTTCATTGCAATGGTGTGGTGAATTGCTAAGATAATAGTTTTGAGCTCAAAGCGAAAGACCCAGTTTAATTATCTTAACAAAGATATGAGACAACAAGACAAAAACCTCACCGCCTCGTCATTGCGAGGAACGAAGCAATCTCTATGCTTTGCAGATCAAATAAGATAGGTTTTGTTGGTGAGCTAAAGCCGGCATTAGGCTCAGTAATTACATTTCGTTCCGTTGATTGTCCTGTGTAGGGATTGCTTCGTTCCTCGCAATGAGGTTCAGGATATGTCTTGGCTGTCTCGGTCTGTCTTGGCTGTCCCGGCTTATTGCAAACCGGGACAAGCAAGACACGCAATCACATAAAAAAAGCCCGCTATTTTATTAGCAGGCCTGTATATTGGTGAGTAGTTGATTTGGTTGAGCCGAGAGTAAATGGAGTTTTAACCTAATCAACCATTCACTAAATCAACCTAATTAACCAACTTATTTAGTAACGTACATAACTTCCTTTACCGCTTTTATTACGCGTTCGGGGTTTGGCAGGTATTCCTGTATTAAAGTTGGTGCATACGGCAATGGAACATCACCGCCCATTATGCGTAGTACCGGTGCATCTAAATAATCAAACGCATCTTTTTGTACTTTAAAGGCAACTTCGGTAGCTATAGAGCCCAAAGGCCAGCTTTCTTCAACAATTACCAGTCGGTTAGTTTTTTTAACAGATGCAATTACAGTATCATAATCAATCGGGCGTACGGTACGCAAGTCGATCACTTCTGCGTGGATGCCTTCTTTTTCAAGTTCGGCAGCCGCGGCGTTAACCACTTTCATTATCTTTCCAAAACCAACCAGGGTAACGTCGGTTCCTTGTTTGGTAACATTGGCTTTCCCTAAGGGGATATAATAAGTTTCTTCAGGAACTTCACCTTTATCACCATACATTAATTCTGATTCCATAAAAATAACCGGATCAGGATCAATGATGGCCGATTTTAACAAGCCTTTTGCATCAGCAGGGTTTGATGGAACTACCACCTTTAAGCCGGGACAGTTGGCATACCAGTTTTCAAAGCACTGGCTGTGCTGTGAGCTTAGCATCCCTGCGTTACCTGTTGGACCGCGAAAAACGATGGGCACAGAGAATTGGCCGCCGCTCATCGACATAATTTTAGCTGCACCGTTAATGATCTGGTCAATGGCCACTAACGAAAAGTTAAAGGTCATAAACTCAATAATAGGCCGTAAGCCATTCATGGCCGAGCCTATACCTATACCGGCAAAACCAGCTTCAGAGATGGGGGTGTCAATTACACGTTTAGCGCCAAATTCATCCAGCATTCCCTGGCTTACTTTGTAGGCGCCATTATATTCGGCAACCTCTTCGCCCATCAGGTATATTTTATCGTCCTTGCGCATTTCTTCGACCATGGCATCACGAAGCGCTTCTCTGAACTGTATTTCTCTCATCGTATGTTAAATGCTTTTTTTCGACCGCAAATATAATCACTAATGTGTGATTTGCAATTGGCAGAAGGATTA
>JAQBOU010000159.1 GCA_028287865.1 Mucilaginibacter sp. | reverse complement strand
GTATTCGTAAAAATCGATTTCTCCCTCGGATGTTTTTGCTTTGAAGTTTGGAGCCTTATCTCCCAATCGTAAACTCATAATATTGAAATTTTATTTGTTTAAATATTACACGAAGTTAAGTTGATTGTTTTATTAATCAATAGTGATTTGTAAAAATTCTATAATTTACATAGACTTTGTATATAAAAAATTACTTCAACATTATATATAAAAATTTGTTGCTCTATTTTGTGCTTAAAACTTATAGATGGAACGACATACTTACAACACGGGGATAATTGGTAACTGTGCTTTTTTAGCGCACGTTAATAAAAATACAAACATTGAATGGCTCTGCTGGCCGCGCTTTGACAGCACTTTTATTTTTGGCGGATTGCTCGATGAAAAAAAAGGCGGGGCATTTTCAATTTTACCTACCGAGGAATATACCTCGCACCAGTATTACCTTGAAAACACCAATGTACTAATAACCGAAATAATCACAAAAAAAGGAGCTAAATATAGAGTAACGGATGTTGCACCACGCTTTTTTGAACACCAGCGTTATTATAAGCCCCTTATGCTGATCCGTAAAATTGAGCCGCTGGAAGGATCGCCTCAAATTGTTGTAAAATGCGAACCGGTGTCTGACTATGGAAGTGTAAAACTGCATGTTAACCGCGGCAGTAATCACATCCAGTTTTTAGGCGGCGACGAAAATATTCGCTTAACCACTAATATACCTGTAAGCTATGTTTTTGATGAACAGCCCTTTGTTTTAAACGATGACCGCTACCTGGTACTCACCTATGGCGAGCCGCTTGAAGCGCCGTTGATAAGCACCGCCGAACGCTTTTTAAGGGAAACAATCCAATATTGGCGCCTGTGGATAAAACACTCATCCATAGCAACATTTTACCAGCCATTTGTAATACGGTCGGCATTGGCCTTAAAGATCCACCAATATGAGGATACGGGAGCGATTATTGCAGCAAGCACTACCAGCTTACCCGAGTCGCCGGGTAGCGGCCGCACCTGGGATTACCGCTATTGCTGGCTACGCGATACTTACTATGTAATAACGGCACTTAACCACATAGGCCATTTTGAAGAAATGGAAAAATATTTTGCCTATGTAACGGATATTTCTTTTAATGAAGACATGCGCTATCAGCCGTTATATGGTATTACCGGCAAAAAAACACTTACGGAAGAATTATTAAATGACTTGGATGGTTATATGGGCAACCAGCCGGTGCGGGTGGGCAACCAGGCCTACGAACACATACAGAACGATATTTACGGACAGGTGATGATCTCCCTGCTTCCACTCTACACTGATCATCGCTTTATATTTTCGGAAAGAAAAGATTCGGTACATTGGATCGAGTTTCTTTTAAGTAAAATTGAGCGTACCATAGATGAAAAGGATGCGGGGATATGGGAATTCAGAAATACGGCGAATATACATTGTTACAGTAACCTGTTTCAATGGGCAGGTGCATCTGCTGCCGAAAAAATGGCGCGCACTATTAACAACCAGGAGCTGGTTGACAGGGCCATAGCTATGAAAAACCGTGCAGCCGAGCATATTGAGAGCTGCTATGACCCGGTACGAAAAGTGTATACCAACTCGGCAGACAGTCCTAACCTTGACGCAAGTACCCTGCAGCTGATCATGATGAATTATCTCGATCCGGCCTCAGATCGCGCCAAAGATCATTTAATTGCACTTGAAAAAGAACTAAGAACACCTAATGGGTTATTTTACAGGTATTTATATAAGGATGATTTTGGAAAGCCGCAAACCACTTTCCTGATATGCGCCTTCTGGTACGTAGAGGCGCTGGCAAGCGTTGGGCGTTTGGATGATGCGCAAAGGGAATTTGCAAACCTACTGCAATATTCAAACCATCTGCTGCTGTTCAGTGAAGACGTGGATGAAAATGACGGGAGTCAATGGGGTAATTTCCCGCAGGCTTACAGCCATGTGGGATTAATGAATGCGGCGTACCGGATAGCAATGAAGCTGGACAGACCGGTTTTTTTGTAAGGACTGACCAGACTTCCGAAGTTTTTGAAACTTCGGAAGTCTTTCGCTTATTTACTATTTTTGCGGCAAACGAGCAACTATGCCTCTTCCGTTATTTTCGATACATGATGCCACTGTAAGGTTTTTGAATAACACCTTATTTAATAAATTAAATTTCACAGTTAATGCTGGCGAACATTGGGCTCTGATCGGGGAAAGCGGATCAGGAAAAAGCGCCTTGTTACAAACTATAGCCGGCAGGTTTAATATCACCGGGGGAACTATTGATTATCATTTTTTCGATGAATTTTTAAAACAAGCCGGTAAACCTGGCAACACGGAAGACCATTTAACTTATCACCGGCTGATTGCCCTGGTAGAGCCTAAACATCATTTTAAAAACCTATCAAATACAAGCAATTTTTATTATCAGCAGCGATACAACTCGTCCGACTCGGAGGATGCTTTAACAGTAGAACAATATTTGCAATCGGTAATTACATCAACAGTAAAAAGCCATTACTGGAATTTTGATAAAGTTGTTGCCCTGCTAAACCTTAAAGAATTAGCTACCAAACAACTGATCAAGCTATCAAACGGGGAAACCAAGCGATTAATGCTGGCTGCTGCGTTGTTAAAGAACCCGGTATTGTTATTATTGGACAACCCCTTAACCGGACTGGATATACAAACACGAGCAGCATTTGATGCAATTATTGACGAGATCAAAGCATCGGGCATTACCGTAATAATGGCAACATCGCCACATGAAATTCCCAGTGCTGTTACACATGTGGCGGTATTAAAAAGTGGCGCCATCAATGGAACAATGCTTAAAGACCAATTTGAACCGGATTTATTTATACAGGTTGATAAGGATGAGATTGATAATGAAGAATTAAAAATATTACTGAATACAGGCAAGGCCATCCCCTCCTATCAATTCATTGTAAAAATGAATAATGTGCATATCAAATATGGCGATAAAGTAATTTTAAACAAAATAAACTGGCAAATACTGCAAGGCGAACGTTGGGCTTTACTGGGGCCAAATGGAGCGGGTAAATCAACCTTATTGAGTTTAATAAATGGCGACAATCCGCAAGCCTATGCAAACGACATTATTTTATTCGATAAAAAACGGGGCACCGGCGAAAGTATCTGGGATATAAAAAGTAAGATCGGTTTTGTATCGCCCGAGCTGCACCAGTATTTCCCTACTGACAACAGCTGCCTGCAGGTAATAGAATCGGGCTATTATGATACCCTTGGCTTGTTCAGACCATCTGACAAAACCAAAGCTGAAAAGGCATTACGCTGGATGAAAGCGCTGGAGATAGAAAAATACGCACGCGTTTTACTAAAAAACATTCCGGCAAGTGCACAACGATTATGCCTGCTGGCCCGTGCGCTCATTAAAAACCCGGCCCTGCTCATTTTTGACGAACCCTGCCAGGGACTCGACGAACATCAGCAGCATCATTTTAAAACTTTAGTGGATACAATTTGCGGCTTAAGTAATGTAACCCTCATTTATGTTACCCATTATCAGCAGGAGATACCGGATAGCGTGACTAAGGTTTTGAGGTTGGATAGAGGATATGTTAGCTAAAAGCGGAAAGCAAAAAGCTAAAAGGTCGGGCACGTTTTGTATTGAACTTGGTTGAACGCTTGTAAAAGTTTCATTGTTTTTTCGCTTTTAGCTTTCTGCTTTCACCTTTTAGCTTCTACTACGTATATTTGTGCATGAATACAGCCAATCTGTTGCAACGCGCTTTGCGGTTTGAATTTTTGAGCCAGGAAGAAGGGGTTTATCTTTATAACAATGCCTCAACTGCTGATTTAATGTACACCGCCAATGAGCTGCGTAAAATACAGGTGCCGCATGGCAAAGTTACCTGGCAAATTGACCGTAATGTAAATACCACCAACGTTTGTATAGCCAACTGCAAGTTCTGTAATTTTTTTCGCCGCCCAGGGCACGAAGACAGCTACATTACAGATATTGAAACCTATAAGCAGAAAATAGAAGAAACCTTTCGTTATGGCGGCGACCAGCTTTTATTACAGGGCGGCCATCACCCCGACCTTGGGCTGCAATTTTATGCAGACACTTTCAGGAAGCTAAAAGAATTGTATCCAACCTTAAAACTTCACTCTTTAGGGCCGCCGGAAATTGCACATGTTGCCAAACTGGAAAACATGAGCCATATTGATGTTTTACGGGAGTTGAAGGCAGCCGGCCTTGATTCATTACCTGGTGCTGGTGCCGAAATTTTGAACGACCGTGTACGCAGGCTGATAAGTAAAGGAAAATGCGGCGGTAAGGAATGGCTGGATGTGATGCGCGCCGCCCATCAGCTTAATTTGCCCTCATCCGCAACCATGATGTTTGGCCATATTGAAACCATTGAGGAGCGTTTTGAGCATTTGGTTTGGATCCGTGAGGTACAGTCGGAAAAACCTGAAGGAGCTTACGGGTTTGTTGCCTTTATACCCTGGCCGTTCCAGGATGATGGGACTTTATTACGTAAAGTAAGAGGCATCACCAACAACGTTACCGGCGATGAATATATCCGCATGATTGCCCTAAGCCGTATTATGCTGCCAAATATTAAAAACATCCAGGCATCCTGGTTAACGGTAGGCAAGCAGGTAGCGCAATTATGCTTACATGCCGGTGCTAATGATTTTGGCTCTATTATGATTGGAGAAAACGTGGTTTCGGCCGCAGGTGCACCGCATCGTTTTACGGCCAAAGGCATACAGGACTCTATAAAAGAAGCTGGCTTTGAACCCCAGCTACGGACCCAAAAATATGAATGGCGCCAAATTCCGGTTCAAATTGAAGAACAGGTAATTAATTATTAAAAGAACCCGGAGAGTCCGAAAATTAGGAAAATCCGGAAGTTAAATATCTATATTTAAATAATAGTTTAAACTTACCTTAAAATTTTAGTCTTTCGGTCTTCGGTCTTGCCGACTTTTGGACTTTCGGACTTTCTCCACATGGAAGACATTGAGCAACATATAGAAGCGTTAATATTTGCTTCGGAACAGAGCATACGGACAGAAGAAATTATTTATTGCCTTCAGGCGGCGTTCAGCCACGACTTTAGTGAAGAAGAGATCAACCGCAATATTCAACATATCACCGAGAAGTATAACGATAAAAAATTTGCCATTGGATTGATTAAAATAAACAACGGTTATCAATTTTTAACAAAAAAAGATTATCACCCGGTGATCAGCCTGTTGCAGATGCAGCGTTCGAAAAAGAAATTAGGACAGGCGGCGCTCGAAACACTTGCAATAATAGCCTACAGGCAGCCTGTTACGAAACCGGATATTGAACAAATACGGGGCGTAAACTGCGATTACTCCATTCAGAAACTGCTGGAAAAAGAATTGATTTCCATCATTGGCAAATCTGAAGCTGTCGGAAAGCCGATTCTTTATGGTACCAGTAATATTTTCATGGATTACTTTGGCATAAACAACATAAACGAACTGCCTCAGATAAAGGATTTTACAGATAATTCAATTTCAATTGGCGAACAAACTGAATGATTTTTTTTAAATTAAAATAATTTAAAAATGTTGTTTTAATGAAAATGATTTTGATTATTTTTACTTAGGTAAACAAACCGGCAACATTTAAAATAAAAAGAAATTTGCATTTAAATGCATTTAAGTTATTATTGAAAAAAGTTTTATTGTAAAATTCATGGCAATGGGAGCTCCAAAAAAACCTGTAAACAAGAAAGTGGAATCTAAAAACACGGACGGGGATGAAGAAGAAGATGACGATAGCATGCTTGATCAAAAACCTAAAAAGAAGGTTGATGATGATGACGATGATTTTGACGGCCCGTTAGACGATATCGGTTACGAAAGTTTTGATGATTTCGACGACGACGACGATTTTTGATCTCTAAAATATATCTTCTTTAAAGCATTCAGATTGTGCCTCTGGATGCTTTTTTTATAAAAACAGTTTTCCACTATATACAGCATGCTTATAACCGAAGTAAACGATAAAACAACAAAAAAGGCTTTTTTAGATGTGGCCCGTATTATTTATAAAAATGATGACGTTTGGGTTTGCCCGCTTGATAATGATATTGAAGCTGTTTTTGATCCCGCTAAAAATAATTTTCACCAAAATGGTAAATGCACCAGGTGGATACTCAGGAATGAAAATGGCCTGCTTATTGGGCGCATTGCGGCTTTTATCAACAATAAAAAAGCATACCATTATGAGCAGCCGACGGGTGGAACTGGTTTTTTTGAATGTATAAATGATGAAACAGCCGCGTTTATGCTGTTTGATACCGCCAAAAAATGGCTGAGTGAAAACGGGATGCAGGCAATGGACGGCCCTATAAATTTTGGTGAAAATGATAATTTTTGGGGCTTGCTGGTGGAAGGCTTTACGCCGCCATCCTATGGGATGAATTATAACCCGCCTTACTACCAGGATTTTTTTGAACACTATGGCTTTACCACTTTATATGCTCAGATTACTAATCACCTAAATATACTTGAACCTTTTCCTGAAAGGTTTTATAAAATAGCCAAATGGGTTATCAGGAAACCCGGATATGAATTTAAACATCTGAAGGTAAAGCAAATTGAAAAGTTTGCGGCTGATTTTATGGAGATCTATAATGATGCGTGGAAAGATTTTGAAAATTTCGTTCCGATAACCAAAGCTACTATATCAGAGAGTTTTAACAAAATGAAACCCTTAATGGACGAAAATTTAATTTGGTTTGCTTATGTAAATAATGAGCCGGCATCGTTCATGATAATTTTGCCCGACGCTAACCCGATGTTAAAGCCGGCGAAAGGGAAACTCGATTTAATTGGCAAGCTTAAATTTGTTTATTACCGATGGAAAGGCGTATCGCGCATGCGGGCAATAGTGATGGGTACAAAACAAAAATTCCAAAACCATGGCCTCGAGTCGGGGTTGTTTATTAGCGTGGGTGAATATGTCCTTCCACTAAACCAATACACAGAGCTTGAACTGTCATGGGTAGGTGACTTCAACGAAAAAATGATTGCAATGCACAACGCAATGGGAGCTGTTTTTGGAAAAAAACACCTAACTATGCGTTATGTTTTTCAGTAAGGGTGGAACGAATGATTAAGCTGTTGCTTTAGTATGGCGTAACTCTTCGAAAAGTTCAATTACCTTTTTTTGAAGGTCGATAACTTCTGTTTCACGATCCATTAATTTTTTGTTAATGGTTTCCAATTCGTTTACAAATTTTTGATCCTGATCAGAATCACTGAAAGTTAGCAATTGAACTACAGACATTTCGAACAATGCCGAGATTTGTTCGAGCCTTGATAAATTAATATCGGTAATGCCGGTTTCAATTTTTGAAAACGCAGGAATCGAAATATCTAATCTTTTTGCAACATCCTCCTGGCTCCATCCTTTTTGATGACGTAATAATCTAATTTCTCTTCCAAGTGTCTTCATGTGCTATTTTAGGTTTGGATATCTTTTCCAATCAGTTAATAAAGTTACAATAATATTTAATATCTATCTAATTATCAATTATTTCTGATAATATTTTTTTAAGTTTAGTTAACTTTTTTTCATTTATTACTTAAACGAAAAAAAATTATAAAAAGTTACAAATAGTTATACAGAAAGATAAATTTTGTCGCTTAAGTAAATTTAATTACAAAAAAAAGTTAATAAACTTTTCTATTTTAACATCAATACAGGGGCTGCCGAGCTCTCTGCTAACTGCTGCGAAACACTGTTATGCAATAATGATTGCAGAAAGCTGTATTTGTGAGGTAATGCAATCACTAACTGCGCATCTTTTTCTGTTGCAAATTGAAGAATGCCATTTATAATGTCAGGTTGATTAATATAAAAATACTGAGGGTTAAATTCTTTCAGCATTGTATATAATGCGGTTTCTTCTGCCATCCTTTCAGCATCAGCCTCATTATTATGTCTGGTTTTATTATCAACGTTTACAACTAACAACTCCAGCTTTTTATTGGCCAATATTTTTTTCAGTGCATCCAGCGGTACAGTTTCAGTAACTTTATTAAAGTCGCAGGCCACAACCACCCGTTTAATAGTTTCAAAACTGTAAGCCGGTGGCACAACTATTACCGGCACAGGGCTGGCTTTAGAAATTTTTATTACATGGCTCCCTAAAAGGGCATCGTCATTACTGCTATTGCCGCGGCTGCCCAGTATTACAAGATCAGCTTCTCTGCTTAATGTATTTTCTATTACCGCACGCAATAAATGGGTACGGTTTAAATGGGTTATTATTTCAACTCCTGGTTTAACTTTTTTAGCCAGTTTTCTCTTCAAATTCTCCAGCTTCCTTAACCTGTCGGCTACATTTTGTTCTATTTCTTCCTCCTTTACCAGTACCATATCCGGGTTCGGTAAAATGGTTTCATACACCGATACATAATAAGCATTCAATAAAACAATACGATCAACATCAGTTTGATGGCTTAAGGCTGCTGCAAATTCGGCTGCATGATCAGCAGCATGCGAAAAATCAACGGGTACAAGATATGTTTTCATGTTTAAGTAAATTTTATATTATCCGACCAATTAGGTTTAAAAGTCAGTGCAAATTTAAAGGCAATGTGGTTTATAATTGTAATTCCAATCACATTTATATCCTTAAAAATATATAAAATTTAGTTAATGTTTGCAATAAAGAAAAATTACCGGTTCTTAAGATAACCGGATAATTGCCCGGGCAATTAAACTGTATTTTCTTTTACAAATTTTGCAGCTACCCAATCTTTATTCTTTTTATGGGTGATATACTTCAAATTATGTTTACCTGCTGCTTCTTTAATGATGTCCAGATCAGGGTTTTCATAAAATCCACTGAAATAAATTTCGCCATTTGTATTTAATACCTCGCTGTAACGCTGCATTTGGTCGAGTAAAATATTACGATTTATATTAGCTAATATAATATCAAACAATTCAAAAGGTATCACTTCTTTGGAACCGCAAAGGGCAGTAATATGATCTGTATGATTTAATTGTGCATTTTCAATTGTACTGGTATAACAAATCGGGTCGTAATCAATCGCTGTTATATCTGATGATCCTAATTTCGCGGCCATTATAGCCAAAATGCCCGTGCCGCAGCCCATATCAAGCACTTTTTTATCGGCGAAATCATTTTCAAGCATCAGCTCCAGCATCATGGAAGTAGTTTGATGGTGCCCGGTTCCAAAAGCCATTTTTGGGTCGATCACAATTTCATAGGGGAACTTAGGTTTAGGCTGATGAAAAGTAGCACGCACAAATATTTTGTCGCCAATCTCTATCGGTTCAAAATTACTTTCCCATACTTCGTTCCAGTTTTTTTGAGGGATGAGTGTCATTTCATAGCTAAAAGTAAATAGCTCCCGGTAGTTTGATAATAATTCATCCAGGGTGACCTGATCAAATTCCGCCGTAGGGATGTAGGCTTTAAATCCAAATGCCAACTCCTCAAAAGTATCAAAGCCTATCTCACCTAAAGCATTAATCAGCAGGTCCTGCTGATAGTCTTCTGTGGGTATGGTGGTAAAAAGCAATTCGTAGTAATTCATTTTGATGTGAATAGTTGAGATATAATTAAACAACTAGTTTTTCTTAGATGCTGACCGGGCCCTAAATATATCTCTGTCCAGAATACTTAATACCCCGAAATCAATCAACCAGTAAAATATCTGCACGCCGGCCATAAATAGGAAACTTAATATCAAATGTTGCGTACCGGTGCTGTGATCCCAAATTACATAGCTGATAGCGCCTGCTAGTAATAAACAAACAAAGAAGATAAGACTCACCGTCCACATTTTACCCGCCTTTGATTTTTTGATTGCAGCATTCCAAATTGGATTAATGATAAGCAATTGGGTTAATAGGGCAACAACAAACAGTAATGGAAGCGAATACTTGTAGAATGCCATAAAACCGTTCAGGGTTCCCGTTCCAATCTGGCCTATATTTAAATCAAAGTAAACCGAGCTATATCTTACACAAATAAAATAAAGTCCAAATCCGATAAACGGCGGCAGAACAACTTTCAACAGTTTTTTCATCTTTTAAGATCAGGATTCGGTACAGCAGATTGCAGTTGATCAGCATCAATAACTAACAGTAAAAAGACCTGCGAAGTTTTGAAAACTTCACAAGTCTTATTTTACTTTCTTCAGACTTTCGGGCTTTCCGGCTCCAAAGAACGCTGATCGTTAAGAATTATAAACCTTTATAATATCAACAAAATCACGTGATTTTAATGATGCTCCGCCTATCAATCCGCCATCAATATCCGGCTGTGCGAATAATTCAGGTGCGTTTTTAGGAGTACAGCTGCCACCGTATAAAATGGTGGTATCATCAGCTACCTGCTGGTTGTATTTTGAAGCTATTTCCTTACGGATAAAAGCATGGATCTCCTGCGCCTGTGCAGAAGATGCCGTTACACCCGTACCTATGGCCCATACCGGCTCATAAGCAATCACCAATTTACCAAAGCTTGTTTCATCTAAATGAAAAACACCTTCCGCCAGTTGATTTTTAATGACATCAAAATGCTTATTAGATTCGCGTTCCTGTAAAGTTTCGCCAATGCAGAAAATTGGATTTAAGTCGTGTTTTAAAGCAGTATCTGTTTTTTTTGCCAGCAGGTCGTTGCTTTCGCCAAAATACTGGCGGCGCTCTGAATGGCCTAAAATAACGTACTCTGCCCCTACCGACCTGATCATTTTTGCAGAAATCTCACCTGTATAAGCTCCTGATTCCGCCTGGTGAGCGTTTTGTGCGCCTAACGAAAATTTAGTATAGCCTTTTGACAGTTGTACAAGGCTGTGTAAATGTATAAACGGACTGCAAACAACAGCCTGCTGTTTACCGGTTACCTCATCTTTGACCATGTTGATCAATTCGGAAAATAAACTCAAACCTTCGTTATAGTCCATGTTCATTTTCCAGTTTCCGGCAACAATTTTTTTTCTCATGATTATTTTATTTAAGTTGATTTATGGTTGATTGAGTTTATCAGGTTGAATAAATTGATATGAGCTTTATAAACCACTCACCCAATCAACTACTCACTAAAACCTTCTGTGCTCCTCTGTTAATTCAAATACTTTTTTTAATATATCCTGCTCTGTTTCATCAAAGCTACGGTGATCCCTGCGGGCAAAAACCTTTTGTGCAGTTTCAAACATTTTCTTAACCGAATAAACCTCATATCCCTGCGGGCCTCCCCATGAAAAATCAGGAATAAAGTTACGCGGAAATCCTGCACCGAAAATATTGGCGCTCACCCCTGCTACTGTTCCGGTGTTAAACATGGTATTAATGGCACATTTGGAATGATCGGCCATAATTAAGCCGCAAAATTGCAAACCGGTTTTACGAAAACGCTGCGTTGTATAGTCCCAGAGCTTTACATTGTCGTAGTTGTTTTTAAGGTTTGAGTTGTTAGAGTCGGCTCCTATATTGCACCACTCCCCTAACACGGCATTGCCAAGATAGCCTTCATGCCCTTTTGAGGAATAGCCCCATATAACGGCATTATTAAGTTCTCCCCCAACCCTGCAATAAGGCCCCACCGTAGTTGCACCATAAATTTTGGCACCCATTTTAACCTGCGAATTTTCGCAGATAGCAAATGCCCCCCGGATGTGTGTGCCTTCCCATATTTCGGTATTGCTTGCTAAATAAATGGGCCCGTTAGTGGTGTTAAACGTTGAACATTCGGCCACTGCTCCTTCTTCTGCAAAAAAATCATTGCCAATAATGGTATTTGTTGAGCTGAGTATAGCGCTGCGGCGGTTTTTTGTAAGCAGTTTAAAATCCTTGCGCAGTTCAATATCGTTCTGTCTGAAAATATCTTCGGGATAATGGAGTATCACCGGCTTATGGGTATGGTTAACAACGCGGTCAAATGAGGCAGTATAATCAAAGTTAAGAGCATCATTTTCCTTTAATTTCACCGCAATCAACAAGTCTTGATACGTTAGCGCTTCGCCGGTTTGTAGTTTATCGATGGCTTCAAGTAAATACTCATCCGGACAAACAGCGCCGTTAATAAACAGGTTATCGGCAGTAATATTTAATGGAAATTTACGACTTAGCCACGATTGCGTATGAAAAGAAAAATTGCAGTTTAAATGATTGCCCCACTTTTCGGCGATGGTAAGTATACCAATACGCAGATCGGCAACCGGGCGTGTAAATGTTAAAGGCAGAAGTGTTTGATGTGCTTTATCGTCGAAAAGGATAATTGCCATGGTGCAAAAATAAAAAATTCATCGATACCGTGTGACTTATCGGTATTTAATAAAACAAAGTTATTTTTGAGTTGAATGGCGAAAGGTAAAGTCATTAAAAAACAACCCCCATTTATGGTACCGCAGGCCAACCCTTTCTATACCAAGTCATAATGAGGGTGGAAAAGTTTTTCCCTTAACTTGAACTATGGTTTATAAGTTAGAGTTGCAGCGATTTAATCTATTTGAACTTATTATTTACAATTGACTAATAAAAATCACACTTTTGGCCCGCGCTTATAAATGATCAACCCGTTTAAAAAGTTGCGCAATATCTGGTCGCCGCAGGGTTTAAAGTTAGGATGATCTTCTTTTCGGAATATTGCTCCCAACTCTGTTTTGGTTATTCTGAAATTAGCAAGCTTTAAAACCTCAATTATATCGTCGTCGGTAAATTGCAGCGCCACCCTAAGCTTTTTCATAATATCGTTATTACTCATATACTGCCCCCTTATCGTGATACTTCAATTTTAATTTTTTTATTTTTTATCTTTTCTAATTTGATCAGTTGTACTGTTCGTTCAATGCGGTTACGTTTTACAGCAGCATACGACGAATGATCCAGCACTTCTATCAATCCAAGGTCTTCCTTTGTCAGTTCGCCTTTTTGCAGCAGCAAACCTACAATATCCACTTTGTTTATTTTATCTTTTTTACCTGCGGCGATATATAATGTAGACCACGGCGATGGCTTTGGAATAACCGGCTTTTCAGGCAACTCCTCAATTTCGGGGGTTTGCTTTAAATAAGCAAGCTTTTCATCCTCCGTTAATATCAGGTAAGCTGTTCCTTTTGCATGCCAACGTGCAGTGCGGCCATTGCGGTGCAAAAAAGCTTCTTCTGTATGTGGTAATTGATAATGTACTACATATTCAATCTCCGGTATATCCAACCCTCTCGAAGCAAGGTCGGTGGTGATCAGTATATGGTGACTCCCGTTCCTGAATTTCAATAAGGCACGCTCCCGGTCTTCCTGCTCCATGCCTCCATGAAACACGTCGTGAACAATTCCCCTATCCCATAGCAATTCACTGATCCTGTCTACCGCTTCGCGGTGGTTACAAAAAACGAGTGTCGCTTTATCCCCTATTTTACAGATCAGCGAAAATAGCGTATCCAGCTTGTCGGCAGCCGGCGATATAACTGCTTTTATCTTCAGATCGGGCGTGTTTGTTTTATTTTCAAGGAAATCTATTTCTATAGGATGATGTATGCCGGTAAAAGCCGGGATTTCCTGCATTTTAGTGGCCGATGTTAATATGCGTTTTTTTACGGACGGCAATTGTTTAATGATAAAAGCCATATCTTCCTGGAAACCAAACTCCAGCGCTTTATCAAATTCATCCAGTATTAATGTTTGTATTCCATCTGTACTAAAGCTATGCCTGCGAAGGTGATGCGCAATTCTGCCGGGAGTTCCTATTAAAACTGCAGGAGGCTGCGAAAGGCTGTTGCGCTCAATTTTTACCGGGTGACCACCATAACAGCAGTTCACTTTAAAACCGCTGCCTATCGTTTTAAAAACCTGTTCTATTTGCAATGCTAATTCCCGGGATGGAACTAAAACAAGCGCCTGCACTTCGGCTACGCCCGGTTTTAACAAATCAAGCAGGGGCAATAAAAAGCCAAGTGTTTTACCGGATCCGGTTGGAGAAAGCAATATTACATCACCTTTTTTTGCGGCATTCAGTGCGGCATGCTGCATTTCATTCAGAGCGGTGATCTTCAGGTTTTCAAGTGCTTTCTTTATCATTATTTATTGAGGCTGTGTGCAAAGATAACTAAATAGTAACCACCAGCCCCTTCTAAATCTGATCAGGCCGCTTAAAACACCGTTCCCTGCATCAAGAAGAAGATGCCTATCACAGCAAATCCCATACTTGCCAGCCACAAAGCTTTTCTTTTGGTGATAATGGAGATAGCCCCTATTGCAATTGCAACCTGGAACAACGTTACCGCACGGGCCAGGATCTTGTGCTTCGCTACATGCTCATCGGATTCTTTTTGTGCATCTTTAGCCTCCTGCATGATTTTAGCCTGGTCGCTTTTATTGGAGCGGATCTTGGCGCTATCCTGGGCAGCCGGAGTTTTACCCATTGCAAGCAACAGCTTATTTGATGAGGCTATCATTTCAGACTTAATGCTCTTTGCCTCATAAAAGGCCCATTGATCAGACGAACGGATCTGTGCCAGCATCGCTTCATCGGCATGGTCGCCTGCTAAAAGTCCGGCTATAGCAGCCAATACGGCAACAACAGCGGTTGTTAATGCTACATAAAGCACCCACTTTTCCTTTCCTTCGGACAGGATGTGGTGCGCATGCTCATTACTTTGTTCGTGTATATTTTCCGAAAAATTTTCTATCTCTTCCATGTATATTGCCTTTTTAATCGATGTAATTCAACTATTTTTTTAATCGACAAATCACTATGTCAACTGATCGGGATCAGCACCTTCAAGATCTTTATAACTTTTAATAAATTCAGCTACTTCGGCAGCTTCATCATAAGTAAGTTCATCTATACCATTATAATCCCATTCGCTCATGTCCTCATTAAAAGTAATATCACCCATACCAACCACCCCATCACTTAGCTTAAATATGCCCGTAACATAGTAATCACCATTAGATAAAAGCTGATTGATGGGCGTAATGGTTAGATGCACAGGCCCGTTGCTTGTATTTATATTGTAACTTGTTTGGTTTATCATATTCAAATGTATATTACAACAAAAATAGGCTAATTTTACTCATGTTGATGTGATGAAATTTATCAAAAAACTTTGCAAGTATCATACAACAATAATAATAAGTTTGCAATTTGCAAATAAGGACGAACCGGTTCAATAATTAACAATGAACGGGTTGATCTGTGATCTGAACAAATGAAATTAACCATACACGGGGCAGCCCGACAGGTAACCGGAAGCATGCATTTGCTTGAGGTTGACCGATATAAAATATTAATTGATTGCGGACTTGATTATGAAAAGGACCGTAACGTGCAGGCAAATGAGAACTTTCCGTTTGATCCGGCTGAGATTGATGTGGTTGTATTGACACACGCACACATTGATCATTCAGGCAATTTGCCAACGCTTGTCCGTTTAGGATTTAATGGTCAAATACTATGTACACCTCCAACAGCCGATCTGACTGAATTATTATTGCTTGATTCTGTTAGCATATTTATGCGCAAGGCTGGCAAGAAACATAAACACGGCAAAGGAAAATTTAACACAGGCGCACAGCCACTTTACCTCCAAAAGCATGTGATGGATACCGTTGAACGCTTTGTTACTATTGGGTTTAACCGCCCGTTTTGCATCAACGGAAATATTCAGTTAACTTTTGTACCTGTTGGCCATTTATTGGGCGCTGCCGCCGCAATATTTGAAGTAATTGAGCAGGGGGTTGAAAGATCTATTGCCTTTACCGGTGATATCGGCCGCAAAAACTATCCTGTGCTGGATGATCCGCAGGCATTGCCGCCTGTTGATTATTTAGTAACCGAAGCAACTTATGGAGGCAGGTATCATACTAAAGATAAAACAGTTGAACAAACACTCATTGAAACCATTGAGAAAGCCTGTATAAAAGAACAAGGGCGCCTGATCATCCCGGCATTCAGCATCGGGCGTACCCAATCGCTGATATACTCACTTAATAAGATTTTCAGCAGCAATTTACTGCCACCGGTAAAGATATTTGTTGACAGTCCGCTGGCGGTAAGGTCGACCGAGGTGTTCCGGAAATACCATAATCTGGTTAACCAGGAGGCACAGGAATTTTACCGCATGCAGGGTGATGAATTTGAGTTTGATAACCTGACCTATGTGGAAACCCTGAAAGACAGTCGGCAGGTGTCTAATTATTTTGAGCCCTGTATCATCATATCATCAGCCGGAATGCTGGATGGCGGACGGATACAGGATCACCTTTTTTATAACATACAGAATTATTATTGCACCATTCTTTTTATAGGTTATTGCGCCAAAGGAACTTTAGGACACCGTTTATTAAGGGGTGACCCTATTGTTCATATCAAAGACCGGGACCTGGCTGTTTACGCTACTATAAAACAAACTGATGTATTAAGCGCACATGGTGACCACGCTGACCTGCTGGATACCGTTAAGCAATTAGATAAGGCGAAGCTTAAAAACATTTTCCTGGTGCATGGCGAAACTACGAGCATGCAGGCACTCGCCGATGGCTTGGAAGAGGAAGGATATAACGTTACTATTCCGGAAAAGGGAGTGAAACACGAATTAAACTAATTTACACGAATCAGCACGAATTATTTTTGAATTACACAGATGATATAAGTTCAATTCGTGTAATTCAAAAATAATCCGTGCTATTGGTGTCTGTTTATTTTTTAAAGTGATCTATGATCAGGTTAGCCAGCTCCAGTCCTATTCTTTCCTGCGCTTCATTTGTTGAAGCACCGATATGCGGGGTTAATGAAATTTTAGGATGAGCAAGGATATCTGCACGTGGAGTTGGTTCATTATCAAAAACATCCAGCGCTGCAAAGGAAATTTTACCGCTGTTTAAGGCAGCTAATAAAGCATCCTCATCAATCAGTCCACCGCGTGAGCAATTAACCACACCTGTGCCTTTTTTCATTTGTTCAAACTCTGCTGCACCAATAATAGGTTTATCAACAAAAGGCGTATGAAGCGTTATAAAATCGGCCTGTTTAATAATTTCTTCCTGGGTAGCAGTTTTTACAGTTATTTTAACGGTAGTTCCGCCACCAAGCACTACTTCCACTTCGGGGTTAAAAGGGAAAAGATCATAGGCCATTACATCCATCCCAACACCTAAAGCAATTTTGGCTACCTCGCGGCCAATTCTTCCAAAACCTAAAATACCGATCGTTTTGCCACGAAGCTCGATGCCTTTGGCATAAGCTTTTTTAAGATCATTAAATTTGGTATTACCTTCAACAGGCATTTTACGGTTGCTGTCCTGTAAAAAACGTACGCCGGTAAATAAATGAGCAAATACCAGTTCAGCTACTGATAAGGAAGATGATGCAGGAGTGTTATATACGCCAATCCCTTTTTCTTTAGCATACTCCACATCTATATTATCCATTCCAACACCGCCCCTGCCAATCACTTTAAGATTAGGGCAGGCATCAATTAACGCTTTGCGCACTTTGGTTGCACTGCGTACAGTAATACCATCATACTCCTGTAATTTAACAGGCAGCTCATCCTGCGGTATGTTGTTGGTATCAATATAAAATCCGGCTTCTTCTAAAAGTTGTTTACCGGCCGGGTCAATTCCGTCGTTAGCTAATATCTTTATCATTTTTGGTTAGAGATTGGTGATTGGAGATCAGAGGTTAGTAATTGCAGATTTTAACTAATCTCCAATCACTAACCTCTAAGCACTTACTTATTTTTTTCTGCAAATTCCTGCATGGCATCAATCAGTACATATACACTGGTGATAGGCAATGCATTATAAATGGAAGCCCTGAAACCGCCAACACTTCTATGGCCTTTAATTCCTACAATGCCCTTTTCATCGCATAATTTAAGGAATGGTTTTTCGTGATCAGGATTTTCGCTAACAAAGCAAACGTTCATGTGCGAACGGTCTTCCGGAACACACACTCCTTTAAAAATTGGGTTACGGTCAATTTCTTCGTACAATACCCTTGCTTTGGCAATGTTTTCTTTTTCCATCGCTTCAACGCCGCCTTTTGATTTTAGCCAGTTAAGCGTAAGCATAGAAACATATATGGCAAACACAGGTGGCGTATTATACATGGAGCCACCTTCAATTTGTGTTTGATAATTAAACATTGCAGGTATTTTACGCCCGGTTTTGCCAAGCAC
>JAQBOU010000198.1 GCA_028287865.1 Mucilaginibacter sp. | reverse complement strand
CGTTTCAGGCTTTGTTGATCCGCTTCAGCTATAACATTTTTTATGCTTTCAGATATGAAATTTTTGGCGGTTATTAATTTAGACCAGGGAGCATCTGAGGCTCTGACGATACCCAAAGCACTTATTATCAGATCACAGCCTTGCATTGCAGCCGCTAAATCTGTTCTGCGGGTAGGTGTTCCCTGAAATACGTTAATTGATTTTGAATTAAAGGATATTTTGTTTTTATCCCGCACCAAAACATTTAAATCATAGCCTTGCTTCAGTGCCTCTTCAACGATAAGGCGACCGGTTCTACCAGTGGCCCCTATAATGAGTATTTTCATAGTTTTTATTTTACTTGTTTGTGATTCATTTATTGAATACAAACCATTTTATTTTATTTCTTAATTTTTAAGTATCTATTACAAAACCTTATAGATTTGACCGGTTTGTCCGCCCAACACACTTTTTATATAAGCCTGTATAACCCGGCTCATAGCGACAGGAACGTGTCCCGGGAAATAGGAAAAATAGGCCATAGATTCTTCAACAATATCAGGACCGACCGCATTGATACGCACTCCGTGCGCAAGCTCTATTGCTGCACCCTTCACAAATCCATTAATCGCTCCATTCATCGTGCTAATGTTTGCACCCATTACAATCGGGTCATCGGCTAATGCACCTGATGTTAAAGTAAACGACCCCTTCGGATTGATGTAATGCTGGCCAATCAATACCAGGTTAACCTGGCCCATCAATTTGCTGTTAACGCCAACCCTGAAATCAGTATCCTTCATACTTGCCAAAGGCCCGAATTGCGCGTCCCCGGCAGCGCAAATTAAGGCGTCAAATTTTCCGACCTGTTTGTAAAAGTTTTCTATCGAATCAGTTGACGAAATATCAACCGGTATATCAGTACTTTTTGAACCTGCCTTAATTACTTCATGATCTTTTTGTAATGCGGCGGTTACGTGTTTTCCGATGGTACCTGTGGCACCTATAATTAATATTTTCATTTTCACTTTTTTTAACAAAATTGATCCATAACTTTACATTTGTCAAGTAATGGCACATTTGTCAAGTATTAACATTTAAGACACTAATACACATTATCAACATGTTAGCAGAAAAAATAATTGAAAAAAAAGTAGAGCTGGATTGTGATTGCTCCATAATAGGATCAATCAGTATCATAAGTGGCAAGTGGAAACCCGTTATTATCTGGATGTTATTATCAGGCCCCAGGCGATTTGGTGAGCTTCATAAAACAATTGACGGTATAGCACTAAAGGTATTATCCAGGCATTTAAAAGAACTGGAGGCTGACGGTATAATCAATCGGAAGGTATATGCCGAAGTCCCGCCAAAGGTGGAGTATACACTCACTGAAAAGGGGATGTCGCTCAACGATGTGATGCAGCTATTAGCAGAATGGGGTAAAAAGAATAATATAGTAGCCGAAAAGCACGCCCGGCCAAGCATCATCGCTTGACCGGAAGATGTTTTGAGTGTCTACACTCAAGTACCCTTGAATAAAAAGACGTTTATAACTATTTTAATAGGTTTATTAGGCTTCGTGATGGCTAAAAAACCGCTCTGACTTCTTAAAGCAGCTTTGTAGCCCGTAGGCTAATCGAACCTCTTTTTCTGGAATGAAAATCTTACAAAAACTTTCCCTATAGCACTTTTATTTTTTTTTAATAGCTTTACTGCATGATTGCTAAATCGATTTATAATAAAATTTTTAGCCGGATATTAATCTCCGGCTTTTTTCTGTGTTTTATTAGTGTATGCAGCGCTCAGGTTGTGTTGCCTGCCTGTTTTACCGATAACATGGTTTTACAGCAGCAAACAAAAGTAAACCTATGGGGATATGAAATCCCCGGTAAACACTTTACTATCCTTACCTCATGGAACAACAAGAGCTATCATGTTAACGCGGATGAATATGGTAACTGGAAAATAAAGGTAAGGACCCCGGTTTACGGCGGCCCTTATACCATTACATTTAACGATGGTAAAATATCAACCTTGAAAAATGTTTTGATAGGCGAAGTTTGGGTATGCTCGGGACAGTCAAATATGGAGATGCCGCTAACCGGTTTTTATGGCGATGTGCTGAACCTACAGCATGAGCTGACCGATGCGGCTAACTATTCGGAAATACGGATGCTAAAAATTGATAATAAAACCAGCTTTACACCACTTTCCAATGTGCAAACAAAGGGTGGCTGGGCAGTATGCAACACCCAAACCGTACGCGATTTCTCTGCTGTTGCTTATTTTTTTGCAAAGAATTTATTCGCACGCAAGCATATACCTGTAGGTATTATAAATAGCACATGGGGAGGCACTGTTGCCGAAGCCTGGACCAGCGGCAGAGCCTTAAAAACAATGTCTGCCTTTGCTTCCTTTGTAAATGCTGCCGAAGGCGGCCTAACCCAGCAAAAGCTCGATGCGTGGTATCAAACCGAAGTAAGGAGATGGATTGATTCTATAAATGCAAAAGACCCGGGCTTTCTGCAAGGTAAACTACGCTGGGCCGAACCGGATTTTGACGATTCCGGATGGCAAAAAATGATGCTGCCTGTTTACTGGGAGCAAGCCGGCGTTGCTGGTTACGACGGTACCATGTGGTTCAGAAAAAAGGTGATCATTCCCGCAGCATCGGCCGGCAGGGACTTAAACCTTAATATGGGCGGTATAGATGATTACGATGTTTCTTATTTTAACGGGGTGGAAATAGGGCATACGGAATCGTTTTTTTATAAACGCACCTATACCATACCCGGCAACCTGGTAAAAACCGGCGAAAATACCATTGCCATTCGTGTTTTTGATAACGGCGGACTTGGCGGTATAAACAAGGGTCCGCTGCAATTGTCGTTAGGCACTGATACCACGGGTCAACTTGATTTGGCCGGCCAATGGGTTTATCAGAAAGCCAGGGTACTTACGTTGTTGCCACAGCCGCCGGCGCTATCAAACAGTCCTAACCGGCCAACGCTTATTTATAATGCCATGATAAACCCCATTTTGCCCTATACTATAAAAGGGGTAATATGGTACCAGGGCGAAAGTAATGCAGATAGGGCCACACAATACCGTCAGCTTTTCCCGCTGTTAATTAATGATTGGCGACAGAAATGGGGCGAAGGCAACTTCCCTTTTTATTTTGTGCAAATCGCTAATTATGCCGCAACTGACCAGCCACCTGCGGCTGACTGGCCCGCCCTGCGCGACGCCCAGTTAAGCACGCTTACCGTACCTAATACCGGCATGGCCGTAACCATTGATATAGGTGATGCCAGCCGTATACACCCGCAAAACAAGCAGGAAACCGGCCGTCGCCTGGCATTAATTGCACTTGCAAAAACCTATGGCGAAAATATCTCCTGCTCGGGGCCGATTTATAAATCGCAGGTAATTAAGGGTAATAAAATTGAGCTGGAATTTACGCACACTGATAAGGGCCTGATTGCAAAAGGCGACACTCTGAAAGGATTTACTATAGCAGGTGCTGATAAAAAGTTCTACCCTGCCCGGGCTATTATATCCGGCAATAAAGTGGCAGTGAGCAGTGGCGATGTTGCCAATCCTGTTGCTGTGCGGTATGCGTGGGCAAATAACCCGTTTTGCAATTTATATAACGGAGCAAATTTACCAGCCTCTCCGTTCCGTACAGATGATTGGTACGATATCAGGTAGATAAACTTATCGGTGCGGATATATCAACGGGCGTCCGGTAAAGCCGGATGCCTGTATAGTCTTCTGGCTTTATAGGGGAAAGAACACAACACAACCATTGTAATTATATACGCTACAGGGTTATATCTGTAGGTTTTTTTGGTAAACTATTGGTGGCGGATAGTGAAATATATCCACGCTATCCAGCCTATCCACCCTGTGTATTTATTGTTAGCAATAGTATTTTGTAAAAGTTGCGGCTGAAAATGATTGCTCAGGCTTGTATTAATTACACTATCTGGCTAAAATTGCTCAATAAGTTTAAGCTGAAAGCTTTGCACATTTTAGGACGAAGTTGAAACTTCGACCAGATTGAAGCTCAGCCGATAGAGCAACTGACTCTTAATCAGTGGGTCGAGGGTTCGATCCCTCCCAGGTCACAAAAGCACAGTAGTGCTCAATGTTACAGTGCTTTTTTATGAAATTATTTTATAATGGCCCTGTCTTACTTCGCAAAAACCATTTGCTAGCCAAAGGCATACCCTCTTTCCTGGGGCAATACAGGCGATTGCAATTCTGAAGTTGCTGATTGATAGCAGGATTCATCTCATTTATGAGTAGCTGGTACATTTATCGATAGTTGTGTAAGGGAATTTTGAGTAGCTTTATAGCAAAAAGCTGCTTGCAATGAGCCTCAATTTTCTGCAATATTTAAAAAAGAATTTGGAATTGACCGATCCTCAACTGGAGCAGCTGTTCCCACGGCTAAACGTTAAGATCGTCCCAAAAAACTGTCTTTTGTTACGATTGGGGGAAACACGCAGTTATGCCTTTTTTGTAGAAAAAGGATTACTTCGTTCTTATTCAATAGATGAGGCAGGAAGGCAACACATCATTCAATTCGCTCCCGAAAACAACATTATCAGTGACAGAGCCAGCCTATATTTTAATGCTCCCTCTAATCTTATTATTGAAGCGATAGAAGAGACCACCGTAATCGTGATGGATCATCATTATACTGATTATGTCGCAGGATTACCTGGCTTCTATAAAAAGAATGAAGTGATTTTGCAACACCATGTTTGGCATTTACAAAACAGGATTGAAACCCTTCTTGGCGCAACGGCAGAAGCAAGATACCTGGGATTTATCAAGCGCTATCCCAGCCTTACCCAACGCGTTCCTCAATGGATGATCGCCTCCTACCTCG
>JAQBOU010000133.1 GCA_028287865.1 Mucilaginibacter sp. | reverse complement strand
GGCTCTTAATATGGAATTTCTTTGACAGGGAAACTCACGTAGTAGCTTACATGCCGGGAACCTACTATGGCGCAAAAAAGGTTTTGTATCTGGAGGCCGGGTTTATTGAACAAAAAAACGCAACATGGTCTAGCCCGGATGGCGGCCAAACTGTTAATTATCATCCGCTAAATTGCTGGTCAGTTGCCGTCTTTTACGATGCTCCCTTAAATAAAACAAGGGGAACAGCCTTAAATGCATACCTCGGATACTTTGATACTCAATATGGCCCGGGTTATTTACGTTATGTTGGGATAATGCCTACAGCCGACGGGCTGGCTGCATCAGCCCCTTATCTTGCCGGAAGCCAGGGCAATGCTTTCCCTACGTTTGGCACCGGACACGTTGTTTATTCGCAGTTTGGCTATTTATTAGATAAGGATTTATTGGGAAAGGATAACGGCACGCTTATGCCTTACGCCACCTTGCAAACCGCAGGCTATGATCGCCTTGATAAACAAATGACAGTATTTGATTTGGGTATTAATTGGTTTATCAGTGGAAATACAAGTAAATTGACCCTTGATTATCAAAACAGGCCGGTTTATTCTTTAGTTGGCAGTAATTTAATAAGAAATGCTTCCAGGGAAGTACAATTGGTATTGCAATACCAGTTTTCTTTTTAGCAATACGGGAAACGATGAAAGTCCACGTTTGAAAATTTAAATGTTCTGATTAACAAAGAGTACTTAAGAAAAAAGAAGGGCAAGTAACGATCTTTCGTACTTGCCCACTTGGGTGCGCCCACTTGGGCGCTTCTCGAACCATTTTATGAATGATTTAAGATTATTATCCTCACTATCAATCAGTTTTTCAAATAAGACTGTCTGAGTTTTTAAGATTTAAAATCGGCATCGTACTTAGCTACGCTTTTTACCATTGCAGACAAAAAATATTAATTCATAAAAATATATTAGGGATTGAAAATAGTTTTCGTATAGCGCTCATGTTTGCTCAAAGCGACATGCCCCCATCCATAACCAACTCTGCACCGGTAATAAATTTGGCCTGGTCACCGCAAAAGTAGGCGACCATTTTGGCGACGTCATCAGCCGTACCCATTTTCTTTAATGGGATGTGTTCGATCATCCAATCATGCAAACCCTTCAGCGTAGCCTCATCCAGGCCGATCTTGTTCAGGATCTCGGTTTCGGTCGGGCCGGGGCTAACCGCATTTACCCGGATGCCACGCGGGGCCAGTTCGAGGGCGGCAATGCGCATGACAGCGTTCAGCGCGGCCTTGCCGGAAGAATAAATGGAAGAGGATATACCGTTCATGCTAGCGGTGTTGGACGACAGGAACACTATGGATGCACCGTCGTTCAGTTCCGGTATAAATTTACTAAGCATAAAATAGGCTCCTTTAAAATTAATATCTATGATACTGTCAAAGAGTACTTCGGTGGCCTGTTCAATGGGTGCTGTGCCCACAATACCGGCATTGATAAACAAAATATCGATTTTCCCGAATTTTTCCTTTACCTGGCGGACCAGGCACTCCGTATCAGTGATCAATGATTGGTCGGCTATTATCCCGGAAACGCCCAGTTCAGCAGCAGCATTGGCAACGGCTTCCGGCCGCCTCCCGGTAATAATAACCGTTGCGCCTTGTGCTTTTAATTCTTTGGCAGTAGCATAGCCGATACCGCTGTTTCCACCGGTAATAACGACTATTTTATTTTTTAAATTTTCCATGCCGCAAATTTATCGGAAAAATGGTATAATTTTGTTACCAGTATCACTGAGTATATCAACATGACCAAGCAGGAAAAAGCCGCGGAGATATTATCAAGCCCGCGCAACCAGAAAGAAGAAGTACAGGCTTTGCAGGACACGATTTATGTGATTGGCGGCAAATGGAAATTGCCAATCATCAATTCGCTTTGCAACGGTAATAAACGCTTCCGCGATATTGAGCGCAGCATTCCCGGCATTACCACCCGTATGCTATCCCGCGAACTCAAGGAAATGGAAGCCAACAAGTTATTGAAACGGACAGTAACGCCGGATACGCCGGTTTTAGTGGAATATACCGTAACTGATTATTGCCAGAGCTTTGGCGACATTATCCTCGAAATGATCAAATGGGGCAAACAGCATCGCGAGAAGATCAGGGCTAAATAACGAACCATTTCGCCTGAAGAGCTTGAACCCGTCATTAAAACGTCGAACCGAAAAGCCCAAAAAAATAATGGATTATTTATCTTAAATACAACGATTTGCAAATGAAACTTTGCTATCGGTTTGTTTCTGCCCAATTGGGTTGACCCTATTGGGCTCGAATCAAAATGTGCCTCTATCTGCTTTAAATGCAGTTTTAAAAATTGACTAAAATAGAAAACGGCCTTAACGATATCGTTAAGGCCGTTTGTGTACCCACTTTGGTGCTTCTCGAACCATTTTATAGAAGATTTGAGAAAATTATCGTCAATTACTATTTGTTAGTATAGGTCATTTGAAGCAACAAAAAATCCCTGTTCCTAAAGAATCAGGGATTTGAAAGAACTTATACTTTGGAACAATTATTTTAGTGCGTATTTGGTAAAACCACCGTCAACCAATAATTCGGTCCCATTGTCTTTCACTTTTTTTTGGCTTATGAATTTAAAAACCATACATACCACCGGAAACGGAAATTTGCTCTCCCGTAATCCAGGCTGCATCATCAGAAGCAAAAAATACGGCAGCTTTGGCAATATCGTCGGGCTGGCCTCTGCGACCAAGCGGTGTATTGGCAATAAACATCTTTTCATACTCACTGCCGGCGGTGACACCCGCACTGGTTGCACCTTCCGTTTCTGTAGCGCCCGGCAAAATTGAATTGATACGGACGTTTTTAGCACCAAGTTCTTTCGACAAAGAGATCGTTATGGCATCTAATGCCGCTTTAGTTGCAGAATACAGCGAGGCTCCCGGAAGAGGCATTTTACTTGCACCCGAACTGATATTGATGATATTGCCGCCCTTATTACCAAACAGTTTCAAAGCTGACTGTATAGTAAGTATAGGGCCAAGTACATTGACATTAAAACTATTATGAAAAGTTTCTGCTGATATCAGTTCTATAGGTGCATATCCCTGATAAACCGCGTTGTTTACCAAAATATCCAACGTGCCGAAAGCCTTTTCTGTTTCTTCAAAAAGCCTGGCCACATCGGCTTCTTTCGATACATCGGCCTGCACTGCAATGGCCATGCCTCCATTGTCGGTTATCTTCTTAACTACCGTATCCGCGCCTTCCTTACTGGAAGCATAATTCACCACTACCTTTGCGCCCGCTGCCGCAAAGTGTTTTGCGATAGCTGCACCTATTCCTTTTGAAGCACCGGTAACTATCGCTACTTTGTTTTTTAATTTACTCATGAGTTCTATTATTTAAGATTTTCTATTACTAGTCATTACCCGAACTTAACCAAGTCCTGAAAGATCAGTTGACCCCAGGTATTTCCATGCGCCTGTACCAGCAGTCCACCTTCTGAAAGCCCGCCAAGTTTGATTGGTGAAAAGCCAAGATTTTCCGCAAGCGTACCAATCACCGCTGCTGCGCCGTCATCGTCGCTCGCCAGGAACATGACTCTCCTGCCACCATGTACGGCCGGATCCTGGTCAAGAATGGCAGCCCCTAAATGGTTGAAGCCCTTAACCAATTTCCCCCCGGTGAAGGCCTGCGCTACGAACCTGGCAGAGGGTAACCCTCCCATCTTCTCAGGGGACACGCCGTAGGCATTGGTCACATCAACGATGATCTTTCCATGCCAGTCGGGCAATGCCTTTGCGACAGCCGGGTGCGACTCGAAACGCACTGCCAAAAAGATGACGTCCGACTTGACTGCTTCCGCCAGTGTTGTGGGATTGATCCCGGGTCCGATCGCGGCCGCGTCGGAGGTAAGGTTTTCCGGGTCGCGTGTAGTTGCAACGGATACTTCGATACCCTTGCGGGTAAATGCTTTAGCCAAGGCCTTGCCGATATGCCCGAAGCCAATAATGGCGTAGCTTGTTGCTACATTGTTTTCTGATTTATTCATTTTGAAATTATTTTGATTACTTAGACAAATAGGTCATGCCACCATCAACAAGGAGTTCAGCACCAAGCATAAACGAAGAATCATCAGAGGCTAGGAAAACCGCCGTTTTACCAATGTCAGATGGTTGCCCAATCCTACCTATCGGCATTGTATCCGCAAAGTGTTTTTTTATAGCTTCAATTTGTTCTGCGGGAACAAACTTTTCAAATGCTGGTGTATCTGTTGTACCTGGTGTTATTACATTTGCTCTAATTTTTCTGCCTAAAAGGTCGCTTGAAAATGCTTTTGCAAAATAGATTACAGCCGCTTTTGCAGCGCCATAAAGCGTAAAAGACGGATATGCCCGATGTGCTGCATTTGAACCGATCAGAATAATAGAACCGCCATCATTCATATAGGGCAGTGCTTTATGAACAGTGAAGTAAACACTTTTCAGGTTTAGATCCATTGTCTTGTCATAGTCAGCTTCGCCAAGATCTGCCACAGTTCCTATAGCTCCACCCCCCGCATTGGCAACGATCACATCTATTTTACCAAATTTGTCGAATGTTTCTTTAAACACGCTTTCCAGGTCGGCAAGGTTGGTTACATCGGCATTGATGGCTATAAAATTATCGCCAAGCTGAGCCACAGTACTATTTAAAGTTTCCTGATTTCTGCCGACAATGGCACCGACTGCGCCTTCGTTGTTAAATGCTTCAGCAATACCAAACCCGATACCACTGTTGCCGCCCGTAATCACAGCAACTTTATTTTTCAATCTGCTCATTCTTAACTTATTTTTAAATTTGTTTCGCAAAGTTACTATCAATAGTTTATATTTGTAACTAACATAGTATATTCTAGTTACTGCCAGGTAACTACAAATTTTAAAAATATGAGAGACGACAGATTTTGCGCTTCCAATTGCCCGTTTACGCGAGCTATTGGCACTATTGGTAATAAATGGAAACCAATAATAATAAATGTTATAGGCACGCGTACCATTCGTTTTGGTCAACTCGATTCCATAGTACCACACATTTCAAGGAAAGTACTAGCCGAACAACTCAAAGAGTTGGAAGAAGATGGACTATTGGAAAGATTGGCCTATAAGGAACTACCGCCCAGGGTAGAATATAAGCTGTCTGAAAAAGGCTTAGCTTTTTTGCCAATTCTAGAAAATATAAAAGAATGGAATTGCAAATATGAAGTAGCTTTAACATCCAAAGCGACTGATAGAGTAACTTATGCCAAATAGTGTAAGATCGAAAGTTGACAATGAACGGTAAATGGAAAATATCCATCATATCATCTCTTTGCTGTTAAACGACTTTTCTAAGATATGCAACCCAGTTGTGCTCGAACCAAAAAGTGCGTCCAGGTGCTTAGAACGCAGATTGCAAAATCGATAAAATATAAAAACGGCCTTTACGATATCGTAAAGGCCGTTTGTGCGCCCACCTGGGCTCGAACCAGGGACCAAAAGATTATGAGTCTTCTACTCTAACCAACTGAGCTATAGGCGCCTATTTCATTTATCTTTAGAAAGAACTTAAACCCACCCTAAAAAAAATGCCTTCAATAATATTTGACGCTGTTATTATTGAGCTGCAAATGTAAAAAAAAGTTGAATAGATAAAAATGAAATAATACAAAAAATGATATCGCCTTATGTGTATGCTGTTACAGAAGCATCAAATGCAGATAAGGCAGTATTGATTATTTACCTTTCCCTTTTATCATTACCTTAACCGTTTTATATATGATATCAAGATCTGAATTCAGATTGATATTTTGAAGGTAAATCAGATCATACCTCATCCTTGTACACATTTGGTCGATATTTTCAGCATAACCATAATGTACCTGGCCAATTGAAGTAATTCCAGGTTTTAAATGTAAAAGTTTTTTATAATGCGGTGTTTTTTCTACAATTTTTTCTATCCAATGCTGCCTTTCGGGACGAGGCCCAACAACAGACATTTCTCCTTTTAAAACATTCCAAAATTGCGGCAATTCATCCAGCCTTGTTTTTCGCATTATAATTCCCCATTTTGTAATTCGGGGGTCATTGTCTGTCGCCAATTGGGGCCCATTCTTTTCAGCATCGACATACATACTCCTGAACTTATAAATATAAAATGGTTTTTCATGCCGACCTATTCTTTCCTGCCTGTAGAAAGCGGGACCCTTTGATGTTAGTTTTGTAGTAACATATATTAATACAAATACGGGGGCACCAATAATCATTACCCCAGAAGAAAATAATAAATCGAAACTGCGCTTTAAAAATCTGATTTTAAAGCTTATTTCGGGATGAGAAGTAATCTGCAAAACAGGTACTTTATCATAATTAACCAATTGAGCATAATTATTACTCAATATCAAATCAGAAACTACCTTGATTTTTATATAGTTTTCTTCTCCAACCCTAATTAATCTTTTTAATAACTCCTCATTCATTTGCTTATAGCAAATAAATATTTCATCGGGTTTTTTATCAATTATTTTATCGATCAGATTTTTTTCCGAAAGATTGGTAACCTGTTCTTCTGAGATGAAATCGGTAAGATCATAGCCATATTCCGGATGTTGTGAAAATGATTTTAATAATCGCCTTGTAATATTTTCATCCCCTATAATTAAAATTTTCCGATGATTATAACCCTTTTTGCGGAAGTAATCCAGAAAAAAGAAGAGTAATGATCGTTGTATTATTATCAATACAAAAAACAATGAATAACTTATCATTACCTCAGATCTTGAAATATTATACACTTTAAAAAAATATATAATACTAAATACAAGAAGCAGGTGATAAATTAATGTCAGCAAAAATCTATTGATGTTATCCTTAAGGACTAAGGGGCGCTTTACGTAAAAGCTTTTAGAGGCTAAAGAAACAATTATCCATGCCAAATTAACTATTGCTATAAATATTAAAGATGTGTTTTGAGGTTCAAAAGCATGGAAAGTTACAAGATGGGAATTGTACAGCGCTATATTTAAAAATAATATGTCAGAAATAAATACGGTAATGGGTAAATGTTTTGAGTAACGTACTGACATAGGCTGGCTATTTTTTGTAAAGTTAAAAATATCAATCTTATATATAGCATATTTTTAAAAGAAAAGCTCTTTTAATAAAAAAATTATATTTTCAGTGCCGTCAAATTTAACGCCAGTTATAAAAAAAACGATTAGTTTAAATGCTTCGGTCTATAATTGTTGATAAGTAATCGCTTAACTCTTTTTTAAAACGCTGTGATGAGAATAGAGATGCTTGTTTTTTAATTTCAACAGGAATAAACATTTCCGAATTATTTTCGAAATAATTTATTGCTTGTACTAATGATGGAACTGTTTGTTCATTAAAATAGACGCCTGTTTTATTATTTATCACGGTTTCCGTAGCACCACCTTTACCAAAAGCTATAACCGGTGTTCCGCATGCCTGGGCTTCAACAGGCAAAATTCCAAAATCCTCTTCGGCTGCAAAAACAAAAGCTTTGGCTTTTGATAAATAATGTTTTAAAACTTCAAATGGTTGATATCCTAATAGAATTATATTGGGGGTGGCCATTTTTTTTATTTTTTTAAAGTCAGGGCCATCTCCTATAACATATAATTTTTTATCCTGCATTTGAGCAAATGCGCTCACTATTAGATCTATTTTTTTATAAGGTACGAACCTTGAACATGTAAAATAAAAATCTTCTTTACTTTCATTTAATTCAAAATCCTGAGTTGCTACATTTGGATAAATAGTAACACTTTCCCGGTTGTAAATTTTTTTTATTCGTTTTCCAATATAATTTGAATTTGAAATAAAATAATCGACCCTATTTGAAGCTATAATATCCCACTGTCGCATTCTATGTAATACTGCTTTTACAAAATAGCCTTTAATCCCTTTGCTCAAGCCTAAATCTCTTATATATTGATGATAAAGATCCCAGGCATAACGCATAGGTGAATGACAATAACAAACGTGCACCTGCCCCGAATTTGTTAGTACACCTTTGGCAACAGCATGTGAGGATGATATAATTAAATCATATGATGATAGGTTGAACTGTTCAATTGCCAATGGAAATAAAGGCAAATAATTTCTATACTTTGTTTTTGCAAATGGCAGATTTTGTATAAACGATGTAAAAACCTTATGTTTATCCAAACCTAATTTTACAATCGTCTCGTCCTGAGCCACTAAAGCGTAAATATCCGCATCCGGATATAATGAAGCGATTTCTGTAAAAACGTTTTCAGAGCCGCCAATTACGGTAAACCAATCGTGTATAAGTGCTACTTTCAAAATTTATTTATTATATGTCACAAAATGATCACTCGCTATTTTACAAATGCTGTTAGAGGGCACACTACTTGTAATTACACAATTTGCACCTATAGTGGTATTCCTACCAATAGTAATATTACCCAAAAGCATCGCTCCTGTGCAAATTATACAATCTTCTTCAATAAATGGATATCCATCATTCTTTGATATCGTTGGCCCTATACCTCTTCTTCCAAGCGTTACTCCATGAAAAAGAATAACATTTGAATTTATTTTAACGCCCGCGCCGATAACGAGACCTATACCGTGAACAATCACTATACCTCCGTTTATTTCTGCCTTATAATCTATGTCAATGGAATAAAATATTTGTATTATCCGGGTAAGGATTGCGGGTAAAACAGGAATCTTATATCTATAAAATAAATTTGCTAGCCTGTAAAACATTAATGCATGAAAGCCCCTGTTAAAAAAAAAAATTATGGTTTTATTGGTTAATGAAAATTTTTCAGCGGCTTTCAAATCTTCATTTATACATTTATATAACTTCATTTATACATTTTAATACACTTTGACCCGAATGAAACCAATCAAACCTTTTTATGTTTTTCTCTCCTGCCAAAACTAATTTATTTTTAAGATTATCGTTGTCTAATAAACTAATGATTTTATTTTTTATATCATCAATATTGTATGGATCTGCATATAAAGCTGCATTATCAAAAATTTCTCTATGTGCAGGAATATCGGATACAATTACCGGGCATCCAATACTCATAGCTTCAAGAGGTGGCAGGCCAAATCCTTCGTAAAAACTCAAATAAACAAAAGCTTCTGCATGCTTCATTAGAGACGATAACTCACCATCAGAAACATAATTTTTAATGATGATTTTATTAGTGCTGTTAGTTAAATCATCGTTGAAAACAAATTTTCTCTTTTTTAAACCAACTATAACTAACCGGATGTTTTTGTCTATCTCTTTAAATGCGCTTATAAGATTGTTCAAATTTTTTCGTGGATCCAACGATGAAACACTTAACAAATACTTTTCCATGTTAACAGATTCAAAGGTATTATTTGTATTCAAATTAGAAGAATTATATATGACACTAATCTTGTCCGGGTGAATTTTTAAATATTTTACAATATCTTTTTTTGATGAATTACTAACAGTGAAAATTTTTAGACTTCTGGCGGCTACGTGAGGAATTAAATAATTATACCATAAGTAAAACTGACGGGTGAACCATTTAGGATTTACTTTATAAGACATATCGTGTATAGTAACAACCTGTTTACTATAAAAAAGTATGCCGGTATTGCAGAAATTAATTATCAACGGATTTCCCCTCGACATCAAATAACATCTTAGATCCACCTGCTCCCATATGGTTCCTTTATTTTTTCCAATAACAACGGCATCTAATTGTTTGGCCAAATCTATATCTAAAATGTTGTAAGGGGTTACAAATACAATTTTATCATTCAATACACGAAGTATTTTAGATATTTCAATGGCAAAGCGCTGAACACCTGTAACCCTTTGAGTAAGAAACCTTGCATTTACAATTATCATTATAACGATATTGGGAAGTTATAAGAAGTGAAACTATTCAACTTTAATTCTGTAAGCATAAAACATTAAAACAAAGGCCGGGGGTAATTCATAAATGGACAACGTATAGAAATCTGAAATTTGGGCAAATATCGATATGTTTATTACTATTATCACTGAAGCTATTAAAATAGATTGCGATTTAAATATCCAGTATTTAGTAAATTTTAACAACATTCCTTTTAAAAAGCCAGATAACGCACAAAATAAAACTACCCCGAACCATTGAAATGAAACATACCCCCAAATAGGGGCTGGAAGGCGTAAGCCTCCCGAAATTACCCCTGTTACATTTTCTCCCGGGTTTACAACCTTTAAGGTATAAACAGCTGGGTTCCATTCATAATGACTCGGTATTAATCCGCCCACAACAGTTCTTCCGTAAGTCCAAAGTGGATCTTTTTTAAAAAAATCCAAAAAAGTTAGTTGATCTGTAATGTCCACGGTCCCCCCTGATATTACGCGCCAAACAACATGATCATCCTTGAAATTTGAACTAACCTCTGTAAAATCCCTTACTCCAACCGCAAAGTAAAACACTGAACTAAGTAAATAAATTGAAACAAGCAGTACAAGCAAAAGCCCAAAGGTCCATTTATTTCTAAAAGACATAATAATTGCAACCGCTAAAACTACTCCACTAAAGGCCGGTCCTCTGGAGAGGGAAACCATCATTAAAACAACGGCAGTAATTGCACCGAATAGAAATAGTTTCTTCTTTTTATTTCTATACCATATAATGATTGCAATGGGTGTTGTTGTTGTTAAGATAAAAAATGAAGACAAATAAACCATAGAAACATAAAATGGCACCTGATATACCCCTCTGAAAAATTTGGCTGCCACGGGGTCTGCCGCAAATGCCGGAACAAAGCCCATCATCATATATCCAACAGTTTGTCCTATTATCCCGGCAAATAAAAATATCTTAGTTACTTTTATTATACGTGCCGTATATATTTCTTTATTTGAGAGCGTAAAGGAAAAGCTGGATAGCCTTATTGGCTTAAGTAAAAATCCACCATACAAACCTATAATAAAGCTAATTGCCCCAACAACCAAAATGGAAGTATATAATGTAACAGTGCCGTTTGCATAGTCATTTTGGTCTTTTAATATTATTGTAGGGATAAAATAGGCGATAAATATAAACCCGACATTTAAATGCGCCATCACATTATATCTGCTTGGCCACACCAGGTAAGTACCACATGCAAATATCGAGCTGCACAAAAAAATAAGGAAACCTTGCATTATTCTGTAGGTAATTGAAAGTTAAATAATTGGCGAAAATTTATCATTTAAAGAAGCAGTTATGAAAGCAATATTTTACCAATAGTTATTGAGGTTTTTATAACCAAGCTTATCTTTCCTTTCAATAATCTTTTTATTAATGCTATAAACACCCCGGGCATAACAGTAATTAAACGGTATGGATACCATTTTTTTATAAATCGCACCCTGCTTACAATTGAATAATACGCTGCTATTGAGTTATCTTTTTTTTCAATACCGGTTACAATGGAAGAACCTTCTTTATGGTAAACTATTGCATTTGGGGCTAAAGCCATTTCAAAACCATGCCTGCTACCGTTTTTTATCCAATCAAGTTCTTCAAAATACAAAAAGTAGTCCTCGCACATTAAACCGGTTTTTTTAATGAATAATATTGGTAAAAAAATCGATGCACCTACTAAATAATCATTTTTTGTAAACTTATAATTGTCATATTGGCCGTAGTCTTTTTCTCCATCTCCCACATGGGAGTGTTTTCCTAACCAGGTATTATATTTACCAGCAACGGCTTGCAGCGTATCTGGCTTAAAATAACACTTCAATTTTACACCTACTATAACTTTTTTATTGGCATTGTCTTTATAAAAGGCTGTCAAATTGTACAGTGTATCTTTTTCAATAACTGTATCATTGTTTAATATCCATATTAAGGAAGAATCGTCGCCTTGGTCTAATATATACCTTAAAGCAATATTATTTGCGGCTGCAAATCCGTTATTTTTTGCCTGTATAATTATTATTTTATTTTCATAAAGTTTCCCCGAAGTACTAAACTCATTTTCATTTACAACAAGATGATCAATAGGTTTTTGTTCCAGCGGAAATACAAGGTCATTGAAATTAGTTTTTATATTGGTATCATTATTACCGGTTATCCAGTTTAAAAGCGTATTGATTGAAAAATCATTTGGTGAATTGTCTACAACAAATATTTGAAAATTTACATAACTCGACTTAAAGATACTTTCAAGGCATTCAATTGTATCGGTGAAGTTATTATAGTTTACCAGAATAATATAAACTTTATTCATTGATGTAATACAAGACTGTTATTAGTGACCATGTTTGTTATATTTTGACAAAGCGAAGTCCTTTATGCCCTCAAAAAAAAAACTTAGATAAACCACTTTATCAGGGTATTTTAAAAGTATCTTTACCAGTGTTTTAATTAAATAATAGAACCTGCATATAACAAAATCAAAATCAGTAAAAAAATATTTCTTACATAAATAAAGCACATTTCTGGATATATAGTAATACCTCAGTGGACTATGAAGTATAAACGTCTTGCTTTTTGCAGAGCCATTTTCGAGTCTGTCATAAAGTTCGCCAACCATGTGCTTCATCAACTTTTTTTTACTGATCAGTATTTTAAACCCATATTTTCTTAATTTCAAACAATAATCGTGGTCAACTTCGTCTATAAATAATTTTTCTTCAAAGCCACCAATGGCTTCCCATAATTTCAGGTTAATTATATTGCCCGACGTTACTGCGAAGTGTATTTCGTTATAAAGTTCTGAGTAATCTTTTTGCCACCTATCATATTTATCTGTGTACGATGCAGCTATTAATCCTACCGTATCATTAATGTTAGTGTGCCATGAATCAAAAAAATCACTTCCCAGGAAATTCGAATCCTGATCCATCGTTAGCAGCCATTGATAATTTGAGCTTAAAGCTAACGCCGCACCTGTATTTATTGCCGATGCAACCCCTTTATTTTCACCCTGATGAACGTATACTATTTTGGAATCCAATAGCTTTATTTCTTTAACAAGTTTCTCATCAACACATTCTGTATTATCTATAACATACAGCACATTAAGAAAATCCAAATAACTTTCTATATTTTTAATTGCAGAATCCGTCGGGTTATATAATATAATACAACCCGCCAGTGGTTTTTTGTTGCCGGGGTCCAAAATGCTATGAATAAGTAATTCGCCTTTTAAATCTTTTTAATAAATAATTATCGTCTTCCTGCTTAATGAAATTTTCTATAATGTGTATCTGCGCAGCATTAAGTTTGTCATGATATTTTACCAGAAATGCATTGGCAAGTTCAAATTGACGTGCTAAAAATTTTCTTTTCCCTGATAAGTAATCAATTTCCGTTTTTATATTATCTATAATGCCCAGCGGTTTATAATTCTCAGAAAGTGTTACATTATATTCATGCTCCCGGTATAAAACCAGTTTTTCATTCAAAAATTTAGCCTTTCCAAATGAATAAGCAATTAATGAAAGCCATTCATCATGTAAATAATCAATTGTATCCATAAGAAAAAATTCTTCAGCCATCGGGTAATTGATGATCATCGTACATCCTGTTACTATATTTCCATATAAAAGAGTTGCCAGGTTGATTTTTTCAGGTCTGATTTTTTGTTTGTCCCAAAAAGATTCATAAATAACGTTGTCATCTTTGTCAATAATAGTAAGGTCTGAATAAACCAGTGCAGGAGTGATATTGTCATCAATTGCCTGCATTGCATCCACCAGCTTTTGCAATTTTTGGGGTATCCATATATCATCCTGATCTGCGAAAACCAACCAGTTACCTTGTTTTGCTATTTTTGCCGCCTTTTTAAAATTGCCCACAACACCCAATTTCTTATCATTAACGTGTATTTTTAAGATGTCATTATTGGCATAAGAATTTAACAAAGTGACGGTTTCGTCGGAAGAATGATCATCGCAAACGATAATTTCCCCTGGTAATATGGATTGCGCAAAAATAGAATCTATCTGTTTCTTAATATATTTTGAACCATTAAAGGTTGTAATAATTACAGAAACTTTTTTTTGGTACATATTTAGTTACGCTTCATTAAATAATCAGTTATCAATTCTTTAATAACACTATTTTTTAGTAATTTAATTTGGACAACGGCATATAAAACGATGAACGAAAATCCGTTGATAATTAAAAAATAATAAACATTTAGCTTCAATGTATTACAAAACAACACAATTATTATAAACGGGATGGTAGCCAAAAAATTCAAAAGTAACGGTTTATGGGAAATTGAAAAATCTATTATTTTAAAACAAAAATACATATAAGTTAAAGTTACAATCAACTCGGATATTATATTAGCGATTGCTGCACCGTTTTGTTTATAAATTGGTATGAGAATGCAATTTAATAACAGGTTAAAAACCATGCCCAGGACGACCGAAATTAACATTTCCCTTTCTTTACCCGCTGGTATGAGGATTTGAAAGCCCCAAAAATAGCCTAATCCAATAATTAATGTTAATGGTGACAATATTTGCATTGTCAATACCGCGTCCTTAAACTGCACCCCTGAGAAAACATAAATTAGCTGAGGTGCCAAAAACAGCAGGCCAATACAAATTGGTACCGCCATTACTGTAATTAAATTAAAAGACTTATTTAGCATAATTTTTAATGAAGCATTATCGCCAATTGCAAAAAGCTTAGATATGCGGGGCAGTAATACAATTCCGGAAGAAATTATAAACGGTATAGAAATTTTCGTTAATTTAATTGACGCTGAATATAGTCCAACTGCTTTATCATCCGAAAAAAAACCAATCAGAATAGTATCAAGGATGGTATACATGCTGGTTGCAACGGTAGTACCAAAAGTATACATTAATGGTTTAAGATGCTTCTTTGTTCCTTTATAACTTAACTTTATGTGTTTTCGTACCGAGATAATATTTATAACATTATTCCCTAGTATTGAAAATAGGCTTATTGTGAGATAAACGGTATAATCAGCTTTGACTTTTACGAATAAAAATAAGCAAGCCAATGATATTACTTTAATTGAAACCGATCTTAACGCGATCAGTCTAAAATTTTCAATTCCTGAAAAATACCAGTCAATTGAAGTGAAGCCCATTAAAATAATTAATGCGGAAAGGAAATAAAGTGATTTATCATTATCAAAAAATGAAAATGATACTATTACAACCATATATAAAGCTGTAATTATGATACTGCAGACGATATGAATATACAGCAGTTCGCTTAAATTTTTATAAAGTAAATTGCTATTATTTGTTGATTGAGATATTATTCTTACCCCATAAATGGGTATCCCGAGAGCTGCAATCAACCCAAAATATTGCGTAAATGATAATATAAATTGAACCTTACCAATGCCAACCGGGCCCAGAATATTTGCTACGTAAGGAAAACTGATTACCGGGAAAAGGATATTAGACCCCGTTAATAATAAATTAAATATATAATTCTTTTTAGTGACACTCAATTATTATCAGATTATGCGTTCTTTATGAAGATATACAACCTGGAAAATGTAACGTACAAAACACCTAAGAAAAATCCGGAAATCAACCCTATTAGTGCGCCCAATATTTTTCCTATTCTATCAACCTCTAACGGAAGTATTGGCTCATCTATTAATTGGATTAACGGGGTTTCCTGGCGAAGTGATATTTTCGATACTTCCAAATTCTTAACTATTTCACTATATATAGCTGCATTAGCCTGTACATCAATTTGTTTCTTTTGAGCAGGAAGGGCAAGAGATTTCAAAATTGGATTGGGATTGGGGTTTGCATCTGTAGAAGCTGCTACTTTTCCCAATGATTTGTTTAATATATCTCGTACGCTGTCTGCCTGGTGCTGTAACACCCGTACACTCTGAGATGTTTTTCTTGTTTGAGTTTGAACATAAAAATCGTTAACGTTCTGAACTAAAGTTTGATTAAATAACTGAGCAAAAATCTCGTCTTTGTATTTTATTTCTACATTAATTACACTCAGTTTTTTATCCGGTTTGGTCACCGTTAAAATATTTTTATTAAAATACTTAATTACGTCACGAATCACACTATCCTGAACACGTGAAAACTTTTTAGGGTCACTACCAAAATTTAAATTTTTTTTATTATCTTTTTTCCACCAGGCATCAAACATATTACCCGACTGAAGATACCTATTAATTAGCAATTGTTTTTTTTCGTCTATTTCTACCGGTGTCAATAATGTTTTTTCAATCATCAACCTTGATTTGTACAGCTCTAATATGTTATCTCCTTGAAATAAACCCTTTTCAGAGCCGCCGCCTATATCTATACCTGCAAGGGAAGCCAAACTTGAATATCCCCCGCTAAGGCTAAGACCTCCGCCGTGGCCTGATTCCTGTAAAACAAAGGTAGATACAGCTTTATAAACAGGGCTTTCCAATAATGAGTAAACTACGCCTGCTACCAGGCCAAATACAGTAAACCATAGCAAAATTAACTTTTTACTTTTCAGGTACCTTAGTGCGGATTTAAATTTTACTATCAATTCCCTGATAGTGATTTCATCAGTTTCAATTTTGTCGATTTTATCCATATATTATTTCCGATACCGGATTTCTACGGTTTAAGGGTGCAAACTTATAATACCCAGGATGATTGCACCCAGTGATGCCAGGCCGGTGGTGTAAGCCAGGATCTCCTGCATGGTATTGTTTCTCGGGGCTGGTTTCTTGGGTACATAGATCTCACTGCCCGCCCGTACATCCGGGTGGATGTTAAACCATAGGATTTTCCGGGTGCCTCTTACTGTTCCGTTCGGATATACTACATACGCGCCCCGCTTTAAAGCGGTTGGCGAATAACCTCCCGCATTCAGCACATAGGATTTAAAGCTTTTACTGTTGCTGTATACTACCAAACTCGGGTATAATACTTCCCCGTTTACCCTTACTATCTGCTGCTCTTTTGGTACCCTGATCTCATCCCCGTCCTCTACCAGCAGGTCGATGCTGCTTCCCGGCTGCTGCAGGATCTTTTTTAAATCTATCCCTACATAATTGTTCCGCTGGATGAGCGTGGAATCTACCGTCTTGGTCGAATCCTTAAAGTTCCGCTTTAACCGGTTTAACCGGTCTATTCTTTCCCGTGCCAGCTCCGCGGTATCTGCCTTGTTTTTATCTACTCCCAGTATCGCTATATTGCTCCGCTTTATCGTGCCACCTTCTACATCCGCCGAGGCTGAAAGCCCGCCTGCACGCGCTATGATGTCTGAGATCTTTTCATTCTTCTTTTGTATCGTGTAATAGCCCGGGTATAATACTTCTCCCTGTACCCGTACC
>JAQBOU010000194.1 GCA_028287865.1 Mucilaginibacter sp. | reverse complement strand
ACACGTGCACGTGCACCGGGAGGCTCGTTCATTTGTCCGAAAACGAAAGTAGCTTTTGAATCTTTTAATGCTTCAGGGTCTACTTTAGATAAGTCCCATCCGCCTTCTTCCATGGAGTGCATAAATGCATCGCCATATTTTATAATGCCCGATTCCAACATTTCGCGCAACAGGTCATTACCTTCGCGGGTACGTTCACCCACACCGGCAAATACCGATAAGCCTGAATAGGCTTTTGCTATATTGTTGATCAGTTCCTGGATCAATACTGTTTTACCAACACCGGCACCACCAAACAAACCAATTTTACCACCTTTTGAATAAGGCTCTAATAAGTCGATAACCTTAATACCGGTAAAAAGCACTTCCGTTTCGGTAGAAAGGTCTTCAAACCTTGGTGGGTTATTGTGGATAGGACGTCCGTCTGTTTTATCTAAATTGACAATGCCATCAATAGCATCACCAACCACGTTAAATACACGGCCTTTAATATCATCGCCAACAGGCATTTTAATAGCTGATTCCAAATCAACAACTTTCATTCCGCGCAGCAGTCCGTCTGTTGAATCCATTGCGATCGCGCGTACACGATCTTCACCCAAATGTTGTTGAACTTCTAAAATAACCTTCTGACCATTTTCTTTGGTGATCTCTAATGCATCATAAATTTTGGGAAGATGTGCATCATCAGCGAAGCTTACGTCAACTACCGGACCAATGATCCGTGATATTTTTCCAATGTTTGGCATATATAACCTGGTAATTTAATGTATTTTAAATGAAATAAGGCCGGTTAAAAAACTACCTGCTATTTCAGAGGCGCAAAGTTAAGATTTATAAGCAAATATTAAAATACTGGTGTAAGAATTTTTGTTGGAAAATTATATGGCGATGAGTTGTATGGCGGGGAGTTTACTCACCCGGACGTTGCTGCGCTCGTCGCACCCTCTCTTTTGTAAGTCTTTCTTGACTTATTCTAGTTGTGCAACGGCCACCTCGCCGGAGAGAGGGTGATCCAGCGCAGAGCGGGTGAGTCAACTATGCGGGCGGCATTAACGCAGTACGCCCAACTAATTACTCCCCAAACTCAACACTATCTTCCCGATATGCTCGCTGCTTTCCATCAACCTGTGAGCATCAGCAGCTTTATCAGCAGGGAAAACAGCATTAATGATTGGTTTTATTTTGCCGGATATCAGTAATGGCCAGATGATTATCTCGAGGTTTTGGGCGATATCGGCTTTAAATGACGTCTCTCTCGACCGGAGCATGGAGCCTGTAACAGTTAATCTTTTGCGCATGATAACGGAAAGATCTACCTGCACATCTTTGCCTTTCATGGTATTGATCAGTACCAGGCGGCCTTCATCTGCCAATGATTGCAGATTGCCCGCGGTATAATCTCCGCCGATCATATCAAGGATCACGTCAACACCTTTTCCGTTAGTGATCTGCTTTATAACATCGGCAAAGTTTTCGGTTTTATAGTTGATAGCCTTTGCCGCGCCCAGTTGTTCGCAAAAACTGCATTTCTCATCGCTGCCCGCAGTTACATATACGATATGGCCCATTGCGGTAGCCATTTGTATGGCCGCAACACCGATACCACTTGAACCGCCATGTACCAACAGGCTTTCATTGTGTTTTAATGCACCGCGATCAAATATATTACTCCAAACAGTAAAAAAAGTTTCGGGCAATGAAGCGGCTTCTATAAAGGAAAGGTTGCCGGGTACAGGCAGACACTGGCCCTGCGGTACGGCACAATATTCGGCATAACCGCCACCCATTACCAGGGCACATACTTTATCGCCAATTTTCCAGCGCGTTACATTTGTGCCCGTTTCAGCAACAACGCCTGCAATTTCAAGTCCGGGAATATCGGGTGATGCGCTTGGCGGCGGCGGATAGTTTCCTTTGCGTTGGAATACATCGGGCCGGTTAATACCTGCTGCATATACTTTTACCAATACCTCATCCGGCGAATAAGTAGGCACTGGCCTTTCTTTTATCTGTAAAACTTCAGGGCCGCCCGGCCGGGTTATTACTACTGCTTTCATCAGGCTAATATATCAGCAATAGTAACGGCAATCAAACAGGTATGTTTGGGAGAAGAAGCTAAAAGCTGAATGCACAAAGCTAATATTACCACCTGAAATTTTAACTTAGTTAGGTGAGATATTTTAACAGACTTAATAAACCTGCAACTTACAACTCACAACCCAACTACTCCTCAACCATTTCGCTATTGGGGCTGCTCAGTTCGGGCACTTCGTGTTTAAAATAACGCTTTTGGTAAATGAGTATCAGAATAACGCCTACAGATATGGAGGCATCGGCAAGATTAAATATGGGCTGAAAAAATTCAAAGTACTGGCCATGCCAAACCGGGAACCACGACGGGTACGAGCCCCGCACCAAAGGGAAGTAGAACATATCTACTACCCGGCCCTCAAATAAATGCCCATGCTGGTACAAAAGGCCATAAAAGGTGGAATCGACAATATTGCCCAAGGCCCCTGCAAATATCAGGGTTACACACATTATAAGACCACGGTGGTATTTATGCTTTATTAGGTAAACCAGGCCGTAGCCAATGCAGCCAACCGCCACAATGCGAAACAGCGTTAATATCAATTTACCCGCTTCACCGCCTATTTCCCATCCAAAGGCCATACCATTATTTTCCGTATAGCGCAGCATGCCATACCTGCCCATAAAATGAATCTCGGAGTTAAAATCCATGTGTGTCCTTACCCAGGTTTTAATGACCTGGTCAACAAGGATAATAATCACGACAAAAAGAAAGGGTTTTAAATAAGCAGCCTTCATTTATTGCCTTAGTTTAGCTTCCATGCTTAAGGTGGTGTGCGGAACAGCGCGTAAACGCTCCTTCGGTATCAGTTTACCTGTTTCACGGCATACGCCGTATGTTTTATTTTCAATGCGTACCAAAGCGGCTTCCAACTGCTCAATAAACTTTTTTTGGCGCGCAGCCAATTGGTTTATCTGTTCTTTTTCAAGTGTTGCTGATCCGTCTTCCAATGTTTTATAAGTACCGGCAGTATCGTCAGTACCATTGGCATTTGGAGAGCTCAGCGAGGTTGCAAGGTTATTCAACTCTTCTTTTGCACTACGCAGCTTTTCGAGCAGGATGCCTTTAAATTCCTGCAGATCTGATTCAGAGTATCTGGTTTTTTCGTTTTCTTGTTTCATTATATTTTACTAATAGCAATCAATATTTCGTTTTCATCAATCAAGGCTTTTTCGCCTTCATTTAGTTCATTATCAAGCAATACGCTCTCGGCCAAAATTTCGGCGCAAATATAGGATAAATTATTATTCACCGCGTTGGTAATAAAAGGGTGGTTACTTAGCCGCACATTTATCTTATCAGTTACCTCAAATTCTTTTCCCTTACGCAGGTTCTGGATACGGTTTATCAGTTCTCTTGAAATTCCCTCCTGTTTCAATTCGTCGGTTATGGTAACATCTAAAGCGACAGTTAGTTTTCCTAAATTTGCAACTTGCCATCCCGGAACGTCTTCAGCAATGATTTCTAAATCGGTAGTCAGTATCGAGTATTTGGTATCAAGTATCAGGATATGGCCTTCACTTTCAAGCCGGGTAATATCATCCTGCGCTAAATTTCCTATTGCTTCAGCAACGGCTTTCATATCCTTGCCAACCTTTGCGCCCAATGCTTTAAAATTTGGTTTTATCTTCTTTTTGATAAACCCTGCCGTATCGGTGATGTATTCGATACTTTTTATGTTAGTTTCTGATAGGATCAGTTCTTTTACCAGCTCCACCTGGTGTTTAAAGTTTTTATCCAGCACCGGCAATAAAATTTTGCTTAGTGGCTGACGGACATTGATGCCTGTTTTTTTACGTAAGGACAATACCAGCGAAGAGATATCCTGTGCCATTTGCATCCGGTCTTCCAGTTGGGTATTTACCAAATCGTTATGATATTCCGGGAAATAGGCCAGGTGAACTGATTCAAACGCTTCTTTATGTGTTACTTTATTAAGATCGATGTACAAACGATCGGCAAAAAACGGCGCTATTGGCGACATCAGCTTCGCGATGGTTACCAAACAAGTATATAACGTTTGATACGCCGATAACTTATCATCTGAATTATCCGATTTCCAAAAACGGCGACGACTTAGCCTTACGTACCAGTTGCTTAGATGCGCATCAACAAAATCCTGTATGGAGCGGGCAGCTTTGGTAGGTTCAAAATCAGCATAAAAACCATCCACCTCTTTGCTTAAAGTATTTAGCAGGGAAATGATCCACTGATCAATCTCCGGGCGGTCCTTTAACGCGATCTCTGCTTCGCTGTACTTAAATTTATCGATGTTGGCATACATCACGAAGAAGGTATAGGTATTGTATAAGGTGCCGAAGAACTTGCGGCGTACCTCATCAATTCCTTCCTCATTAAACTTCAGATTGTCCCAGGGTGCCGCGTTACTGATCATATACCAGCGGGGAGCATCCGCACCAAATTGTTCAATGGTAGCAAAAGGATCAACGCCATTGCCAAGCCGCTTGGACATTTTGTTGCCATTTTTATCAAGCACCAAACCGTTCGATATTACGTTTTTAAAGGCAACGCCTTTATTGCCCACCATTAAATTTACTGCTTTTACATTTTCACTTACTTCGCTTAACATTACGGCAATCGCATGCAGGGTAAAAAACCATCCGCGGGTTTGGTCAACGCCTTCTGCTATAAAATCGGCCGGGTAAGCATTGGCAAATTTGTCCTCATTCTCAAACGGGAAATGCCATTGTGCGTAAGGCATGGCGCCGCTATCAAACCAAACATCTATCAGGTCGGGTTCGCGGTACATGGGTTTGCCGGTTGATGAAGCCAATACCACATCATCAACGTAAGGGCGGTGTAAATCAAATTCCGAATTACCGAGCAACGCAATGATAGCTTTGTTTTTTTCTGATTGTTCGACTGATAAAGCTTCGCTGTTTACAGCTAATATCAATGCTTCTTTTAATTCCCGCATGGAGCCGATGCACTTTTCTTCCGGCCCATTTTCTTCGCGCCAGATAGGCAACGGAGTTCCCCAAAAACGGGAGCGCGACAGATTCCAGTCCACTAAGTTTTCCAGCCAGTTGCCAAAGCGCCCCGTGCCGGTTGATTCAGGTTTCCAGTTGATGGTTTTATTCAGTTCCACCAACTTATCTTTTACCGCAGTAGTACGGATAAACCAACTATCTAATGGGTAGTATAATATTGGTTCGTCCGACCTCCAGGAGTGCGGATAGCTGTGCTCATATTTTTTTACGTCGAATGCTTTGTTTTCTGTCTTTAATTTGATCGAAATCAATACATCGGTTGGTTTAAAACCGGGTACTTCGCGTTCTTCTTTTGAATAGTATTCTTCTTTTACGTATAAGCCGGCAAAGTCAGTTACTTCATCAACAAACCGGCCCTGCTTATTAACCAGCGGCACATCCTTGCCAAATTCGTCCTTCACCATAACCGATGGCACGCCGTTTTCCTTACAGGCCCTGAAATCGTCGGCCCCAAAAACAGAAGCGGTATGTACAATGCCGGTACCATCATCAGTAGTCACAAAATCGGCCTGGATTACACGGAAAGCATTTTTTTCAAGGTCATCATTGGTTACATAGGGCATTAATTGCTCATAGTGTAACCCAACTAATTCTGAACCTGAAATATATCCGGTTGTTAATCCATTTCTATCAAATGCGTAAGGCTGAGCTTTATTTTTAGGGTCAAACTTCAGGCCTTCTAAAGTTGAGACGACATTAGGGCCGGCTACTTTAGAAACTAAGGCATCAGCCAAAATCACTGTAACAGGGACTCCGGTATATTGATTAAATGTTTTTATTTTTACATACCTGATATTTGGACCAACAGCTAAAGCACAATTCGAAGGTAATGTCCACGGTGTGGTGGTCCATGCTAAAATGTACAGATCGGTATCTACTCCTTTAAATAAAAATTCCGAATCCTTATCGCGCTTTACCTTAAACTGAGCAGTAATACTGGTATCCTTTACCATTTTATAGGTCCCGGGCTGGTTAAGCTCGTGCGAGCTTAGGCCTGTGCCCGATTTTGGCGAATAAGGCTGTACGGTATAGCCTTTGTATAAAAGATCTTTGTTGTATAACTCTTTTAGTATCCACCAAAGGGTTTCAATGTATTCGTTTTTGTAGGTGATGTATGGGTCTTCCAGGTCAACCCAGTAGCCCATTTTTTCGGTAATATCGTTCCATACATCAGTATAGCGCATTACTTCCTTACGGCAGGCGTCGTTATAATCTTTAACTGAAATTTTTTTGCCGATATCGTCCTTGGTAATACCCAGGGCTTTTTCAACCGCCAGCTCAATGGGCAGGCCATGAGTGTCCCAGCCGCCTTTGCGTTTTACCTGGTAGCCCTTTAATGTTTTGTAGCGGCAAAAAATATCTTTTATGGCACGCGCCATTACATGGTGAATGCCGGGCATACCATTGGCACTCGGCGGACCCTCGTAAAAAGTGTAAGGGTTATTTGCCGGGCGACTGCTGATGCTTTTCTCAAAGATGTTATGCTTCTTCCAGAAATCAAGTACATCCTTGCCAGTCTGCGATAAGTTTAACTGCTTATATTCCTTATACATCAATCTATTGCACCTTAAATTTTAGAGGTTGCAAAAATACGGAATTTAAGCCAAAAAATATCATATTAATGTGAAATTGAGGGAGATTTTATAGGAGATGACATTTGCTGCATCTTTAAATATCAGGGTTGAGTATAGACCCCCTATCGGTATTTAAAACAGTTTTCATTGAATTGAGTTATTAAAGTTTAGCTACAGCAAATGGAAATAAATAATTTATTCAATAAGTCAATTGTTATTACCGGCGCATCAAGCGGTGCGGGCAGGGCAGCGGCGTTGGAATTTGCAGGTTATGGCACAAAGCTGATCCTTGCTGCAAGGAATGAGAATGCACTGCAGGAGGTTGCCGATGAATGTATAGAGTTAGGTGCAGAGTTTATTACGGTAGTAACCGATTTAACGGATCCCAAAGCTATGATCAACCTGGCCAATGCTGCAAACGACTGGGCGCTGAAAATTGATGTATGGATAAATAATGCAGGCGTACTTGCCGCCGGCGATTTTGAAGTTACCCCCATGGAAGTGCACGCACAGGTAATTAAAACCAACCTGCTTGGCTATATGAACGGTGCACATGCGGTGCTGCCCATCTTTAAAAAACAAGGCTATGGTACGCTGATAAATAATATCTCCATTGGCGGCTTTCTTCCGGTTCCTTATGGTGCGGGCTATACGGCCAGTAAATTTGGATTAAGAGGTTTTTCCGAAGCGTTGAAAGGAGAACTTTCGACATGGCGGGATATCAATGTTTGTGACCTTTTCCCGGCATTTTTAGATACGCCGGGAATACAGCATGCAGGTAATTTCACCGGCAAAGTGCTGAAGCCGGCGCCGCCTGTGTATGATCCTCAACGCTTGGCTAAGGCAATGGTTAAAACAGCACAATATCCCAAAAGCTCAACAAGTGTTGGGAGCGCCTCGGTTATGCTCCGCCTGAGTCATGCCTTATTCCCCCGGCTTACCACCAGTATTACAGCTGCTTTTATGCGCAGTTATTTAAAAAATGCCGATCCTATAGCCTTAACCAGCGGTAACCTTTTCAATACTGTTGATTATGGCATGAGCACAAATGGAGGCTGGAGTATTCCTGGCGAGCCCAAAGCACATCGTAAATATATTGCTGCCGGGTTAATAGCCGGTTTTGCAGCAGGATATTTGTTAATCAATCTCAATAAAAATTCGTAATTTCACCATTGTAAGTATATTGATTCGTAATTTCCCCTTCGTTACGGGTTGCCAAGGATTCGTAGTTTTTTATTCTGCGCTACCTCTTTATTTTGGCTTATATTTGACAGGTTACCCTTTATTATCGTTAGTATACTGACCCATACTTAAAGACATGTTTTTGGAGCAATATTTTGCTTTTTAAATAAATCATGTTAACCAATATTGTCCTTACAATCTCAATTAGTTGTCTTTCATTATAATTTAAACCTTCACCTGATTATGTTAAACCTGGCATTTAAAGGACAAATTTTTGTACGGGTAGCTGGTCATACTTTTTCAGATTTTAATTATAACGATCTGAATTATAAAATTAAGGATAAAGCCTTCCAGGCGGCAATCTTCTTTGCCAGCGAGAGCCTTTTTGCGGACCTTAAAAAAGGGGATTTTTCTTATGATGAATTATCGGAAAAATCAAAATTCAGCTTAAAAAAATATTATAACAGGTATTGTTTCAGGGCAACACCGTTTGGATTATTCTCATCATCGGGAATGGTAAACTGGGGTAACAATGGCCCTTTTCCTCCGGTTGCCGCGGATCAGGAACTGACTATTTTACCTGAATTTGAGTTGGCCGCCGACTTTGGCCGGCATCTTTCCAAAATCACCACTACAGAAAGCAGGTATTTTGCCAATCACTCTATATATAAAGCAGGAGATACCTTCCGATATATAGCGCGTGATGTAAATAACGAACAAAAAAAATCTGATTTTAAGATCTATTCGTTTAATGCAAATGCTTTTATAAATAAACTATTTAAATTTTGCCTACCCGGAAAATCTATAAACGAACTTATTGAATTCTGCATAACCCAGGGAGAAGGGGGTGAGGAATCAGCAATGTTTATTACCAATTTGATCGATTCCGGGATTTTATTTAGCGAAGCTGATCCGCATTATATGGGTGAGCATTATTTTAATAAAATAGATCAACTAAAGCATTTTGAGGGCAGTGAAGATAAGGCGGTTACCGATTGGAACGATAGAAAGAAGTTTTTTCTGAAGAAATATACAATAACTGATTTACCGCTTAATGCCATCAGTAACCTGCATGAACCTTTTGATTGTAATTTTTCAAAAGATGGTTTTTACGTTAACTCCGGAGTGAAATTTAATGGTGATATAAACGTCAAATATCAGCAGGAGATAATGGAAGGGATTGAGGCACTTGACAAACTAACTCCTTATCAGCCACATCCTGCATTACAAAGGTTTAAAGAAAATTTCCTTAAACGTTTTGAGGGCCAGGAAGTCTCTTTGTTAACGGCTCTTGATCCCGATCTGGGCGTTAACTACCTGAATCTTGAACACAAGGACGTTGAAAATATAATTTTGGATGATTTGGATTTTAAGCCATCAGCCAAAAATGATAGCATTGACTGGTCACCCGTCCATCGTTTATTATTAAATAAAATATATAATGCCGGCCGCTATAACCAAGTGGTTTTAACTGATGATGATCTTAACCAGCTTGAACAGAAAACGCCATCTGTTTTTCCGCCAAGCTTTTCGGTAATGTTTTCTATTGCGAATAATTTCGTTGATCTTAAACAAATTGGCGGCTGTTCTGCAGCGGCTGTACCGGCCCGGTTTACGCTTTTCAGCGATGAGGTAAAAACTCATGTATCGAAGATTATTCGTGTTGAACAGGAAGTAAATGACCATGTTCTATTTGCTGAAGTTTCGTGCACTATACCTGGCCATGCGGCCAATGTAAATACTAAAAACATAACGTACAATTCAGAAATACCATTGCTTGTTACCTCTGAATTAGCGCATGATCATCAAATATTTATTAATGATTTATATATTTCTATTGTAGCAGATCAAATAATTCTGAGATCCAAAAGATTGAATAAAATTATTATACCAAGATTTAGCTCCGCTTATAATTATAACAATCATCATCTCACGCTATTCAGGTTTTTGTGCGATCTGCAATATCAATCCATTAAAACAGATTTTACTTTACGGTTAGACAGTCTGTTTCCCGGTTTAGATTTTTATACCAGGGTGGTTTATAAAACCTGTATTTTGTATAAGGCAACCTGGGTAATAAAAGAAAATACGCTGAAGGCGTTAACGAATGAAAATTCTGCAGAAGCATGCCGTAATTTGTTTACACAGTTAAGTGTGCCGCAATATTTTACAATTGCTGATGGTGATAACTCATTGATGTTTAACAGGGAGCAGGATGATTCAATAAGTCTTTTTATAAAATGCGTTAAAGGAAGGCAGGAAGTAATTCTTAAGGAAGCCCTGATAGATAAAGACTCCGCTGTGAGAGACTGCAATAATAATCCCTTGGTAACGGAAATGCTGGCAGCCGTAATAAATAATAGTGCGGTTTATAACAGCTTTCAATTACAATTAAACATTAAATCGGGAAAAATTAAACGGGCATTTATTCCGGGAGACGAGTGGCTGTATTTTAAATGTTATTGTACACCAAATGTTGCTGACGGAATTATTGGTGGTGAACTTTATAAATTAATTCAAAATCTTACTAAAAAACAACTCCTTAAGCAATGGCACTTCGTTCGTTATAAAGACCCCGAACCACATTTACGGCTGCGGTTTAAAACAGATAAAGCCAATTTACAGACCCTTATCGAAGTTTTTAACCGACTGCTGAAAAAAAAGCACCAAACCGGTTCTATATCTGCAATCCAGGTGGACACCTATACCAGGGAAATAGAAAGATATGGCGTGGATACGATGCATATTGTCGAAAAAATATTCGAGGCGAGCAGTAACTACGCTTTGCAGTTTTTTTATTTAAGCAATAAAGATCACGCCGACTTCTCAGTTTTCGAAGCCATAATTGTTTCGATGGATGCAATTATTAATCAATATGATACTTGCCTTGCAACAAAGGAGCAATTTGTAGAAGCTGTTGTTTCCCAATTGGGAAATGAGTTTGGATTTAATAAAGAGTTAAAACGTCAGCTGGATAATAAATATAGAAGCACACATCAATTGATCAAAGTCTGTATGACCGCAGACAGGAAAGAATATATTTTAAATGCGTTACATTATAAAGATTTGCAGAACTATTTAAATGAATTAAACCAATTTTTTACCTCTCCGTCGGCTGAAACAAGAAAGAAATTATTTGCAGACATCATTCACATGCATGTTAACAGGTTGAATAGCGAGGAATCAAGAAAGCAGGAATTTATAATTTATTATTTGCTAAAGAAATATTATTTGTCATGCAAAATGAATAAAAATACTTAGTGGTTCCTTTTTGATAATACTGAATTTTTATTAATAAAGGATGTTAAAGAATCTTTGTAGCTGCCACCGAGCGGAAGGTTCAAATGCTCAGAAATAATGACGGTATTGCCTTCTACCGACTGAATTTTATTAAGATTTATTATATACGATTTATGAATTCTGATGAATCTATCAGAAGGTAACGCACTCTCCATCTCATTCATCGTTAAATAAGTAATATGTTTTCCACCGATCACATAAATAACAACATAGTTTTTTAGTCCCTCGATATAAATGATGTCACTAAATACCAGCTTGATCGATTTTCCCTTTACACCCGGATTTATAAATATATATTCCGGGGCAGGCGGCTGAGGCGTATTTTCTATCTGAAGGTTCGGGAGAACTTTATTTACTGCTTTAACAAATCTGGAAAATGAAACAGGCTTTAATAAAAAATCAAACACGTTGGTTTCAAATGCCTGTAGGGCATAGCCGGAATAGGCTGTAATATAAATGATTGCAATATCAGATGGAAGTAGTCCGGCAAGCTCAATTCCTGAAAGCTCCGGCATATCTATATCCAGCAAAACCAGGTTTGGCTTTTCGCCGGCTTTTATTGCCTGAATTGCTTTTAAGGGGTTGGTATAACTCCCCAGCAAATTTACAGACTCTACTTTTTTAATGTATTCAGTTAATGTATCTATAGAATATTGCTCATCGTCAATAATTATACAATTAATCATATATGTTCGAAATTTTTAGATTTAAACTATACCTGTCTTCAGAATTATTGACAAATAATTGATACCTGTTTTTATAGTGCTGCTGTAGCCGCTTTTCGATATTTGCCATCCCTATACCCGAACTGTGAACGGCTCCTTTTAGATTTTTTTTATTATTTACGGTTAAAATTAAGTCTTTATCTTCAATTTTTAATTCCATAACAGCCGGAAAATTAGGATTCATTAAGTCGCCATACTTAAATATATTTTCTATAATAGTAATAAATAATAATGGAATTACCTTAACCGAAAGTGTGTCTTCGTCACAATTAAATTTGAGATTAAGCTTGTTACCAAAACGAATCTGGTTGATCAATATATAATTATTAATATGCTCCACTTCATACCTTAATTCAACCTTGCCATCCTTCTGTGAAGTATCTAAAGCATACCGCATAATATCTGAAAGCAAGATTAGGGTATCGGCAGCAGTTTCAGAGTGTTTTAACATTAAATTATGCATAAACCCTAAAATATTGAATAAGAAATGCGGGTTTATCTGCGCTTTTAAAAAGGAGTTTTCTGATTCTATTAAATTCCTTTCCAGCTCTTCCTTTTCTAACAAACTTTTCAGGCGCTGTGTTTCCATCTCCGCAATTTGATCCTGCGTTTTTAATTTATTTACAAAGAACCAATAAACGGCGCTAAGTCCAATAAAATAAACCGCACGCCATATACTTTCAGTGAGGAATAATATGGTAGACGGAAGATTCTTATGGGTATAGATATTAAAATAAAGGAATATTTGATACAGAATTAGTTTAAGCACCATGTAACCGGCAATCTCTGATACAATAAAAAGCACTAAAAAATAGATCGCTTTACTTTTTCGGTTCAAGCTTTTTTCAAAGACTAAATACGCATTAAAATAAAATAAACCAATATTTAATGCATAATGACCAATGTAGTCGAACGCATTAGAAAACTTCCCGGTGTATGTGTAAATAACCAATAATTCATAAACAACAAAAATAAGCCAACAAAGAAGATGGGTTTCAAATGTTCTTACTTTTCTCCATTTTATGTTCATTTTATGTTCATTTAATATTATTCATAACTAATATAACCTATTGGTAGCGGGTATAATGCATTTGGTGTAATATAGTTTATTGCTAAAAATACGCTTCATAATTTGATGAAAAAATCAAATTATGAAAAAGAATATTTTTAGCAACCTCAATTTAAAACCAGTATTTAAATTTAAGAATTCCAATAACTCTGGTAATAATAGGGAAACGGACCCAACGACGACCGTACTTCTCACAAGCACTCATGTTATTTGGAATGCCAATAAATTAAGTGCTGTTTATTGAGCAAACCTAGCAGGCTTTAAATATCACTTAAAAATTGAACATCATTCAATTTTTAAGTGATTATATCTAAAAAGCGACAATAATCAAATTAGATAAGTATAGATGTTATTTATATCTTATTGTTACTGCTATAACTAAATTAATATCAATCAGTTAAAACATCCAAACCACATGCTTGTTCACTAAAAGCTATGCCGCTAAAAATAAGGGATGAATAAAAGAAAAAGACTTGATGGGTTAATTATTCCTGCAAAAAGTATTATTTTAAAAAATAAAGATAAAACCGAAGCAGCCGGAGAGTTAATTATTGCAAATATGCAGCTTGCCATAGAAAATAAAGAGAAAGAAAAGCGTGCAGTTGAATTAGTTATTGCAAATAAAGAGAAAAGAAAACGTGCAGCTGAACTGGTTATTGCCAACCAGGAGCTTATATATCAAAATGCGGAAAAAGAAAGCCGTGCGGCCGAATTAATTGTAGCTAATGAGGAACTGGCATTTCAAAATAAGGAAAAAGAAAACCGCGCAGCTGAATTAATCATCGCTAACAAGGAACTGGCATTTCAAAACAAGGAAAAGGAAAACCGGGCGACGGAATTAATCATCGCTAACGAGGAACTTATTTATCAAAACAAGGAAAAGGAGAATCGTGCAGCAGAATTAATTATTGCAAACGAGGAACTGGCATTTCAAAACACAGAAAAAGAAAAACGGGCGTCTGAGTTGATCTTTGCATACAATCAAATTATAAAAGCCGAAGAATATTCGAAAGAGTATATTGAGGGATTGGAAGAAATGATGTTTATGACGCATCATAAAGTTAGGCAGCCAATAGCAAATATTTTAGGTATGGCAAGCCTGCTGGACCAATTTGAAAATATGCCCGAAGAACTTAAAATATTAATTGATTACATGAAGCAATCTGCATTGTCGCTTGATGCTTTCACAAAAGAGTTAACAAATTTTATAGAAGAGCTGGGACAAAAGGGGAAAAATAAACATTGAAATAGCTAAAACACATAATTATCAGACCGGTTATTACACGCTGCTATAACCAAATCGCTCCGACAGCCAGCAAGAGGGCTAATGGCATAATCACCAAACCAAGTTTCAGGAAGGTCCATGCATTAACATCCAGTTTTTCACGACGCAAAGCTACCAGCCAGAGTATAGTGGCAAGTGACCCTGTTATGGAAAGGTTTGGCCCGAGATCAACCCCGATCAGGATTGCACTTTTAACTATTTCAGGAACATGGCCGATTTGTGCCGCATGGCCGGCAATGAGGCCTGCAGGGAGGTTGTTCACCAGGTTGCCGCCAAATGCTATAGCTACACTACTAATCCAGGTTGTAAAGGCTACCGAATGTTCAGCCCCTTTTTGCAACAACATACCAATAGTTTGGGTCAGCCCCGTTTTATTGAGCGCCTCAACAATTACAAACAACCCTGCAACCAGCGGAAGCACTGACCATGACACCCCTTTTATAACGATCATAGGGTTCTTTTTTGCTGATATAATCACAATTGCCGAAGTAAGTATGCCAGTAATTGCTGTAGGCAGGCCAAGCTGAACATCCAGAGCCGACGAGATAAGTAATATAACCGCTGTTGCAGCAATGCCTGTCAAGGCGGTCTTCCCT
>JAQBOU010000064.1 GCA_028287865.1 Mucilaginibacter sp. | reverse complement strand
AAAATTTCCTATTCTTAACCCAATTCGGGCTTTCATTGCCTATACTTACAGCTGCATTATTCTTTTGCCCGCTCAATAATTGCTCCATAACAATTGCCGCTATCATAGCCTCACCGGCAGTATCATTTTGCAGGCTTCCGGGCATAAAATATTTCTTTACAAAATGGGTATTGAAATTTCCAGAGGTAAATGCTTCATGCTGCATTACAAATTTACCAAAACCTAAAGTAGTGGTGATGCCTGTAATTTTATACTCATCAATAGCCCGAATCATCCGTTCTATCGCTTCCGCCCTATCTTTACCATAGGTAATCAACTTAGCAATCATCGGGTCGTAATAAATAGGTATTTCCATACCTTGTTCAAAGCCGTCATCTACCCGCACACCGGGACCTTTTGGGGTAACATACGTTTGCAGGGTACCTATATCCGGCAAAAAGTTATTGTCAGGATCTTCTGCATATACCCGCAATTCTATTGCATGCCCTTTAATTTCGAGGTCATCCTGTGTAAAACTGATGGCTTCGCCCCTTGCAATACGGATCTGTTCTTTTACAAGGTCTATCCCTGTTATCAGTTCTGTTACAGGGTGTTCCACCTGCAACCGGGTATTCATCTCCAAAAAATAAAAATTTAACTGCTCGTCCATAATAAACTCTACCGTACCGGCACCGGTATAGTTCACAGACCGGGCTACATCTACGGCGCATTTACCCATTTGTGCGCGGATCTGCGGAGTTAATACGGATGACGGCGCTTCCTCAATAACCTTCTGATGGCGGCGCTGTACCGAGCAGTCCCGCTCAAATAAATGAAGAATATTGCCATGCGTATCCCCAAGTACCTGTATCTCTATATGACGGGGAGAAGAAACATATCTTTCAATAAAAACGGAACCATCCCCAAAAGCAGAGGTAGCCTCAGATACCGCCAGGTGCATTTGTTCCTCAAAGTTCGATTCCTGATCTACTATCCGCATGCCCTTACCGCCGCCGCCGGCTGCCGCTTTGATCAAAATTGGAAAACCAACTTCAACGGCGCGCAATTTGGCTTCGTTAATATCGGTGATAGCTTCCTCCGTACCGGGCACCATCGGGATATTATATTTTAATGCGGCAGCCTTTGCTGAAAGCTTATTCCCCATTATTTCCATGGCTTCGGGCGATGGGCCGATCAATATCAACCCGACTTCTCTTACCTGCCGTGCAAATGACGCATTTTCGCTTAAGAACCCGTAACCAGGGTGTATGGCATCTGCACCGGTTTTAAAACAGGCATCAATGATTTTTTCTCCCGAAAGATATGATTTACTTGATGGCGCTTCGCCTATATGAACAGCTTCATCGGCATAACGCACGTGCAGCGCATCGCGGTCAGCATCAGAGTATACAGCTACTGTTTTAATACCCATCTCACGGGCAGAGCGCATAACCCTGAGCGCTATTTCGCCCCGGTTAGCAACAAGAATTTTTTGCATGGTAACAAATGTAACAGATTTAGGATTAAAAGCTCTATGACTATCCCTTTAATCAGGGAAATCGCGTTTAAGATACTAAGTGTATAAATTAGGCTAAAGCCGTTTAGTCGCTTCAATTTTAACCGTTGGCTGAAGCCAAACGGCAATGAATGCAAGCAATCAAATATCTAAATTCATTGCCGTCCCATTTATGGCGCGGAAAAATTAAAATTAAAATGGGGCTTCAGCCAAAACCAGCGATAAATCTTTAAAAGCGATTTCCCTGTCCCTTCAATAAATTACAGCAAAAAATAAAATCCGTGTAACAATGTTGAGTATCAATTCGTAAAACGACAAAAAAAAGCCTTAAACATGGACACTTTAATCATTTTTGCCAAAATCTTAATGTCACTGGCAATAATTTTATTTCTGGGGGTATTGTTCTTTAGTTACCTAAAATATTTGAAAAGAACCTATTGGCCTAACTGGAAATTTCCCGATTACGTTAGTGTTGGTTATGCGGAGTATTTATACAAAAAATACATCAAAAGAGAAGTTAAATAGCCTTTGGCGTATTGTTTAACAACAATTCTAAAAACTTTAAGTCCAGCCAACGGCCAAATTTATACCCCACCTCTTTAAAATCAGCGACCTCTTTAAAACCAAAGGAACGGTGAAGATTCAGGCTTATTTCATTATCGGCACTGATGCCGGCAATCACCGCATGCATATTCATTTCTTTGGCACGATCAATTAACGATTGTAAAAGAATTTTGCTGATGCCTCTTCCCCTGTAAGAAGTTTCCACATACACAGATATCTCAACCGTATACCGGTAACAGGGCCAAACCCTGAAATGACCAAAACTGCTGAAACCTGCAACCATCCCGTCTGTTTCAGCTACATATACAGGAAAATTATTTTTCACTCTATCCTGGTACCAGGTTTTTCGCATCTCCAGGGTATGCGGTTCTTCACTATAAACGGCTGTTGTGTTTATAATAGCGTCATTGTAAATAGCCAAAATAGCGTCAAGGTCGCTTTCGTGGGCATCACGTACAGTTATTACAGATTTATCATACATGACTAAATTATATAGGAGATCGTGTTTTTTAAAGTTAATTCGCCTGCCCAAAGCTAAAAGCAAAAGCATTACACTTACAAATCTTTTAGTTAAAATCAATCTGTAAAACAAAACACCCTCTATCGTTACTGATAAAGGGTGTTTGTTATTGAATGTTTTATTAATTTCCCGGAGGGGCAGCAGGAGGTGGCGGAGGAGGACTGCCTGCACCACCCGGGCCACCAGGACCCGGACCTCTTTTCATTTCGGGAAGTTTAACTTCAGGATGTGATTCCCCCCTGTGGCAGGAATAACAATTAATTCCGGAGGTTGCCATCATTTCTAATGAATCTTTTTTTGCTTCGAAATATTTTTGGTTGATCTTATTCATCATTTTAAACATGTGACGCGCCATTTCCTTTTCGGGCTTGGCATCACTCGCAAAATCCATTTTTTTTGCAGCTTCATCACGTACATGGCAAAAACTGCAATGCACACCTAATGAGTGTGCCCAATTATCCATTACATTATCTAATTGTTTAGGCGTAATATTTTTTGGCAACACCTTAAGGTTTTTAAAACCTTCTTTTTCAGGAGCCATGGAAGTTAACGCCACAATGGTTACTACAGATGATAAAGCCAGCGTAGCTAAAATTTTTCGGTTGATTAGCATAATGTCATGATTAAGTCATCGAATTTAAGGGATTATTTTCAATGTTCCAATAGTACAGTTTAAGGATAACCAGATTACGTCTTTTAAAATGTAACATTTTTACTACATTCTAAAAAGATAAATAAAATAAATTTGGATATTTACGAAATAGTCGTAGATTTACGAAACAATCGTAAATACAATGGAGAAATTATCTAAACAAGAGGAAGAAGCCATGCAGGCAGTATGGCAATTTGGCGCAGGTTTTATAAAAGATTTCCTGGATTTGATTGAAGAGCCGAAGCCACCTTACACTACCCTTGCCTCTACCATTAAAAACTTGGAAAAGAAGGGCTTTTTAGCAAGCGAAAAATTAGGCAATTCTTTTCGTTATGCTCCGGCCATACAGGAAGAGGAATATAAAAAGAAGTTTATGAGTGGCTTTGTAAGTGATTATTTTCAGAACTCTTACAAGGACCTGGTTACTTTTTTCGCCAATGAAAAAAAGATCAGCGCAAGCGATTTAAAAGAGATAATTAACCTTATTGAAAAACCTAAATCCTGAGATCATGCCTACCCTATTCATTTTTTTATTGAAAGTAAATGCCGCCCTGCTGGTATTTTGCGGTGGATATTATTTTGTGCTCCGGCACCTCACCTTTTACACCCTTAACCGCATTTACCTCGTTTTAGCTATTGTGTTTGCTTCCATTTACCCCAGGATCAATCTCTCCGGCTTCGCAGCGCGGCACCAGCAGATTGTAAGGCCTGTACAGGAAGTGGTTTTTAAATTACAGGCACCCGCCAAAGCATTTGCTGAGCCGCTGGCCCGCCCGGATTACTGGGCGTGGGCCGGAGTTGTATTCTGGGCCGGCGTGGCGTTACTTACCCTTCGGTTGCTTGTTCAGCTATATTCGTTATATAAATTATACCGCAATTCGAAAACTGCACGTATTTATGGTCATGATGTTAGGGTGATCAATGGCGATTCCGGACCTTTCTCTTTCTGGAAAAGTATTTATGTTAACCCTTCACAGCATGAGCCTGCCGACCTGAGATCTATATTATTACACGAACAGGTGCATGTAAGTGAATGGCATACACTGGATATCCTGCTGGCTGAGCTAAGCACCATATTTTACTGGTTTAACCCCGGAGTTTGGCTAATAAAAAAAGCCGTACGGGAGAATATTGAGTTTATCACCGACAGGAAAATATTACAAAACGGTACAGAACCCAAGCAATATCAGTACAGCCTGGTAAATGTGAGCTTTGCCGCAGCACCACGGGGAATAGTTAATCACTTTAATATATCAACCATAAAAAAACGAATTATTATGATGAATGCTAAAAGATCTTCAAAAACTAAATTAACACGCTATGCCTTCCTGGTGCCCGCTGTTATTGCTTTACTGCTTGTTTTCAGCATATCAAAAGCAGAATTGATTAAAAAAGGCAACAATGCCTTTAAAACATTAAAATCCGTGATCCACAAAAACAGTTTGATTACTACTAAAAGTGCTAACACGGCTTCAAAAATCCACGCCAACGTTGTTCAAAATCCCCCTGTAGTAACTATAAACAAACCCGTTTTAAATACTGTGGACGAAGCGGCGAAAACTAAAATTGTTGACACCATCAGAACCGGCAATGTGATGATTGGCACTACAGAACACACCGATTCATTAACTTATGTAATTAATGGTGTAAAAGTAAAAAAAGCCAATTTTAAAACACTGGACCCTGACAAAATATATAGTATTGAGTTATTAACCGGCGAACAGGCAAATAAACTGCTTGATGAGGTTGACAGTAAGCATAGTGTGTTATTTGTGACTACTGACGATTCTGAAACCGGTAAAAAGTTCAAAGAAAAGATAGATGGACTAAATAACCAATTTGTGCTTCAAGGCAAAATTAATGCATATAACAATGATTCACGCATCAATGATGTAATAGTAGCTGGGAAGTCAGAAGCATGGAACACAACTTCGTTAAACAAAAAACAATTACTAACATTAAAAAAAGTACAAAATCTTGCAGCTCTTACAGCTATTGATGCTACCCGGTCGGCTACCCTTAATAGCGAACCATTTGTTGTTCAATATCATAACGGGGATGATTCTGCGGAAACATACAGTTTAAACATTACGAAAGGAACGGGTATGATAGCTCCGATACCAAAATACAATACCCGGATTATTAAAAAAACGATGCCGGTAACGGTTGTTTACAGTTCGCAAAATTTAAAATATACCCCAAATAAGGTTTATGTAAATGGCTATTATGCTACGCCGGAGACCAACATAAATCATATTTCAAGCAAGTTGATTATGATTGACGGTAAAGAGGCAACTGAACACGATCTGAAAAAACTTTCGGCAGCCGATATTGATAGCATGAGCATAAAAATGAGCGGGGAAATGACCAAAGAATATGGTGATAAAGCTAAAAATGGAGTTGTGTTTATCGTTACCAAAAAAGGAAAATAGTTTGGGTTGATTAAGTTGGTTGGGTTACAAGTAGTTGGTAATAAGATCAGTTAATAGTTATTGAATACTGAATAATCAAATCAACTTAATCAACAAATTACAAATTAACTGGCCTCGGCCAGTTTTTCTTTTTCAAGGATTTGCAACAGCGCCTTTTCAGCTAAATTCAGTTCTGCAGCTTTAATATCCTTGTCTTCATCCAATACCTTGATATAGTTGAATAAGGTACCTTCCTCGTAACTTTTTATAACCGTTGGATGAACATAGTACTTTTTACAAACAGTACGGGTGTTGCCTAAATTAATAGCCACTTCGTCCAGCACGCTTATTATTTTTTTACGGCATTCGGTTACAGTTTCAAACTCACCTGCCTCTTTAAAAGCATAAAGGGCGCTCACGCTGCCGGCCCAGGTCCTGAAATCTTTTGCTGTAAAATCTTCCCCGGTAATTTCCTTTAAATAATGGTTTACATCACCCGAACCGATAGAGCACCTGCTGCCATCTGCGTTATAATATTGAAAAAGTTCTTTTCCTGGGATATCTCTGCATTGCTTTACCAGTTTGGCCAGCCTGCGGCTTTGAAGCGCAATTTTATGAAAAACTCCCTTTTTACCCTTAAATTCAAACTTCAGGTTGCTGCCTTCTATTTTAACATGCCTGTCTTGCAAAGTTGTAAGTCCAAATGATCCATATAGTTTTTTGTATGATTCATTACCTACCCTTATACTGGTTAGCTCCATCAGCCTGACCACCAAAGCAACTACTTTCTCATGATCCAGTTTGTGGCGTAAAAGATCCTTATCTACCTGTTGGCGTATGGCTGGCAAATGGGCCGCAAAATTTTGTAAGCGATGGTATTTTGATTGGTTGCGGATCTTATTCCAATCAGCATGATAACGATATTGTTTTCTTCCCGCTGCATCGGTTCCGGTAAACTGCAGATGCCCGTTCTCGTGTGGAGATATCCAAACCTTTGTATAGGCCGGTGGAATCACCAGCTTATTAAACCGGTTGATCAGTATTTTATCTTTTACCAGGCTGCCATGGGCATCATAATAACTCCATCCCTTGCCCGATTTTTTTCGGGTATAACCTGGCGTAGAATCAGAAACATACCTTAAGCCAACAGCTTTCGCCGTGATTTTAGGGTCGCGCCCTATTTTTTCGAGTTTCTTGAGCAGCAGGTTCATCCATTACCATAACAATGTAACCAACTTTTAAGTTTGCTCATTTAACAAATAACTAAAATTGAACTTCACAGAGAATTATCAATGTTAGATCTTTACCCAATTTTTACCCTTTATTGACCATTATTTAATAGCAAAGGCTCAATTTTACATCACATTTAACAACAAACTTATGAAATACAATTTTTTAGGCAACACCGGCCTGGTGGTATCGGAACTATGTTTTGGCGCCATGACATTTGGCGGCAAAGGCTATTGGGAAGCCATTGGCAAAGTGCAGCAAAAGGAAGTTAATGACCTGATGAAAGTAGTGGTTGATTCAGGTATTAATTTTTTGGATACCGCTAATGTCTATTCTTTCGGTGAATCGGAAAAATTACTGGGGCAATCAATAAAAGATCTGGGGTTTAACCGCCACGACCTTGTTATAGCTACAAAAGTACGCGGACGCATGGGCGAAGGAGTTAACAACGCAGGTCTTTCCCGTTATCATATTTTTCAGTCGGTTGATGAAAGCCTGCAGCGTTTGCAACTGGATCATATAGACGTTTTATATGTGCATGGGGTTGATCCTAAAACACCTGTAGAAGAAATTGTGCGTTCACTTAATGACATTGTGCTTACCGGAAAGGTACGTTATATAGCAATTTGCAACTGGCCTGCATGGATGGTGATGAAGGCAATTGGAATAGCTGAAAAAAATGGATGGCATAAATTCGCCGGCCTGCAATATTTCTACTCCCTGTCAGGCCGCGATATTGAAAGGGAAATTTTACCACTTGCTGCTGATCAAAACCTTGCGGTGATGCCATGGAGCCCGCTGGCAGGCGGTTTCCTTTCGGGAAAATTTACCCGTGATAAAGAAAAAGCAGGCGATTCACGAAGGGATGCTTTCGATTTTCCTCCTATCAACAAAGAAAAAGCCTATGATATTATTGATGTAATTGCCGAAATCGGTAAACAACACAATGTTTCGGTTGCCGAAATTGCTTTGGCCTGGGTACGCCAGCAAAAAGGAGTAACCAGCACTATAATCGGCGCAAAAAATATTGATCAGTTACATGCAAATATTAAATCAACTGAGGTTCAGCTATCAGCCGACGACCTGAAAAAGATTGATGAAATAAGTGCGTTGCCAAAAGAATATCCGGGCTGGATGGTTGAAAGACAATCAGCAGACAGGGAGATTAATAAATAAGTCGAAAAGTTAGAAAAGTCCGGAAGTCGAAAGATAATCTTTCTTTAACTCCGGACTTTTCCGATCTCCGGACTTTCGGACTGGTCTTTTAAAGACTTTTCAATACTTTCAACACATGCTCCACATGTTCCGCATGCACATCTAAATGCAACACAAAACGGATGCGGTGTTTATCGGTCGCTGACGCTTTTATGCCATGGGCTGCAAGTTTATCCAATAATAAAGCAGCAGGTTCAACAGTATCAAACAAAATCAAATTGGTTTCAACAGGTAAAACACTTGCCACCGACGGGCACTTTGCCAACGCCTCTTCCAGTATATGGGCATGGGCATGGTCAATGCTTAAACGATCTACATGATGATCCAGCGCGTAAATCCCGGCGGCTGCTAAAAAACCTGCCTGGCGCCAACCGCCTCCAAATACTTTACGTATGCGGCGGGCATATTTTATGGTTTGCTTATCCGCTAAAAAAACGGAGCCAACCGGAGCACCCAAACCTTTGGAAAGGCAAACCGAAACACCATCGAAATATTTTCCATAATCCTCAGCCTTGTCGCCGGTTTTAATCAATGCATTAAATACGCGTGCGCCATCAAGGTGAAGCTTTAAACTTTTAGCTTTACACAAAGCGGCTATAGGCTTAATCTGGTCAAGCGTATAGCAGCTACCGCCGCCTTTATTAACCGTATTTTCCAATGCTACCAGGCTGGTATGGGGGAAATGAATATTTTCGGCATTGATTTCCGGTTCGATCATTTCGGCGGTAATTATACCACGGTAACCGTTTAATAACCGGGTTGAAACACCGGAGTTAAATGCAATCCCTCCCCCTTCATACCTGTAAATGTGGGCAGTTTGATCTGCAATCAGCTCATCTAAAGGCTGCGTAAAACACTTAATGGCAATTTGGTTGGTCATCGTGCCCGACGGGCAAAATATTCCAGCTTCCATGCCAAAAATCCTGGCTGCTTTATCTTCCAGTTTGTTTACGGTTTCATCTTCACCAAAAACATCATCTCCTACCCTGGCGCTAAACATAGCTTCAAGCATACCCGGGGTTGGCTTTGTAACGGTATCGCTTCTTAAATCAACGGTCATTATATTAAATGTATTAAAATTACGTTATTTGTGTTTTAATCTATTATGCGCTCAATTTTAATCATTTTATTTTTTATGCTGGCAATTATATCAGCAAAATCACAATCAAGAAAATGGCTTCCCGGCCACTTTACTGATAATAAAGGCAATTTGGGTGTTGGTCTTATGCGTATTGATCCGTCTGACCATGGTCCGGTTAAAAATGAGGACTTTATTCAATTTAAAGAAAACCCTAAAGCCAACCCCATTGAACTCAGCGCGGGTGACCTGCGATCTATTGTAATTGGTAAAGATAGCTTTGTAGTTGCTCACGTAATGGAAAACAGGGCAAAGGAAAAAAATGGACTTGGCTTTGTTAGAGTTGTACTTGATGAAGACGTTAAACTTTATGCTGCAAAAGATGAAAGAGCCGGCGGCCGTGGTGGTATCAGTTTTGGACCTGAAGTGGGTGCGGGCATTGGTTTTGGCGGCGGAGGCGGAGGCTTTGGATGGGGACTTGGCGGTGGTATTTCTATTCCGCTAGGTGGTCATGGTGGCAGAAGCAGCTTTACAGGAGGTTATTATTTTGGCGCTGATCCTGCTGAAATGAAACCATTAACCAACGAAAATTTCCAGGACGTTATGACTGATATTATGGGCGATTATCCTGAGGTGGTTAATAAAATAGCTGAAAAAGTTTACAACCTGGATAATATTGACCAACTGATAGCTTATTACAAACAAGTAAAAGCTGCCGATAACAGCAAGTAATTTTTTAGTCGATAGTCCTTAGCGTTATTGTTGGGAACGCTGCCATGGACTATCGGCTATCGACCATAAACTTTTATAACCCCTGTGCAATAACAAATCCGCTTGCCCAGGCCCATTGAAAATTATAGCCGCCCAGCCAGCCGGTAACATCAACACATTCGCCGCCGTAATACATGCCGGGGACATTCTTAACTTCGAGGGTTTTAGAAGATAATTCGTCGGTTGATACACCGCCCCGCATTACCTCTGCTTTATCATAACCCTTATCCCCTGCCGGTTTTACGCTGAAATGATGGATGAGGTCGCTTATATTTTCTATATCTGCTTTGCTTAATGAGGCCAGGTTTTTTTCTACCGGAAGGTATTCGCTTAAAGCTTCTGCAAATTTGCGGGTATATAAACCTGCCAAATAGGCCAGCAGCATCTTTTTACCATTGGCTTCCCTTTCCTTTAGTATCAATTCAGCAATATCCTGGTTAGGCAACAGGTCGATATAGATCCATTCGCCCGGCCGCCAGTAGGACGAAATCTGCAATATGGCCGGGCCGCTTAATCCCCAATGAGTAAACAGTATATTTTCTTCGAAACTTATCTGCTCATTCCATACCCTGCAAAAAATACTGTTGCCCGAAAGCTGTTCATACCATGGCTGATCTTTTCCGGTTATAGTAAGTGGTACCAGGGCAGGCGCAGTATCATTTATTTTTAAACCGAATTGCCGCGCAACCCTGAGTCCAAAATCAGTCGCCCCCATTTTAGGGACCGGCAACCCACCGGATGCAATAACTACCTTAGGTGCGAATAAGGTTTCGGTGCGGCCATTCCTTTCTATGGAAACATTAAACCCGGCTTGAACCTGTTCAACACTTTTAACTTCAGCATAGCACCATATCTCCTGTTCAAGGTCATTACATAAGCCGGTAAAAACGTTCACCACATCCTTTGCATTATCGCTGACCGGAAAAAGCTGTCCCAATGTTTTTTCCTTTCCCTCAATGCCATAGGTTTCAAAGAAGCTGATGGTGTCGTCCACCGTCCATTGGGACAGGGTTGATTTACAAAAATGTTCATTTTGCGAAATAAACTGCTGCGCCGAAGCGTACAGGTTAGTGTAGTTACATCTGCCGCCACCACTGATCAGTATTTTAGCGCCAACCTTATCGTTTTTTTCTAATACCAGCGTGCGCTTACCTAAAAACCCTGCCTGCGCGGCGCACATTAAGCCGCAGGCACCGCCGCCAATAATTATCGCATCAAAATCTGTTTGTTTTATTAAATTTGCTGTCATGGCAGGAGTTTCGCAAATATCAGAATTTGGGAAGATACTTATCTTTTTAATTACAGGAATAATAATGGTATGCTTTGCCTTCTTTATCAACAGGTTATTGGCGCCGCACAAGCCCAATCCCGAAAAGCTAACCTCGTACGAATGCGGTGAAGAGCCTACTGGGAGCGCGTGGCTCCCTTTTAATTCCCGTTTTTATGTGATAGCGCTGGTTTTTTTATTGTTTGATGTAGAGATGGTATTTATTTTCCCCTGGGCCATCGTATTTGGCAATCATGAAATGAACAACCTGGATGCCCGTTGGGGGTGGCTGGCATTAACTGAAATGTTTATATTTTTAGGTATCCTGATATTGGGCCTGGCCTATGTATGGAGAAAAGGCGACCTCGACTGGATAAAACCCCATCCAATCGTTCCTGCTACTGATATTGTTATCCCTAAATCATTATACGAAAAGCTTAACGCGGAGCAAAGCGGGTATAAAATCAGAGAATTTACACCCGTTAATTCGCAAACCGTTCCGGGTGTTCCACCTGGAACGCATGGAACACCTGGAACATCTGGAACATCTGGAACACCCCCAATAAAAACACCAGGATTTAAACCAACTTTTAAAAAGCCCGCCAATGAGTAGCGATATGAACAGTGAAAGCGGTGGCGTAGTGATCACCAAAATGAACGATCTGCTCAACTGGGCGCGTTTATCGTCCCTATGGCCCTTAAGTTTTGGGATTGCCTGCTGTGCCATTGAATTTATGGGGGCTTTTGCTTCCACTTATGATCTGGACCGGTATGGCGTTTTCCCCCGGCCATCTGCCAGGCAAGCCGATGTTATTATTATTGCAGGTACAGTAACCTTTAAAATGGCCGAACGCATTAAGCGCCTCTACGAGCAAATGCCCGAACCAAAATATGTGATCTCCATGGGTTCATGCTCCAACTGCGGCGGCCCTTACTGGCAGCATGGCTACCATGTGGTTAAAGGTGTTGACCGTGTGATACCTGTTGATATTTATGTACAGGGATGCCCGCCGCGGCCCGAATCATTGATAGGCGCTATTCTGGAATTGCAAAAGAAGATTGAAGGTGAACGGTTGGTAAAGGGATAAATAGCCTTCATTCATCAAACTACCGGGTTACGGTGAGCATTATGCTCCTGGATAATTCTTTTTAATAAGCTTTGCAGGATCAATGCATTCCAGTCATTTTTAAAACTGCAGCGTTTAGTTTTTTTCAGCTCCTTTTTGTGGTAGATCATAAAATAGGTTTGGTAATTACTTAAAGCAATTTCATCCCAAAACATGCTTCCGCCTTCCCAGCTGATCCCAAAGGGATGGAATTTAATACCTGTTAAATCAAATTCCTGCTTAATGGTATACAGATCGTAATAATAATTATAGCTGTATATGAAGTAATTATTCCATAGCTGGTAAATAATGGCCGCCCATATTTTGGAATAAACTTTACTCCGTAACCGGTAAAAGCTATTTAGCTTTATAGATGTTATTTTGTTTTGCGCATCCTGTATCTGGATGAGGTATTGCCATCCAAAGGTAAGCATGTAACCGTTAATCGGGTTTACTCCAAATCTAAAACCGGTTATATTTTCAGCCAGGATATTAAGTTCAGGATCAAAACTTCTGAGTTTTTCAATAGCGAGACCTTCGCTTTTAAATGTTATTTTTTTGATGATCTGGTTGTGGATCAATCCGGGTATTTCAATAACATTTATTGAGTCTTCCATTTATCAATAAAAATATAAAAACATCTATATTAATAAAAGAGACTACATTTTCTTTTGTTGTAACTTTTATCTTACAGTAAGACCAATGAACTTGTTTCGAAGAAATATTAAAAATACAATATCACAATAAGTGCCGGAATGATCAATATACCGAGTGATAACAAAGCATATCTCCTGTACAATTTTCCACCGGTGGATTTATATTCCGTTATTAGCTTTTTATAGCGGTCATTATTAAAAATGAGCAGGTAATTCAAAATTACAAAAGGCACAAAAAAAGTTAATACAATTGATATAAAGGCGTTTATTAACAGGTTATAAAAAATAGTAACAGGCAAAAATAACGGCAAATTGCGGTTTACTAAACTTTTCATGATTACAAAAAAAGTAAACAGGTTAACTCCCATTATTAAAGACATAAAAGCAATCGTATAAAGCTTCCAGTTGCCGCTCTCTGATCTTTTAGCTTTGGTTGCTACTATCGCATCGACCCATATTTTATAATATAAACCCAGCATATCATTTTTTATCCTTTTCTATTAAACTATCCTTTACCAGGTCATCCTTTATTATTTCTTCAGCTACTTCAATAGCATCTTCAACAGAATGACTTTGAGTATTTGATTTGGCCTTTTGTGTTAGCTCAACCAGTGTACGGTAGTGTTCATAAAGTGTGTTTAATTCCCCTTCACTAAGATCCTGGATATTTAAAAGGCGATTACTGGCGCTATTGTTTGCCGCTATCAATTCATTTAATTTAAGCTGCACCGCTATTGATTCCTTATTTTGCGATTTCTGGATCAGGAAAACCATCAAAAAAGTAATGATTGAAGTGCCGGTGTTCACTATCAGCAGCCAGGTATTTGAATAATGAAATACGGGCCCGGTTATCCCCCATAATACAATCAGGGCTATGGCTATCATAAACACAATTGAACTGCCGCTGTAAGTAGTAATTGTATTGCTTACTTTTTCAAAGCCGGATATATTTTCGTTCTCTGTGTTGGCCATTATATTAGTTTTAAACCCTTTAACGAAAACTTAACAAAATAACCGGGCAAAATGTTGCGCTTATTAAGTAATGTTTTTGTCGCGATTACGGATTTGTTCAATACTTTTACATTATTAAAATGAATAATTCATCATCATTTCAAACACTAACTACAAATCGTTTAATCTTAAGGGATTTAAAACCAGGCGATGTAGCTGATCTGGTTGCCCTTCGGTCGGACAAGCGGGTAAATAAATACCTCGACCGGCCAAAAAACACTACGGATAATGAGGCCAAAGTATTCATTAAGAAAATTCAGGCTGGTGTTAACAAAGGAGAATGTTTTTATTGGGCGGTTTCTTTAAAGAACAGTGATAAGCTTATCGGGACAATTTGCCTGTGGCATATTGATAAAGAAAAAGAGAGTGCAGAGCTGGGCTATGAAATGCATCCCGACTTCCAGGGAAAAGGATTGATGCAGGAAGCGGTCTCTACTATTATTGATTTTAGTTTTATTATATTGAAATTTAAGAAGATTATTGCATTTATAAGCCCTGCCAATGAAAGATCACTAAGGCTGCTTGAAAAAAATAATTTCTGCCGGGATAAAAGCATAACGGATGGATATGCCGGATCAAACAAGGAGATTAGTTTTTCTCTGATGGCATCTGATTGAAATTTTTTAGTGGTCGGCAAATAAAAAGCCCGGCCATTTACAGACCGGGCTCCTGAAATTGATTTTTTTTACCTGGACATTAATATACCGTTAATGCCGTGTATTATACCATTTGTACAAGGCGTGTCAAAAGAAGTAACCTGTACTGTAGTACCTTGCGCATCGGTAATTGCAAGCTTTTTATCTTTGACAGATAAAGTAAGTTTTTGACCATCAATAGTAGTTAATGTGGCCTTGCCTTTACCCGCTACTAATTCTTTAATAAGCGCAGCCTTATCATATTTACCACTTATAATATGTGCTTTTACCACAAAGGCAAGTTTAGTTGGGTCTTTCATCAGGCTGTCTAATTTGCTCTTAGGAATAGTTGCAAAGTCATCATTATTCGGTGCAAGTACAGTAAACGGACCAACCCCTTTCAACTCTGTCTCCAGGTTAGCTGCTTTGATGGCGGCTGTAAAGGTGGTTTCTTCTGCTACATTTGCCAGCGTTGCTACTATATCCTTAGCTGATGTATCTGCTGCTGTAGTAGTTCCAGCCTTTTTAACTGTATCCTTTTGCTGGGTCTGGGCAAATAGAGCATTAGACATAAAAACTATGACCAACGCAGTTGCTGCTATTAAAACTGTTTTTTTCATTTTGGTTATTTTTATTAATGTTAAATAAGTTGGTATGTATACAATAATCAGGCCTTATCGGTTATAAAACGAATTTAATTCAAATAATGACATGTAATCCAAAGCAATAAAACTGTTACAATAGCAATCAGGATGTGGTTTAAGGACGATGAGTAACTAAAGGGGATGAAGAATAAAAAAGATGTCATCCTATATAAAATTTACCAAAAATCCTGAAGGAGAAATGACTTGTTTCCAGTAGCATCAGACTTATGAAGTTTTAAAAACTTCATAAGTCTTTACATAAAACAAACACGTCATGGATAGGCACTGGAAGGCTGAGCGCAAAGGCCTTTGCCCACTTACCAAGCGCCCGGAGAGAGCCACCGCACATACTTCGGGTACCTGAGCATGAACTTAATTTAAAAAAAGCTCCCCCAACGGAGGAGATTTAAAGGAGCACTATTGCCCTTGTGCCAGCGTATATCCTATTTTACCCCCAAATTTCATCAGGAACTCCACTGAACATACCTTCACATCCTGCGAAAAATCGGCAGCGATATGCAGCAATTCTTTTTGAGTAACAGTTACACCTTCCTTCTTTTCAAAACGTACACGGTATTCATTAACCAATTCGGTATAAATTGATCCTGTTGGCCAAACCTTGGTACCACGGTTAGAGATCATTACCAGGTTAAAATTATCAGTCAGTCTTTTCTTTGCCAGTTCAGCAAGTTCGCCAGGTTGTAAATCGTTCGATTCAACAAACACATCAACGCCTACCATTTCCTCTTCTATCCCCTTGGTAACAGTTAGTTTGTTCTTTAAAAGATGTGTATGTAAATTAGACTTGATCTCGAGGTTAGCCTTCCCTACAACTCCGCCATCAGCGGGAACCTTGCCTAAATTATCAATAATGGCATCGGCAAACCCATTGGTTGTGGCGGCCGGGGTTGATTTATTGCCAAAATCACCGGTATGAATGCCATGCTCTAATGTGTAAAGAAGAGAATTTTCAATCACTGCGGCGTTTTCGGTAAAGCCCATATAACGCAGCATTAATATTCCCGAAAGCAATAGTGCTGTAGGATTAGCTATTCCCTTACCCATAATATCAGGCGCTGTACCATGTACGGCTTCAAAAATGGAAATGTTATCGCCAATGTTTGCCGACGGAGCAAAACCTAAACCGCCTACTAAACCTGCACAAAGGTCTGAAACAATATCGCCTTGCAGATTGGTTAACACAATAGCCTGGAAATTATCCGGACGGGTAACCAGTTTCATGCAAAGATCATCAACAATAATATCCGACGATTGAATATCCGGGTATTCCTTGGCGATTTCCTGGAAGGTTTCAAGGAAAAGACCATCTGTAAGCTTCATGATATTGGCTTTGTGACCACAGGCTAATTTAGTGTAACCTTTACGCCGGGCCATTTCAAATGCATAGCGGATAACCTGCGCAGAACCCGGACGCGTAATAATACGGCGGCCTACCGCAACATCATATGTTAAAAGGTGCTCAATGCCCCCATAAGTATCTTCAATATTCTCCCGGATAATAGTAAGGTTGATGGGAATACCTGCTTTTGAAAAAACAGTTTCCACACCGTTCAGCGTCCTGAAATCACGCTGGTTAGCATAAGTGTTCCATACTTTACGTGCGGTAACATTTATACTTTTAACACCCTTGCCTTTTGGGGTTTCCATAGGGCCCTTAAATAAAATGCCGAGGTTTTCAATAGTTTCCTTAGCCGCAGCAGTCATCCCGGTTGAGTGGCCGGCATCAAAATATGATTTCCCCATTTCCACAAATTCATATTCAAGGGGTACATCATTTGCAGTAAAAATCCGCAAAACGGCATCCATTATTTCGGGACCAATTCCATCCCCATTAGCTACGGCAATTTTTGTTTTCATTCCTAAAGACCCTATTTGATAAATATGCCGCAAATATAGGCTTTTTAAAGGCTTTTTTACTGTTTGGATTGGGAATTTACTGTACAGTTACAAGTCTCATTGAGCGTAACAGAAGTAAATAATTTCATACAAAGAGGTCGTAATCAAACAAAATCCTGAAATTTGCTTATATTTTTAAAAGTCATGATCAGGACATTCATTAAAAACCTTTTTACAACCTTTATTATATCACTTATAATTTCCATTGCAGCAATATGCTTGTTATACGCTGTATCAAAAAAAGGAGATTATGCGCATGCCGTTCCTATAATAATAATGGGAGCGGTCTATCTCAATGTTATGTTGTTATTGTTATCGTCGCCGGTTTTATTTGTCTCATTTCCTAAAATAATGAGTAACGGAATAGCCCGTTTCCTGCTTTATTTTTCCGGCCCTTTGGTTTTTATCTTAACTTCTTTAAGCTTACCCTCAACTAGCGACCGGAAAATTTACCTGCTTACAGGTATTATATATATTATTATACATGCCGTTTTTTATTATAAAATAATTAAAACGACAGCGAAATGATAATCTGCTATCATAATATAGCGTTTTTAAAAGATTTAGGCTAAACTTGCACCATATATAATGAAAGCATTTTACGGAGACCTTAAACTTGGGATTTTAGGCGGCGGCCAGTTAGGCCGCATGCTGATACAACAGGCAATAAATTACAATGTAACGGTGAAGGTGCTTGACCCTGACCGTGAAGCGCCATGCCGTAAACTATGCGATGAATTTGTAGTAGGATCATTAAGTGATTATGAAACGGTTTATAATTTTGGTAAAAAAACTGACCTGCTAACCATCGAAATTGAAAAGGCAAATGTTGACGCCCTGGAGCAACTTGAAAAGGAAGGGGTGCTGGTTTATCCGCAGCCGCGCATTATCCGGTTGATACAGGACAAAGGCCTGCAAAAACAATTCTTTAAAGAGAACAACATCCCTACTGCCGAATTCCAGGTTATATCGTCACCACAACAATTAAGAGAAAGTCGGATACCTTTTCCATATATCCAAAAACTGCGTCGTGACGGCTATGATGGCCGTGGGGTTTATAAAGTTGTTGATGAATCGTACCTGGCAAAAGCATTTACCGAACCAAGCCTTATTGAGCGCTGGGTAGATTTTGAAAAGGAAATAGGCATAATTGTAGCCCGCAATGAAAGCGGTGATGTAAAAACCTTCCCGATGGTGGAGATGGAATTTAACCCGGAGGCTAACCTGGTTGAATTTTTGATCTCGCCTTCTACCCTGCCGTTTGAAATACAACAGGATGCCGCCCAGATAGCTACCAAAATAGCGGAAGATCTTAATATTGTTGGTTTGCTGGCTGTTGAAATGTTCCTGGATAAAAAAGGTAAAATATTGGTTAATGAACTGGCACCACGGCCGCATAACAGCGGACATCAAACAATCGAAGGAAATACAGTTTCGCAATTTGAGCAGCATTTAAGGGCAATATTTAACCAGCCTTTGGGGGATACCGCCTGCCTGAACAATGCCATAATGGTAAACATTTTAGGTGAAGCCGGATATGAAGGACCCGCTGTTTACAAAGGGATTGAAAAAGTATTAAAATGCCCGGGAGTATATGTACATTTATATGGCAAGGCATTAACAAAGCCCTTCCGCAAAATGGGCCACGTGACTATTGTAGATGCAGACCGGGAAAAAGCGATAGAAAAAGCAAGATATGTGCAGCAAACATTGAAAGTAATAAGTTAATCTTTTAAACACCATGTAATTGCGAGGCACGAAGCAATTACAATAAAAAAACGAAAATGAACTCTCCTAAAATTGGCATCATAATGGGCAGCAAGTCTGACCTGAACATAATGCAGGATGCTGCCGATGTATTAAAGGAACTCGGTGTTGAATATGAGATTTCGGTAGTGTCTGCCCACCGCACACCCGACCGCATGTTCAGCTACGCCCGCACCGCGGCAGAGCGGGGCCTGAAAGTGATCATTGCCGGAGCCGGTGGTGCCGCACATTTGCCGGGCATGGTAGCTTCGCTTACACACCTCCCTGTAATTGGTGTCCCGGTAAAATCAAGCAATTCAATCGATGGGTGGGATTCTATACTGAGCATACTGCAAATGCCTAACGGTATCCCGGTGGCTACTGTTGCGCTAAATGCAGCAAAAAATGCCGGTATCCTTGCCGCCCAAATCTTGTCGACCTCTGATGAACAGATCGTTAAAAATCTTATCGCCTATAAAGAAAATCTGAAGAAAAAAGTGGAGGAATCTGATTTGGAGATCAGAGGTTAGAGGTATTCTTAACTAATCTCTATTCTCCAGCCTCTGATCTCTATTACTAATTTGATTTCGAGATCAGAGTTAGGACTTATTCTTAACTAATCTCTATTCTCCAGCCTCTGATCTCTACTACTAATTCAACGCTGGATTCTCCGGGAAATTAGCAATATGCGCATAACGCTGACCTAACCCAATAACCACTTCACGCCAAAGGTTTTCTTCGTTGCGGGTAAATATAATTTCCGAGCTTAATTGATTGGCTACTATCCAGCTGTCTTCTTTTATCTCATCGTCCAGTTGTTTTGGCGTCCAGCCAGAATATCCGCTAAAGAATCTTATTTCGTCACTGCTCAGCTGGTAACTGGTTATCAGTTCCCTTACGGTTTCAAAATCACCGCCCCAATATATATTTTTGCCAATTTCTACGCCCCCATCAATTTTTTCGGGACAGCGGTGTATAAAATGCAAAGTGTTATTGGCTACCGGCCCGCCTATAAAAACAGGTATTTCTGAATAGGACAGATCAGGCAGCAGATCGCCGAGCAAGAATTCGCTTGCGTGGTTTAAAATAAATCCCATAGCTCCTTCTTCAGAGTATTCAGTTAATAAAATAACCGATCTTTTAAAATTTGGATCCATCATAAATGGCTCCGAAATCAATAAACGCCCTGCGGCGGCCGCGATAGAACTAAGCATAAGGGTTAATTTTTGTTTAATATAACAAGTATTGCAAAAATATGTTCCGTTTTCTGAATTTGAAATATAAATACTTATCTACGGTATAATTAATTAGTAAGTTTGCACCGATGGATCAGGAAAAGTTAGAAAATTTAAGAGAAGAATATAAATCAGCCTCATTATCTGAGAACAGTACAAAAGGCGACCCGATAAAACAATTTGAAGTTTGGTTTAATGAGGCGCAGGAGGCAAATGTGCCCGGGCATAACGCCATGATGCTGGCAACCGCTACAAACGACGGCAGGCCTTCGGCAAGGGTTGTTTTGCTTAAAGGAGTAAATGAATACGGATTTATGTTTTACACCAATTACCTGAGCCGTAAAGGTAAAGAGATCACTAAAAATCCGGTTGGTGCATTAACTTTTTTTTGGCCGTCGATGGAACGGCAGATACGTATTGAAGGCACTATAGAAAAATTAAGTAAGGAACAATCTGACAAATATTTTCATTCGAGGCCTAAAGACAGTCAGATAGGAGCTGTGGTATCCCCTCAAAGCCAGGAAATAGAAAGCCGCGACGTTTTGGAAAAAAAATGGAGCGAACTTACTGAAGAATATACCGACAAAGAAGTGCCAAAACCATCATTTTGGGGAGGTTATATTTTAAAGCCGCGAATGATTGAATTTTGGCAGGGCCGCCCCAGCCGTTTGCACGACCGTATAGCTTACAAAAAAATAGATAACAAAAACTGGAAAAAAGTACGTTTAGCTCCATGATCTTTGAGGACATTAAATTATTACTGACTGAAAAATTTGGTACCGGCGTTATTGTTGGTGAAGAAACAGGCGGGTTACAGCCGGCTTTGCTTATTGACCCAGAACAAATAACCCCGGTATGCCTCGAGTTAAGGAATAATCCGGCTACCTATTTTGATTTTCTTTCCAGCATTACCGGCGTTGATTATGGCGTTGAAATAAACCGCTTTGGGGTGGTTTATCATTTGGCTTCTATCCCCTATCAAACACAACTCACCTTAAAAATAAGCCGGGAGAATGACCGCAGACTTGACAATCTTCCTTCGTTTCCCAGTATAACATCAGTTTACCGCACCGCCGACTGGCATGAACGGGAAGCTTATGATCTTGTCGGAATATTTTTTGAAGGTCATCCTGACTTGCGCCGGATCCTGTTGCCTGACGATTGGGATGGTTTCCCTCTAAGAAAAGACTACAAAACCGCAGAATATTATAAAGGGATAAAAATTGATTAGTTAGAGTGATTGAGCACTGCTGTCCATGATTAGCAAAACACAAATAATTGCAGCTGCCTAACCTCCAATCTCTAGTCTCCAATCACTAACCCCCACCCCCAACCTTTCAGGTAAAATTTCCGTATTAATCCCAACATTTTGATTTGACTATCAATCATTTCGGGTGGTTAACTAACCGTTAGTATAAATCATGGATATTATAAGAAGAGATAACATTTCTTACGAAGAGTTTATTGAGGAGCATTATAAACCTGGGATTCCACTGGTTTTTACAAATGCATCAAAAGTTTGGAAAGCAAATGGTCTTTTTAGTCCTGATTGGTTTAGGGAAAACTATCCTGACCGTGAAACAGAGTGCAGGGGCAAAGTATATAAGATGAAGGAAATTATGGATCTGGTTGAAGCCAGCACCGAAGAAAAGCCTGCGCCGTATCCTTTTATTTTTAACATACCGGAAGTTTTGCCCGAGTTAATGCCTTTAATTGAACCGCTGGATTTGAATTATGCATCGCCAAACTGGCTGAAAAATAAAATGTTCAGCATTGGTAAATGGGGCGGCGCTACCGAACTTTTTATTGGTGGCCCCGGTGGTAAGTTCCCTTATATGCACATTGATTATTATCATTTAAATGCCTGGATAACCCAGCTGTATGGCGAAAAAAGGTTTACTGTATTCCCGCGCGGTCAGGAAGATTTACTTTATCCCCGGGCTGATGACCCATGGCGTTCTGAGCTGAATGTTTTTGAGCCCGATTACGAAAAATTCCCTAAATTTAAGGATGCTACGCCGATCAACTTTGTAGTTGGCCCCGGTGAAACGCTGTTTATTCCTTTTGGAACCTGGCACACCGCTTATTCCCTTACGCCAACAATTTCCGTAGCTTTTGATACCTTGAACAGCAAAAATCATAAAGAATTTATGAAGGATGTTTGGACATTTAAAAGTCGGCAGAGTAAGGCCAAAGCAGTGGCTATGTACAGCTATGCCTGGCTGGCAACACAAAGCAGCAAGCTAAGTGAAAGCTTTGGCCATAATGCGCTTTGATTTGATATAAGATTTCAGTTTAATAACAGAGCCTGCGGTTAATTACAGCAGGCTCTTTTTTATTTATAGAGATTTACAATTGAATTGAATAAATTTGAAATCAAATAGAAATATATCAAATTGACTGTTACAAATCCCAAATATAGCGAAGCCCTCAATAACTACTATCAAAAAATAGCCAATGCGGAAGATATGGTTTTAAACATGGGCCCGCAGCATCCTTCTACACACGGCGTTTTAAGGCTTGAATTGATAACCGACGGAGAAATTGTTAAGGAAGTTATACCCCATATCGGCTACCTGCACCGTTGTTTTGAAAAACATGCCGAATCTTTAACCTACCAGCAAACCATTCCGTTTACGGACAGAATGGACTACTTAGCTTCCATGAACAACAGCCATGCCTTCGTAATGGGTGTTGAGCGGATGCTGGGCATTGATAAAGACATTTCCAAACGGATTGAATATATCAGGGTGCTGGTTTGTGAGTTAAACCGCATTGGGTCACACCTGATAGCTATCGGCACTTACGGCATTGACATTGGCGCCTTTACTCCTTTTTTATGGTGCTTCAGGGACAGAGAGCACATTATGGGAATGCTTGAGTGGGCCTCAGGATCGCGCATGCTGTATAATTATATATGGGTGGGCGGTTTGTTCTATGATCTGCCTGTGGGCTTTGAAGAGCGTTGCAGGGAGTTTGTAGACTATTTTAAGCCCAAGATGGTTGAGCTGAACCAGCTACTAACCGACAACGAGATATTTATTAACCGTACTGCCAATATTGGCGTTTTGCCATTGGATGTTGCCATTAATTACGGCTGCTCAGGACCTATGCTCAGCGGATCTGGACTTAAATGGGATTTACGACGGATAGACAATTATTCTGTTTACCCCGAACTGGAGTTCGATGTACCTATAGGCAAAGGTGAAATGGGTACCACAGGTGATTGCTGGGATCGCTACAAAGTGCGTGTTGATGAGATTGAGCAATCTTTAAAAATGATAGAACAATGCCTTGACCGACTTCAAAAAGAATTAAAACGTACACCCGATTTTGATCCACGTGCTAAATTACCACGAAAAACCATACCCAAGCCGCAGGATTATTATATCAGGTGTGAGGGCGCCAAAGGCGAGTTGGGTTTTTATTTTATGGCTGATGGAAAATCAGAAATACCTACCCGTGTAAAAGCACGTGCCCCAAGCTTTAATAATTTATCCGTACTGCCTGAAATCGCCAGGGGAGTAATGATAGCCGACCTGATAGCCATAGTAGGCTCAATTGATTTTGTATTGGGAGAGGTTGACAGATAGTTATAAATAAAGATGCCCAGGTAAACCAGGGCATCTTTATTTCATAAGTGCTTTTTAGCGTGTTATTGCTTATAAACCCTTACCATAAAAACGTAATTCTGTAGTTTTTTGATCTGTTGTACACGGTTTAACCCGGCCAAAACATTTTTCGAATTCATATTTAACGGATTCTTTAACGAATCGGCAGGTATATCCTGGATTGCCTTTAATAAATAGCTCGATTTAAGTGCAAATGCAGCTCCTTCAATATGAGTTTCTTTGCCGCTTATAATACCTATTATATTTCCCTTACTGTCAAGCAACGGCCCACCGCTGTGACCGGGGTTAGCAGGGATAGAAACCTGGTAAGAAGCGGTATCATTCTGAAAACCGGTACTTGCAGTTAAATAACCCGGACCTAATACCAACACATCACTTGGATATCCGATTGTAAATATAGTTTCGCCTATATCAGTCTCTGCTTTCTTAAAAGTATAAGGCAATGGCCCTAAGCCTTTGAATGAAGGATCGTTTATCTCCAAAATAGCAACATCCGGCTGAGCTTCGGAATAAATTACTTTGGTACGGAATGATTTCCCATCAGCAGTTTGAACATATACCGAATCAGCATCTTTTACCACATGATAATCAGTAACTATGTAACCGTTTGAAGAAATTGCAAAACCAGTTCCCCTAAAATTGCCCGGATTGATATTGTATTTTTTACCAGGTTCCAGATGACTGATCTTTGAACTAAGCTGATGTGCAGAATTTTCAAGCTTTTTGATTTTACCCTTTAATTCTATATAATTTGTTTCACGGTTGCTTAAATAACCTGTTGCAAACAAAGTACATAAAACTGCAAATATGGCAATGGAAGCAGCAACAGATATTTTTGAATGATGATTACGCCACAGCATCACCACCCACGACGGGCGGATCAGCAACTCTTGCTCCAGAGCATGAACGTCAATTTCATCATGTATAGCATTCAGGCGCTGTTCCAGCTCCAAACGCTCACCATATTGCTTTATCAGGTTAGTGAAATGTTTATGCTCAGTTACCTTTGCATTAATATCGGCATTTTCATTTCGAAGTATTTCGAAACGGGCGCGCTCATCTTTGGTCATCTCACCGTTAAGATACCTGTCAATTGTTTCGGTTAGTTGGTTATCGCTCATCGCTTGCTCCTTCTTATTTTTGCTGAAAAAACAATTTTTTCAACCTTTGCAGGCATTTATATTTTTGAGTTTTGGCGTTATCCGAATTGGTATATCCAAAATCCTCACAAATCTCCTGCATCGATCTGTTGTTTATGTAAAAATCTTCAATAATCGTTTTACAAGGCTCACCTAATAACTTAAGGGCATTACCCATTTTATTAAATTGTATGTCCCGCTCATTATTCTTTTCAGTCTCATCGTCGACAGTTAAATATTCTTCAAAGTCTTTGATATCGCCCCCATAACGGTTCATTTGTGTAAGCCTTTTAAGCCAAAGCCTCCTGCAAACAGAATAAATATAGGTTTTCAGTTTGCTGCTCAGCTCAAAATCACCTGTTTTAACTTTATTATAAAGAACAATTATGGCTTCCTGATAAATATCCTTAGCCTCGTCAACATTCCCGTTATTATTAATAATCAGCTGTAATACCATCGGAAAGTAAGCAATATACAAACGCTTTAGTACACTTTCTGAATTATTAAGGATACCCAGGATTACTTCACTATCCGTTGGTACTCCGACATTTATCTCTTTACTCACTATTTAATACAATTTATGCGAAATTGTAACCCATTATTGATAAAAAAAAATTTATACCAATATAAATTTAATTCCGGTGATTTTGAGAGTTAAAAGATCGGGGTTAAGAAAAAATAATATTGAAGCAATGCGTGTATCTTATTTTTTTAGTTAACGTATAAATACGCTGATGTGTATAATTTTTACATGCAATAAGGCATTCTAATATTAAACACCTAAAAAATTAGAAACTGCCAAAGATAATATGAAGATCAGAACCCCTAAAACACTGGATGACCTCCTGATTAAAAAAAAATATAATATTTTGGAAGTGGGTGGCGGAAACCACCCCGATAAAAGGGCCCATGTTGTGGTTGATAAGTATGTGGAAGATAATACACATCGTTCGGGCGATTTGAAAGTATTAAAAAACCAACAGTTTTTACAGGCCGATGGCGAACACCTCCCCTTTAAAGACAAAGAATTTGACTATGTAATTTGCCGCCATGTATTGGAGCATGTTGACGATCCGATCCAATTTGTGAAGGAACAGGCACGTGTGGCAAAAATGGGATACATGGAAACGCCCTCCCTGTTGGGGGAGTATCTGGCACCAAAACAATCTCACAGGTGGTTAATACAGGATATAGATAACAAGTTAGTTTTATATGATAAGGAGGTAATAAATTTTAAACCGTGGATGGATTTCGGCGAGGTATTTCTTTATTATCTGCCTAAAATATCTATCGGCTTTAAAATTCTGGAGCGAACACATGCCAACATCCTAACTGTAAATTACGAATGGCAGGATGAAATAGAAATATTGGTTAACCCGGAAGATCCTTATTATTTAAATTACTTTATTAAGCCATGGGATGAGGACATGTGTGATAAGTTTATTACCAGGAGATCCTATGGCAAGGAAATAATAGCGACAATGGCAGCTGCTTTTGATATTATGCGAACTGTTGCCAAAAGCAAATTAATTAAAAACAGCCATTAATATTAAAAAAACAAGTAATTATTTAAACAACAATAATATGATTTTATTAGCAATAGTTTATTTATACAAATTCCATTTAAAACCGGGATTTAATAAATTAGGTTCAATGATGAGACCGCAATTATTACCGGCATTGCAGCCAGTGTCAACTTCCCAAAACCGTCTGATTAACGCCTTACAAGATCCAAACATCAACAAATAAACGCCGGAAATAATATCCGGATAATTACGCCTCCGTAAAAGGCAATGTTTACTTTTGATTATGAAATCTTCTGTGAACGATGCATTAAAAAAATTATCTGAGAACCCGGATGCATTGTTCTTTAAGGTGTTAGAGCACGCCAGCATGTCGGTAGAAATTTACCGGCCTGTGAATAAAGATGAGCAAACACCCCATTTACAAGACGAACTGTACATAATTATTAGTGGAACAGGTAACTTTTTAAACGATGGAGCCCGTACTACCTTTCAAACCGGCGATGTTTTATTTGTCCCGGCCGGGGTTGAGCACCGCTTTGAAAACTTCAGCAACAATTTCGCTACCTGGGTTATTTTTTACGGCCCCAAAGGAGGAGAGTCCTAAATTTTAAGCCCAAAGTCGTAAGTCCTAAATTCTATTTAGAGCTTCTTTTATTGAACCTCTGTATTTTATATATAATAACCATATTTGTTATTACTTATGAAACGTGCTTTAATATTAGACCTGGATAACACCATCTATCCCGTTAGCTCAATTGCCGAACATCTTTTTGAACGTTTATTTGCATTGCTGGATGAATATGCCGAAGAAATAAATTATGAAACGCTTATAAATGCCAAGGATGAATTAACACGGCGCCCATACCATTGGGTTGCAGATAAATATAATTTTGGCGAAGAGCTTAAAAACAAAGGCATTGGCTTATTAAACGAAATAACATATAATTTGCCGATGCACCCATTTGATGAATATCAGTATGTTAAATCTATCCCGCTTACAAAATTCCTGGTAACGACAGGCTTTTCAAAACTACAGTGGAGCAAAGTAAAAATGCTGGATATTGAAAATGATTTTGAGGAAATTCACATCGTTGATCCTGAAATATCAAAGCAAACAAAAAAAGACGTTTTTGCTGATATCGTAAAGCGGTACGGTTACGATGCCAGTGAGGTGTTAGTAATTGGAGATGATCCCGAATCGGAAATACAGGCAGCAAAAGAGCTGGGCATCGATACATTTTTATTTGACCCTGAGAATAAACATCCGCATGCCTTTTCAACCTATAAGGCATCACAGCTAAAGGATGTAATGAATTTTCTCTTCTGAGTTATTTTTCGTTTAATACTTTTACGGTAGCCAAGAGTTGACCTGCATGCCGCATGGTATGTTCTGCAGCATGTACATACAATCCAATAACGGTAGATGGCAGCATTGCCCGCCCCACCCCTCTCTTGTCTTCCAGCATAGCAACATCCGTTTCGCGCAATTGAATAAGCGCATCATCAACCTGTTTGCTAAAAGCCTGCAACAAATAAGCAAGGTTATCCCCATTTCCTTCTGGCTTCCCTTCTTTGTTTAATGTATCCAATTGCTCCTGGTTAAGCTGCCCTCCTTTTGCATAGGTAAATATCCGGTTAATAACACCGGCCATATGCTGTAAATGAAAGCCGGGAGATGCCAGACCTGCGGGTCGTTCCCACAGTAATTCTTCCGGAAAAGCTTGCATCAAATCATTTATTTCTTCCCTGGCCTGCAACAAGGCGTGGGCAACCGGCTGCAACAGGCCGGGCATATCATTTAACGGCCCGCGTAACCAAACCTCTGGTTTGCTCATTTTTATTTTAGTGAATCCAGCTTTGCTTTAACCTCGTCATGGTTAAGTGTTTGCGGAAGGTTATAAATTTGTTTAACACGATTATGTGTATTATCTGTCCAAAGCCAGCTTGTCCAAACCATAAACCAAGTCCATTGTGGTTGTACTTTCAGTATTTCAGGATTTGGTAACTCTCCTGTTTCCGTTAATGCAATTGGTTTTCCATTAGCTAATTTAAGCAATGCCTCATAATCATCCTGCTCATAATCAAAATGATATACATCGGCGCCTAAAACATCTACATATGCCGCGCCGGGATAGTAATCTTTATAATCATATGCTTCATCAAACGGAATGTCTCTTAAACCATTAGCTCCCCAAACCCATACCAGGTTATTTAAATGATGGTAATTGGTATAACGGTCATACATCATTTTCCATAATTTGGCAATGCCGTTTTCACCTTTCCGGTTTCCCCACCAAAACCACACACCATTCATTTCATGATAAGGCCGCCATAAAACGGTTACCCCGGCGGTCTTTAATTGCTTCAAATAGCCTGCAATCACATCGATCTGGGCAAGCCAGCGCTTATTTAGTGCTGTACCCGGAGTAACCAATTCGTTCCATTCGGCATCGGTCATTTTGCCTTTTACATTTTTTTCAAATGAGTAAGGAGGTTCATCTGTTGGTTTTCCTTCGTGCCACATCAGGGTTATAAGATAACCCTCTCGCGACTTTTTTATGGCCTCATTAACAATTTGCGGCCCAAGGTCTTTATCACCCCAATTAATAAAATCGCTGCCCCAAACAGCCGGGTATTTTCCTGCAATTATTTTAGCACTGTCCGAAAATACATTCAGGTCACTATTATAATTTTGCTGGCCCGAAAGAATATATTTCCCCTTTATATTATATAAGAAGTTAAGTGTTTTCTTCACTCCTGCTGAAGCATCCGGGTTTACAGGATTAAATCTTTGGGCCTTTACGCCTAAGCAGGTAAATAATGTTAAAATAATCAGCGTACGTTTTTTTATTGGCATACTATTAGCTTAAGATGAAACCTGTAAACAGGGCTGGCTTATGTTTCCAAAATTAACAAAATCTATTATCACATTGTAGCACACAAAATGCCAATAATATTTATCTTTAATGCAATTAACATTTATGACTAAACTTAACCCGATAAAAGGGCTTGCTGTTCCTTCCCTTATAATTCTTCTTTCCGCCCTTATTCTTACTTTTCAAAGTTGCAAAAAGAAACGGCCGGAAATTGCCAACATTCTTTTTAAGAAAACACATAATAAAGTTTTTAAGGATTTTACTCCCGAAGGCTTTTCAGAGGTTTTTCAAAAAGTACTTGCGGATAAAAGAGCTGAATTAAAGTATCCCGATCTTATAAAAGCTTATTATGACAGCACCGAATATACACCCGATTTTTTGCTGCAGCATTTGTTTAGCGGCGATCTTGCAACGGCCGACGAGTATTTTATGCGCGCCAATGAACATGGATTAGATTCGGGCATGTTCCAGGCCGAACAGCTTAAGACGATGATTCATACGTTTACCGAAAAAAAGAGCATAAAAACAATAGATGAGGCTTACCATGATATGGCCGAGCTTGAAATAACCGCTGTTAACTCGTTGATAAATTATTCCAATGATCTGCAATATGGTGTCATCAATCCGAAAACTATCTACCGGCGATACTTTATAGCAACAAAAGAACCGGACAGTACATCGGCATCCAGGGTTTTTCATATCGGTAATATGAAAGCGTACCTGGATAGTATTCAACCAAAAGATCCGCAATACATTGCTTTACAAAATGCTTTAAAAAACAGCATAGCAGCACCTGGTCGGTCACCCGAAGAAACAAAACGCTTGTTAATGGTAAATCTTGAGCGTTTAAGATGGAGGAACAAGCCTTTTCAAAACAAGTATGTGATTGTAAATATCCCGGATTACAGTTTAAATGTAATTGACAGCGGCAGGTCTGTATTAAGTATGAAGGTTTGTGTTGGACAGGGCCGCAATATGGATAATGCTAATACGCTTATGGCTTATAATGATACAGCCAAAGTGGACAAACCAAATGAGCATGAAACCCCTTTGTTAAACAGTTTGATTCATAGTGTAGAAGTGAATCCGGTTTGGAATATCCCTAATAGTATTGCCAATAAAGAGATAATTGTAGATGCCGCCAAAGACCGTTTTTACCTGTCTAATAAAGGTATAGACGTTTACAAAAGTGGCAAGCTGATCGATGATCCGGAAGATATAGACTGGAGTAAAGTAACCAAAGATAATTCTGATTATGAATTCAAACAAAAACCCGGTGACGATAATTCCTTAGGAAAAATAAAGTTTTTGTTTAATAATAAAAGCAGTGTTTATCTGCATGACACCCCCGCAAAATCGGCGTTCCTTAAAAAAATGAGGGCCGTAAGTCATGGTTGCGTTCGTTTGGGCGACCCTCAGGGCCTTGCATTAAATTTATTTGGTCAGGGTGAAAAGTATGAAACCATTGCAACTGATATGAGCGCTGATAATCCCGAACCAACCACCATTTACCTGCCAAAAAAGGTACCTGTTTACATCACCTATTGTACCTGCTGGGCCGACGAAAATAACCAGCTTCAGTTTAGGCCGGATGTTTATGGTTTGGACATTGTATTATACGATCACTTAATAAAGTACTTGCACCCGGCCAGCTAAAAACAATAATCCCCGTAAAAAATATATTATTTACGGGGACATGCTTTATGAAATCAGTTATTATAAATTGGCTACGTAAGTGCCATTTTGTGCAGATAAAAAATTTGCAGCCAGATCTTCATCCAGGTACTTAGATGAATAATTACTAACATTACCATTGATAAACAGAACTGTTTTATCCTTGATAGTGTTTATAACCTCGTCGGCAACCTCGGGTGATACAGCCGGGCAACCGAAACTACGGCCTAAACGCCCTAATTGATCAATGGTATTTTTGCCCACGTAATCTGCAGCATGTACAACAATATCACGGGCACGCGCATTGGTATTAAAACCTTCGTCTAATCCATTTAATCTTAATGAACGTCCATGTTTTCCAAGATAAACATCATCAGTTAAATAAAACCCTAAACTACTTTTATGGGTATCCATTTTATCAGAAAAACTGGTAGCCATGTCATCACCGCTTCCCTGTCCGTGCGCTACCCAGGTATTTAATATCAATTCTTTATTAATTACATCAATTATCCACATCCGTTTTTCCCGGCTTGATTTGTTAAAATCAACAATAGTGAGAATTGAAGTGTTTTGAGATAATTTATCAGCTATCTTTAAATTCAGGAAACCGGTTAAACCTTTTTTAAATACATCAGCATCCATACCCGATTCCTGCAAATGTGCAGCTTCATAAACATTCCCGATGTATTTTTCAAGTAATTCTTTAGCAGTAAAAGAACGGGTAATATTTTCGTTTGATTTAATAAAACCAACGGGCTTCCAGCTTATAATGGTAATTGAAAGTATCAGTAAGGTGCAAAGTAAACCAGCAAAATGTTTTCTCATTCTTTATTTGGGTTAAATCAATAGTTTAAAAGAAAAACTTGTATACGCATAATTCCCGAAATAGGTTCTGTTTTTTCTCTCAAAACAATTAAACTTATTACAAATTTAATGATATTTTTTTAAAGTTAAAAATTTATCCTATAAAACAATATCATTCAACTGCAATCATATGCATGTAAATGGCCTTTATCAAACCAACAAAATAGTTAAATATAACTCAAAAATGGTTTAATTATTATTTAATATTTTTTGAGTTTACATTTTTGTTTTGGCACATGGAGGTAATCCCTTTCTCACAAAACAGATTATAAAAAACACGTCCCGGGGTGAGCCGGGGCGTGCCGATATAAATTATTTCTACTGGAAAATTTGGTGCTGAATTAATAAATAGCCGGAAATTTGTTAGGATAAGTTTCGTGCATTAAACTATAAACTGCCTCTATAATATCGTCCAATGACGGCTTACTAAAATAATCACCGTCGGACCCATAGGGCGGCCTGTGTTCTTTGGCGGTTAGTGTACGAGGTTGTGCATCAAGAGAATAATAGCCTTTTTGAGCTTCCAGCACTCTTTGTAATATATATGCTGAGGCTGCGCCTGGAAGATCCTCGTCAACTATTAACAATTTACTGGTTTTTTTGAGCGAAGTGCCGCAAATATTTTCAGTATCAAAAGGATGCAGGGTTTGCGGATCTATCACTTCAATGCTAATGCCCAATTTTTCCAGTTCTTTAGCTGCTTCCATTACAATTCTCAAGGTTGAGCCATAAGATATTATAGTAATATCGTTTCCTTCCCTCAATATCTCGGCTTTACCAAGCTGCACAGTAAACTCGCCAACATTGGCCGGAAGCTGTTCTTTTAAACGGTACCCATTTAAACACTCTATAACCAGTGCCGGTTCATCACCCCTGAGCAGCACATTGTACATCCCTGCTGCCTGTGTCATATCACGCGGAACACAGATATGCAGCCCGCGCATTGAGTTTAAGATCAATCCTAAAGGAGAACCCGAATGCCATATTCCTTCTAACCGATGGCCGCGTGTGCGTACAATCAGCGGGGCTTTTTGACCTCCCCTGGTGCGGTAGCTTAAACTGGCCAGATCGTCACTTAAAACATTTATAGAATATAAAAGATAATCGAGGTACTGGATCTCGGCAATTGGCTTTAACCCGCGCATAGCAAGGCCCATACCCTGTCCTATTATAGTAGCTTCGCGAATGCCGGTATCTGTTATCCGTAAATCGCCGTATTTATTTTGCAATCCGGCAAATCCCTGGTTTACGTCGCCGATGGAGCCAACATCTTCACCAAAAGCAACTATACTTTTATCCCGATCAAAATTGGCATCAAAACAGGCATTTAATATTTCACGCCCGTCAATAGTTTTGGAATCGTCATCATACCGGGCAGGTACGTAATCAACTTTTAAAGGTGATTCGCTGGTTTCGCTAAATAGTTTGGAATTATAGCGCTCTGTATTTTTTTCGAATTCATCGTTGAGCCAATTTATCAGTTCCTGCTTTTGATCAACGTGATCTTTTACAGTTAGGCGTAAAGTTCTGCGAATGGCTGATACTACATCTTTTCTGCCAGGGTCAACACATTCGCGCAAATTTGATGCTATAGCCCGCAATTCTTCCTGCGCCGGTACATATTGCGCCAGTGTCTCTATCAGCCTAATTCCCTCATTTAGTTCACGACGGATTTCATCACCCAACTCATTCCATACCTGGCGCTGGCAATCACGTACATATTTTTTTGCAGTTGCTTCCAGTTCGTCCATTTCGGCTTCTGTGGCAATAGCAGATGCAATCATCCATTTACGCATTTGCAGCAGGCAATCATGCTCATCTTCCCAGCTAAGGCGGTCTTTTGATTTATAGCGTTCATGCGATCCTGAGGTTGAGTGGCCCTGGGGCTGTGTCATTTCAATAACGTGTATTAAAACCGGCACATGTTCTTCCCGGCAAAGGGCAATCGCTTTTTCATAAGTTTCGCAAAGGGCTACATAGTCCCAGCCGCGTACCTTAAATATTTCATAACCATTGGTGCCTTTTTCACGCTGAAAACCTTTTAATATTTCGGATATATCTTCTTTGGTTGTTTGCAGCTTGGCGGGCACTGAGATTGCATAGGCATCGTCCCATACCGAAATAGCCATGGGTACCTGCAATACGCCGGCAGCGTTGAAGGCTTCAAAAAACAAGCCTTCGGATGTGGAGCCATTGCCAATGGTACCGAAAGCAACCTCATTACCATTTACTGAAAACTTGTCCAGGTATTCAAGTTCCTTATTTTGCCTGTAAAGCTTAGATGCATAAGCAAGCCCAAGCAAACGGGGCATATGTCCGCCTGTAGTTGAAATATCTGCAGAACAGTTCATCGTTTCGGCCTGATTTACCCAACTGCCATCGGTATTTACAAACCTGGTAGCATAATGGCAATTCATCTGCCTGCCGGCAGAGGCGGGATCTTTTTCTATATCCGGATATGCGTATAGCTGGGCAAAAAACTCCAATAAATTGCTCATGCCCGTAGCAAACATAAAAGTTTGATCACGATAATACCCCGCACGCCAATCGCCTTTGCGAAAGGCTTTTGCCATAGCCAGCTGCGCAACTTCTTTGCCATCGCCAAATATGCCAAATTTAGCCTTACCCGTAAGGACTTCCCTACGACCAATCAAACTCGCCTGACGGCTTTCGAAACCAATGCGGTAATCATTGATAACAATTTTCTTAAAATCATCAAAACTGAGCTCGGCATTTATCTTACCAGCAGCGTTCATTGCAGTTTCGGGCATATAAAATTTTGTTTAGGCGGTAAAATTAAAAAATTCTATTTTGTAATTGGTAATATTACTGAATAAACATACACTTTATATAATTGTTTAATTATTACATTAAACCTTTTATATTTGTATTAATCAAACACAAACTATGAAAAAGATTTTAATACTATGCGCAGTAATCTTGGGTTTCGCTTTTAGTGTATCGGCACAAGATAACGAAAAAGCTGAATTTAAATTCAACGAAGAAAAACACGACTTTGGAAAAATTGCCCAGGGTACGCCTGTTACAACTATTTTTACGTTCACCAACATTGGTAAAGAGCCACTTATTTTAACAGAAGTAAGGCCGACATGCGGCTGTACCATTGCTGATTATACCAAAACACCGGTAAAAAGCGGCGAAAGCGGTGCAATTAAAATAACTTACAATGCAGCTGTGGCAGCTCCGTTTAATAAAACAATCGTGGTTACCTCAAACGCTAAAACACCGCAAAAATATTTAAATATAGTAGGCGAGGTTGTGGCAAAGGCACCGAGCAGTAAATAAGCGCAATAGCTTCACCAAACCCTCTTTAAAGGAGAGGACTTAAACACCCATGTAAGACACGATTGCTCGTGTCTTTTTTGTTTTAGTTGGTTTGATAATGCTCCATTCTGTATAAAGTAACGATCCCCTTACTTTCGGATTTTGCCGCCTTTCGGACTTTCGGACTTCCTTAAAATTATTAATTTTGCATCATTCCAAAAATTTCACACAAAGGGCAACAAATGCCCGCCTCTCCTATACGTAAATTAACGCCTTATGCTGATAAGGCTAAACTGGACGGCAAAAAGATCTATCATTTAAATATAGGTCAGCCGGATATTGAAACCCCCGTGGGGATGCTGAATGCCATTAAAAATATTGACTTTAAAGTTTGGGCGTATACTGCATCGGAAGGCACACTATCTTACCGCAAAAAGCTGGTTGAATATTACAATAAACTGGGTTACAACATCACTCCCGAAAATATAATTGTTACCACCGGAGGTTCTGAAGCGATCACTATTTCTATGATGGCATGTTTGGATCCGGGGGATGAAGTGATCATTCCTGAGCCGTTTTATGCTAATTATAATGGATTTGCCTGCCAGAGTGACATTGTTGTGAAACCTATATTGTCCTATATTGAAAATGGCTTTGCGCTGCCGCCGATAGCTGAATTTGAAAAGCTGATCACCCCTAAAACCAAGGCTATTATTATTTGCAATCCTAATAATCCAACCGGATACCTGTACTCAAAGGATGAATTGGAAGCGCTGAAAGTACTGGCTTTAAAGTATGACCTTTATTTATTTTCGGATGAGGCTTATCGCGAGTTTTGCTATGATGGACAAATCTTTACCTCGCCAATGCACCTCGACGGGCTGGATGAGAACGTAATAGTAATGGACACCGTAAGTAAACGCTACAGCGCCTGCGGAGCGCGCCTGGGATGTCTGATCACCAAAAATAAAAACGTGTGGGCCACAGCCTTAAAATTCGCACAAGCCAGGCTTAGTCCAGGCATGGTGGAGCAGATTGCAGGAGAAGCCGCGGTAGATACACCTGACGAATATTTTGAAACGGTTAACAAAGAATATACCAGTCGCCGCAATACCATTGTAACGGCGCTTAATAAAATGGACGGTGTTTTTTGCCCCAATCCCGGCGGTGCATTTTATGTGGTAGCCCAACTGCCGATAGACAATGCCGACAAATTTTGTCAGTGGATGCTGGAAAGCTTCAGCTATGAGAACCAAACGGTGATGATGGCACCGGCCACCGGTTTTTACAGCACCCCCGGCGCCGGGCTGAATGAAGTAAGAATGGCATACGTTTTGAATAACCATGATATAGAAAAAGCAATGATCTGCCTGGAGGAAGCGTTGAAAGTTTACCCGGGGAGAACAGTAACGTTAGTAAATAGCAGTAGCAGTGTTGAGTAGCAGTTTTAGCAGTAGTAACGATGAGTAATCACATAAAACTGCTACTGCCGCTTCAAACCGTACTAAAAAACGTATATTTGTACCCTTATCAAAAAAATGCCACTGCAACTAAACCCTGCAACTAAAAAAATGGGGTCGACCGGAATTGACAGGATGGAGATAAGTAAGTAAGCATGCAGCGCGTTGTGTGACTAGCGCTTTAATCTGAACACTCAAACTTACAAATGGCG
>JAQBOU010000053.1 GCA_028287865.1 Mucilaginibacter sp. | reverse complement strand
AATGCAGCACCTGTTGCACCGTCAACCACACGATGGTCGCAGCTTAGGGTTACCTTCATTACATTGCCAGGTATCACCGCACCGTTTTTAACCACCGGCACCTGTTGTATACCGCTTACGGCAAGGATACAGGCATTTGGCGTGTTAATAATAGCAGTAAACTCATCAACCCCAAACATACCCAGGTTGGATATAGTAAAGGTAGAGCCTTCCATTTCGTTAGGCTGCAGTTTTTTAGATTTTGCTTTAGCAGCAAAGTCTTTTACTTCGGCGCTGATGCGGCTCATTGATTTGCCATCGGCAAATTTTATAACCGGTACCAGCAGGCCTTCGTCAACCGCTACAGCAACGCCAATGTGCACATGCTCGTTGGTGCGGATGGTATCGCCCATAAACGACGAGTTAATAGCCGGATGTTGTTTTAAGGCAACAGCACAGGCTTTTAATACAAAATCGTTAAATGATATTTTAACCGGGGCCACTTCATTGATGCGGGTGCGTGCCTTAATAGACTCGTCCATATCAATACTCATGGTTACATAAAAATGCGGAGCGGTAAACAGGCTTTCAGACAAACGCCTGCTAATTGCCTTACGCATTTGGCTAACTGCCCTCTCGGTATACTTTTCTTCACCTGTATAGGCAGGAAGCGGAGCCGGCTTGGGAGCAGCAGGGGAAGCGGTAGTGGTGGCAGGAGCAGTTTGTGTGGCAGTAGCGGTAGTACTACTGCTACTTTCAACTGCTACTTTTGCAGCAGGTACATAAGCTTCCACATCCTTCTTTACTATACGGCCGCCTTCGGCAGATCCTTTTACATCGTTAAGGTTGATGCCTTTATCTTTTGCAATTTTACGTGCCAGTGGCGATGCCTTTATACGGCTGTCATCCTCAGGCGAGCCTTCTGTTGGGCTATCGCTCAATGTTTCTTCAGCTGGCGCAGGTGCCTCAGCTGTTTCTGCTGCTTTAGCAGCAGGAGCTTCGTCATCCTGTAACAATGGCGTAATATCGGTTCCGGCTTTACCAACAATAGCAATAATTCCGTTAACCGGTGCCGCTTCGCCTTCTTTTGGACCGATGTATAAAAGTGTTCCGGCTTCGTAGCCAACCACTTCCATTGTGGCTTTATCGGTTTCTACATCTGCAAGCGAGTCGTCAGATTTTACCGTATCGCCGACTTTAAAATTCCATTTATTTATTACACCTTCGGTCATGGTATCGCTAAGCGCCGGCATGCGGATCACTGTAGCGGGGATGCTTGTCTTATCAACCTTTGGTTTGGCTTCAGCAGCTTCCTGTGGTTTTTTATCTTCGGCAACTTTGGGCGCTTTGCCTTTTGCGGCTTCAGGTTGTTCTTCCCTGGGTGCTTCTTCTTTCTTTTCAGCAGGCACCTCAGCAGCGCCTGCAAGAGCGGCCTTGTAATCTTCGCCATCAGCACCTAAAACGGCAATCACCGCATCAACCGGAACGGCTTTTCCTTCTTCAACACCAATAAAAAGCACGGTGCCATCCTGGTACGATTCGAAATCCATCGTGGCTTTATCAGTTTCAATCTCGGCCAACACATCGCCCGACTTTACTTTATCGCCAACTTTTTTATGCCATTTAGCCAATACCCCTTCGGTCATGGTATCGCTCATTTTAGGCATTTTAACTACTTCAGCCATATATTAATTGATCAATAGTTCTTTTGTATTCAGTTTAAATGTAATGATTAACTCATTATAAAAGGATAATCTTTTTCAACGTATACGTCGGTGTAAAGCTCACCGGCTTCAGGCCATGGTGATTCTTCCGCAAATTTAACCGATTCATCTACTTCAGCCTTCACTTTAGCGTCTATCTCCTCAAACCATTTTTCGTCAGCATACCCTTCTGAAAGTATCATGTGCCTGGTAAGCTCTATCGGGTCTTTAGCTTTATATGATTCCAGCTCTTCTTTGGTACGATATTTTTGTGGGTCAGACATGGAGTGCCCTTTATAGCGGTAAGTACGCATTTCAAGGAAAGTTGGCCCTTCGCCATTGCGTGCACGCTGAACAGCTTCGTCCATCGCTTTATGAACTGCTGCAGGGTCCATCCCATCTACCGGAGATGATGGGATCCCGTAAGGTAAGCCTAATTTATAAATGTCTGTTTGTACAGTGGTACGTTCAACCGAAGTACCCATGGCGTAACCATTGTTTTCGCAAACAAAAATTACCGGCAGTTTCCATAAGGCGGCCATATTAAAGGTTTCGGTAAGTGCTCCCTGGCGTACAGCGCCATCGCCCATATAGGCAACGTTTACAAACTGGGTACCTTTATACTTTTCGGCAAAGGCTATACCTGCCCCTAACGGGATCTGCCCGCCAACAATGCCATGCCCGCCGTAAAAATGTTGTTCTTTACTAAACATGTGCATAGATCCGCCTTTCCCTTTTGAACAGCCGGTAGCCTTACCGTAAAGCTCGGCCATAATTGAGTTTGAAGAAACACCCTTTGCGATAGCATGCGCATGATCGCGGTAAGCGGTTATCAAACTGTCTTCGGGTTTCAGTACAGACATGGCGCCGGCTAAAACAGCTTCCTGGCCAATGTATAAGTGGCAAAATCCCCTTATTTTTTGCTGTCCGTATAATTGTCCTGCTTTCTCTTCGAATTTTCGCATTAAAAGCATTGCTTCATACCACATCAGGTATGTGTCTTTATTTATTTCGATTGAACTCATGTCTTTATTAAACGATCAAATTTCCGAGTAAAGCGCAAATCTAATTATATCCTTGAAATATAGAAAATTCATTATCCGTTATAAACGGCGATTAGATAAAAGATTTGTAAAATTTTTAATGCGCATCCGTTTTATGCCTGCTAAAACCATAACAAACGGGCAAAACCCGCCCCTTTTTTACTCATCATCAAATTGCGCAATTATTATTTTCAACCTTTTTAGGGCATATCAACGATATTAACTATTGTGAAAAAAAGTTGAAAAAAAAGCAGTCATTAACTTGCAATTTTAAATTTTTTAGATAGTTTTGTATTCAACTATAGACAGGGTGTCCAATTTAATAAACAATTTGTTGACAAAAAACGACAAACCATCGATTAAATGAAGAAAATTACTATCGTTATTGCATTATTTCTCAGCGTTTTAGCAGTACAAGCACAAACAAAAATCAGTCCAAATACTTCCGACGAAAAAGCTCCAGACGAACAGGAGAGTTTAGCAAAAGATTATTTATCGCAAATTATGGGAGTTGCCTTATCTGCGACTTCAAATATGAAACTTTTCCATTTTGTTTACGACTGGATTGGTACCCCCTACCGTTTTGGCGGGAGCTCAAAAAACGGCATCGATTGCTCAGCATTTACCAAAGAATTATACAGCCAGGTATTTAACATGGATATCGAGCGTAACTCGCGCGATATTTTCAGCATGGTTAGCCCGGTAGACAGGGATGACCTTAAGGAAGGCGACCTTGTTTTCTTTAAAATACATAGCCGCAAAATTTCACATATAGGCATATATTTAGGAAACAACAGATTTGCCCATGCTTCATCAAGAGGGGTTGCTATCAGCAGCCTGGATGATGCCTACTACAAGCGCTATTTTTACAGGGGCGGACGCATGCTGGAATCTTTAAAAGCAGAACTGGAAAAAGAGGATAACAGCAAAAATTAAAACATTGCAATCTAATTGACTAAATCCCTTACGTATTTACGGAGGGATTTTTTATTACAGATAAAAGCAAATGCCAAAAAGCCCAATGAAAACTTCTCCGATTGGAAAGCATTCTCATTGGACGATCTCAATTTTCACAATCTTTAATGCAGGTAAAGTTTATACCTCGTCTTTTGTGGTGCGTACAAGGCTTATCCCGGTAAAGAAAAAAAGAACAGCGATTATGCCGATCACTACAAGCGTGGTTATTTGTCCGCTATGGTTAATTATGCTGACACCTGTGTAAATTAATCCTATTATACCTAATACGGTAAGAATAGCTCCGAAAGTGCGTTTTAAGTTCATAAGGTTGATTGTTGTGTTTGTAAAGCATTTTCTAAAAACAAATAGCACACCAATAATTTATACTACATTTATAATATTAATTTTTGTTGATTATGACATCCCAAATAGGCTTATTTATTGTAGTATTTATTTTACTGGTAGTTTTATTTTCATCCTTTGTGTCTGTAAAACAGGGCACTATCGTTGTAATTACAGTGTTCGGAAAGTATCGCCGTATATTAACCCCCGGTCTTAATTTTAAGGTTCCGTTTATTGAAAGTATCTACTCTAAAATATCTATCCAAAACCGTTCGGTCGAACTGGAGTTTCAGGCTGTTACCTTTGACCAGGCAAACGTTTATTTTAAAGCTATGCTGCTGTATTCTGTTTTAGACCAGCAGGAAGAAACCATAAAAAACGTGGCCTTTAAGTTTGTGGACGACCGCAACCTGATGCAGGCGCTGATCCGTACTGTTGAAGGATCGATAAGGGCGTTTGTGGCAACCAAAAGGCAATCGGAAGTGTTGATATTAAGGCGTGATATTGTAGAGCATGTTAAAGAACAGCTTGATGTAATACTGGAAGGATGGGGCTATCATTTGCAGGATCTGCAGTTAAATGACATCACTTTTGATGAGGTGATCATGAAATCAATGAGCCAGGTAGTTGCTTCTAATAACCTTAAGGCTGCTGCCGAAAATGAAGGGCAAGCTTTGTTGATCACTAAAACAAAAGCTGCCGAAGCCGAGGGTAATGCCATTAAAATATCTGCCGAGGCTGAACGCCAGGCGTCGCAACTGCGCGGGCAGGGTGTTGCTTTATTCCGCGAGGAAGTAGCCAAAGGGATGTCGGTAGCTGCAAAAGAGATGAAGGAAGCCAATATGGATACTTCCGTGATATTATTTACCATGTGGACAGAATCGATCAAACACTTTGCTGAAAACTCTTCGGGTAATGTAATATTCCTTGATGGATCAACCGATGCAATGCAGCAAACCGTAAAAGAAATGATGGCCTTAAACCTTTTATCATCTGACAAAGTCAAAAAGTAAAATTTTTACTAAATCAGTTTTATGAAATTAAGGTTTGTGTGGTTGATTTGCGTTGTCGTTTTGTGCTTTTCCTTTACCAAATCTTTTTCTCAACCCTACCGTACATTAACCATAGACGATTTCCGGGGAGTGCCGCATAATAATGGCGAAGTGGTTGCTTATACTAACTGTTCGATCAACTTCCGCTATGAGGCCCGTCGCGAAAAAAACTATTATTCGCTTAATTTTAACATTCAGCTTACCATGAACAATGATAAATCATGGATGGATAAACGGCGCATCACCTCGCAGGAAATGCTGGTCGAGGTGCTCAAACACGAACAGGGGCATTATATTGTAGCTTATATGGAGCAGCAGGAATTATTAAGGGAAGTAAGCCGGACCGTTTTTTATGCCGATTACCAAGCAGCAGCCATGAATATTTTTAACCGCATAGATGCCAAATACAAACAGCTGAATTTAAGTTACGATGCGGATACCGAACACATGCGCAACCGCGAACAGCAGCGAAGCTGGGATGCCTATTTCAAAAAACGGCTGGAATATATGCCGCCAGCTAATCCTTAATACCAACTTAATACCGCCATATTATTTATTCTGCCACCCAAATAACATCGGTAAACCACTTTTTGCTATCAAAAAAGTAATGAACAGGCTTAAAAGCCGAGTTCGAAGCCATTTTATCCGTTTGTGCAACCGTGAACTTCTGCGAGATCTCCATAAAAATATACTCGTCCTTTAAAAAACTAATGGTTGCTTTATTGTTAATATTCACTGTTTGATCAACCTGGCTTACCAGGTAACTTTTACAAGCCCCTGTTTCGGGGTCGTACGTTGGATAGTGTTCAAACTGGTTAAGATCAAAATCACCCTTAAGCTCTCGGTTAATACGTTCCAGTAAATTAAGATTAAATCTTTTTGTAATGCCTTCTTTATCGTTATAGGCAGCTAATATAGTTTTGGGATTCTTTTTGAGGTCGAACCCAACCAGCAGCATATCACCCGGTGATAAATGATCCCGAAGTTTTCTACAAAATGCATCCGCTTCACCTGGCTGCATGTTCCCGATATTTGATCCTAAAAACAGCAGCACTTTACGTTTATTTGAAATAGATGCTGCCTTTTCGAGCATATCAAAATACTCGCCGTTAAGACCGGTTATCTGCAAGCCCGGTAAAGTTACAGGCAAGGTTATATTTAAATAAGAAATTACATTGGATGATATATCAATTGGCAGATAAGTAAAATCGGCTTTATGATCTAAAAGGTACTTAAGCAGATAAGTTGATTTGGTGGCATCACCCGCACCTAATTCGATCAGATCAAACGGATCGCCATCGCCAATGATAGCCTCGCAGATATCTGCCGTTTTTTCAGCAAATATCTCCAGCTCACAATTTGTCGGATAATATTCCGCACAGTTCATCAGGTCCTGGAAAAGCTTATCGCCATTGGCATCATAAAAATATTTTGAACTTAAATGCTTTGGCATTGCCGTTAAGCCTGCTATTACATCCTCATAAAACTGATCGGTAGCCGGTTTTGAAGATGGCGTTGATGCGGTTTGTGTTAGTGTTGTGTCGATGTTCTTCATTGGTAGATAGATTTATTATTTAGCAAGCCTGATGCCTGTGAACTGCCATCGTAAATGCGTTTGAAAAAAGTTGCGGTAAGTAACGCGGCTATGTCCCGGTGAGGTAACCTCCGATGCACCGCGTAGTACCTTTTGATTAACCATAAACTTACCGTTGTATTCGCCTATTGCTCCGGGGGCTTTGGTAAACCCTGGATATGGCAGATAACTACTTTCGGTCCACTCCCAGCTTTTACCCCATTTAAACTTTGATGCCGCCGCCTCCCATTCAAACTCTGTTGGCAGCCTTAAGCCTTTCCAGGTGGCATAAGCATACGCCTCAAAATAGCTGATATGACAAACCGGTTCTTTAAAATTCAACAGCTCCAGCCCATGAAAGGTATAGTAGTGCCACTGCTCATCAATTGAATGCCAGTATAGCGGGGCTTCGATCTTATTATTTTTCACCCAGTCCCACCCTTCAGCATGCCAGTGCCTGAAATCGTGATAACCACCGCTGTTTATAAATTCAAGGTATTCGGCATTAGTAACCAGGTTTGGACTTATTTCAAATGCGTTTAAGTAAACTTTGTGCCTGTTTAGTTCGTTATCAAAACAAAAGCCGTCGCCATTAAAACCTATTTCATAAATGCCCTCATTCAACTTAATAAATTCGCCATCCGTTTTTTCCGTTTTTGGCGACACATACTCGTTGGAATAAGCCGGGAACAAAGGATTATGCCCTAATATGTATTTAATATCGGTATATAAAAGCTCTTGATGCTGTTCTTCGTGGTTCAAGCCTAAGATCATTAATTGCTTAATATCATCGGCTATCTCTCCGCATAAAAATTTAGCTATCGCATCATCCACATACTCGCGGTATCTATAAACTTCAATAACGGTGGGGCGGCTTAAATTACCCCGGTCAGTACGGATCACCCGGTTGCCAACGGTTTCATAGTAGCTGTTGAACACATAATTATAATCAGGATTATACTCCTGGTAACCCATAAAATAGGGCTTCAAAATAAAGGTTTCGAAGAACCAGGTGGTATGCCCTATATGCCATTTAGGCGGACTTACGTCAACCACAGGCTGCACCACATAGTCTTCTGTTTGCAATGGACTGCAAATCTGCCCGGTACGTTTACGTACTTTCACGTAACACTCCGCAATGTCTGTTGAAATTACATGTTCAGCTGCTTCCATTGGTTACCTGCTTTCCAAATAGCGTTTAAGGTTTAAAATTGTTTTAATATTTAATTCTTTTGCCTGGCTTCTTCTCATCATTAAAGCATACGAATTATTAAACCCGATTGGTTTTAGCCATTTGATATTATATTTTTTTTTAAACTCATCCCTTACATAATTATAAGTTGCATCGGGGCTTGGTGTTAAAGAATCAATTGTTTTTGGCGATGGATGTAATATGGCCAGCAAACCAGTTCCGGTATATTCCGGATAAAAATCTATCTGGTTATTGGTTAAGGCATCAAAACAAATTTTTGTACCGCCCAGGCCTGTTTTGGTGGCCACTCCGTAATTGGTATATCCTTTTATGAGCATACTGTATATGTTTGCCAGGATGTATTGCTCACCAAAAATTTTCGAGCCAATGCGTACCATACCGTCACTTCCACTTTGCTCAGGTTTCCATAATTTATTTGACACCAGGAAATCCTTTGCAACGCGCTCCGGGCTTTGATGAAGATAATCAGTTTTATAGTTAAGGGCGGTCATGATACTATCATTTATCTTACCTGATAGTAAATTTAATGTTTTTTCTAATTCAGGGAACTTTTTTAATGCATCCTCCCTTATAATTAGGGCGGCATAATATGGAGGAAATATATGTTTATCATCATCCAGTATAACCAGTCCGTAAGCCTTAAGCCTGCCATCGGTAGAGTAGCCACTGATCACATCGAGTTGTTTTTCATAAGCTGCCTTGTACATTACTGCATCGCTTATTACAACGGTGTGGATCTTTAAGCCATATTTACTTTGCAGGCCCACGTTGCCATCCTGCCTGCCCATAAATTCGGGCGTAAAACCTGCTTTTAATTTGGTACCATAAGCATCTGGCAGAAAATAAAAAGAAGAAAGTAATATAAGTAGCAGTGGCAAAGTTGCAGCAGCAGTTTTTAGTTTTTGTATGTTGAGTTTTTGCAATCGCGAAAGCAAAAAATCAAACAAGATAGCCAGTAAAGCTGCCGGGATTGCTCCGGCCAATATCATATTGGTATTATTGAGCGAAATGCCGCCGAAAATAAACTCACCCAGGCCACCGGCAGCGATATAGGAGGCCAGCGTAGCCACCCCGACAGTTATAACGGTAGCGGTACGGATACCGGCAAATATCACCGGCATAGCCAGCGGCAGTTCTACTTTAACCAGCACCTGCCATTTACTCATGCCCATTGCAACCGCTGCTTCCTTAACGGCAGCATCAACCCCGATAATCCCGGTGTAAGTATTGCGGATAATTGGCAACAGTGCATATAATAATAGTGCAGCAATAGCCGGTTTTGCACCTATGCCTAATACAGGGATCATAAACCCTAATAATGCAATACTTGGAATGGTTTGTAATACCCCCGCAATCCCTAAAATGGCACCCGAAAACTGCTTCCTGCGGGTAATAAATATTCCTAAGGGCAAGCCGATCAATACGGCAATAAACAGCGAAATAAACGTAAGGCCGATATGCTGAATGGTTTGCTCCCACAGTTTATCAGACTGCTGGCGCATAAAATCCCATAAAGTTTGCTGTTGCTCATTCATGGGCCTCTTGTTTTTTATATTGATAGAAGGCCGACATCAATTGTTCAAAGCTTGCGGACTTTTCTTCCTTATTTTCTTTATTGGTGATGTTGACTGTTTCGGATGCATTAAATTTAAATTGTTCCAACACATCCCACAAAATCACATCCCAAGACAGATCAAAAGCTCCTCCTTTAGAAAGCTGAGGAGGCAACCACTTCCATATATCCCTTAGCCGGATTGTTTTAAATTCCAGTTGCAGGCGCTGGTGTGCTAAAAATCCTTTAACAAAATTATTATGCGGATTAAACAGCAACTCCGACGGGGTGCCACACTGAACGATTTTTCCTTTGTCCATCAGGCATATCCGGTCGCCCAGCTCAAAGGCTTCCTGCACATCATGGGTAACCATAATAATGGTTTTTCTTTTAAGCTCATCCAATGCCTTAAATTCGACATGTATTTTTGCTCGGGTTACATTATCCAGTGCTCCAAAAGGCTCATCCATCAATAAAACCGGTGGATCTGCAACCAGGGCTCTCGCTAAACCTACCCGCTGCTGTTGGCCCCCGCTTAACTCGTTTGGGTAAACATGCAGGCAATCTTTTGACAGGTGGAGTTTTTCGAGCAGTTCTTCCACCCGTTTTTCGGTTCGCTTTTTGTCCCATTTTAACAATTGGGGTACCACAGAAATATTTTCGGCAACGGTGTAGTGCGGAAACAGGCCGTTATTTTGTAACACATAACCTATTCCTCTTCGTAAAACTTCTGGCGACTGGTCAAATATATTTTTGCCGTCAATAGCTATTTTGCCTGCGCTGGGCTCAATCAGGCGGTTGATCATTTTCAGTGTTGTGGTTTTTCCGCAACCACTAGTTCCCAGCAATATCAGGTTCTCATGTTCCTGTACTTGAAAGGAAATGCCGTCCACTGCTTTAATTTTTCCAAAGTGTTTGCTGAGATGTTCAACCTTTATCATAGGATGCCGCTAACCCTCCAGGGCCATAAAAAGGTTATTTAATGATTCGGCATACAGCGGGTGGGCAAATACGCACCACCTTATTTGTTGGTAGGTAATGCCACCCATCATAGCCATTTGCAATACCGTCATGATTTCACCGCCTTCTGCCCCCAAAATGGCTGCGCCTAATATTTGCTTGGTATCGGCATCTACAATGGCCTTCATAAAACCGCGCGTATCACCGGTTTCAATTGCACGGGCAACATGGGCCATAGGCAGTTTGGCAACCTTATAATTCAGTCCCTGCTTTTTTGCCTCCGTTTCACTCAGTCCGATACGGCCAAGCTGCGGATCAGTAAACATACAATAGGGTACGGGCCTGTCTTTTATAGTTAACTTTTCGTTTTCAACCAGGTTGCGGTAAACAATGGCATAATCGTTATAAGATATATGGGTAAACGCCGGACCACCTTTAACATCGCCCAAAGCATAAATGCCCTTTACATTGGTTTCCAGTTCATCATTTACCTTTATGGCACCCCTGTCATCCGTTTCAACTTTTGTTTTGGGCAAGTTCAACGCTTCGGTTTGTGGGGCACGACCTACTGCTATTAAAACATGACTGCATTTAATCTTTTCTTCTCTGCCATCCTTTAATGTCGCTACGATTATTTTTCCGCCTGGCTTTTGCTTAAATTTGGTAGCGGTGGTATTAGGATGAATAGTTATATGCTCGGCGCGCATTATTTTGGTTAGCTCATCCGAAATATCCTCATCTTCGCGGGGTAATATCCTGGCTGATTTTTCCAGTATAGTTACCTTGCTTCCAAACCGGCGGAACATTTGGCCAAACTCCAAACCGATATAATTACCGCCGAGGATGAGCAAATGTTCAGGAACAATATTTAGCTCGAGGATGGTGGTAGAGGTTAAATAATCAATAGCGTCCAATCCCTCAATTTCGGGTATTACAGTTTTAGCACCGGTATTTATAAAAAATTGGTCAGCAGTAAGTTCTTTGCCGCGGCCGCTATTGAGATTTACAGAAATCGTCTTATCACCAGTAAAAGCAGCTTCTCCAAATATCACATCAAGGTTTTTGGTAGCCTCCAAACCTTTTTGGCTGCCGTTCCTGAACTCATGTACAATGTAGTCCTTCCGTTTGATGATCTTCGGCATATCAACCGAATATTTCTTTATTTTTACCCCCAGCGGCTCACTGTGCCCGGCCAGGTAAGCCATCTTCGCCGATGCAATCATCGTTTTGGTAGGCGTGCAGCCATCGTTTACACAGGTGCCGCCGATCCATCTTTTTTCAATAAGCGCCGTTTTTTTGCCGGCCATCGCCAGTTTTTTTGCCAGCGGACCGCCCGCCTGCCCCGCGCCTATCACAATTGCATCGTAATGTTTCATGTTATTCCGTTATTTTAACGCCTTTCCAAAATGCCACGTAGCCGGCAATATTTTCGGCGGCGGGTTTTGGCTCCGGGTAATACCATGCAGCATCGGGGTTTTTCAGGCCATCCACATCCAGGCTGTAATATGACGCAAGGCCCTTCCAGGGGCAAGTGGTATGCGTGTCCGAGGGTTTTAGATATCCGGCTTTTACACTGTCTTTCGGGAAATAATGATTGTTTTCAACTACAACGGTATTATTGCTTTCGGCAATTACCTGGTTGTTCCAAATTGCTTTCATAGTATTGGTTAGGTATTTATTTATAAAGATAGGAGGATTAATACCACATATAAAATGCGTACCGGCGGTTTTTGTTTGGCCAATGTAAAAAGAACCAGGCCACACTGCCCGATCCGCACGGCGCAGCCGTTTTGAGAAGTTATTTTATTCCCTTATCAGGTGCTCCATTTTTTTTGAAAAGACCAGGTGGAACACCTGGAAGCCCCTGTTAAAACCCAAAAAAGATTTAACAAGGGGACAAAGAAAAAAATTTAAAAGATTATTTTTAATTTATCATTAAACGTATATCTTTGCAATCCCAAAATAAGGGGATTTTTTGGGTCGAAAGTGAATAGTCCAAGGTCGTTAGCCGACTTTAGACTCAGAACTCAAGACTTAGGAGATCAAATAAAAGGCCCGTTCGTCTAGGGGTTAGGACGTTAGATTTTCATTCTAGAAACAGGGGTTCGATTCCCCTACGGGCTACGAAAAACAATACCAAAAGATGCTAAAAGCCTGCAAATCAAAAGTTTGCAGGCTTTTTTGTTGGCATCAAAACACCATATTATGCACCAAAACGCAACAAAAATGAGCGTAATTCGGTGCGTAACTAAATGAGAAATAACTACGCACCGAATTGCTTATAATTAATTGATTACCAACCTGTTCAACGAGTGAACATCTTGATAAAAGCAGGCTACAAACTTACTTTTGTTTAACTTTTTATGCTTGTAATTATGAGTAATTTCCATCTGCTTTTCTACATCAGAAAGCAAAAAAACTACAAAGGGGGTGCAATGCCCATCTACATGCGCATCACAGTTAGCGGCAAACGCGTGGATATCTCCATAGGACGCGATTACGATCCGGCCAAATGGAACAACCATGCGGGACGTGCAATTGGAACGAAAGAAGAAATTAAGGCACTTAACAACTATCTCGACGGCCTGCAAACCAAACTTCGGAATGCACACCAGGTATTAATTGATTCAAACCAGCAGGTAACAACCGAAAGCTTGCATAACAGTTCACAGGGAAGAACCAAAAAAGCCGTTTCCTGATGGAATTATTCAAAGAGCACAATGCTA
>JAQBOU010000048.1 GCA_028287865.1 Mucilaginibacter sp. | reverse complement strand
GGTACTCAAAAAAACGAAACAGCCATCACTGATATACTGGAAGTTTATTCATATTACTACCTGGTTACCACCTTTGGTAATATTCCTTATTCACAGGCATTGAATATAAATAATCCTTTCCCGGCGTACGACGATCAAAAAACTATTTATTATGATTTGTTAACCCGTTTAGATGCTGATATCGCAGCGTTAAATATAGGATCCGGAAGTTTTGGCTCAGCAGATATAATCTATAATGGTGACCCCGCACGCTGGATAAAATTTGCCAATACGTTTAAACTTAAAATGGGTGTCACCATAGCCGATTATGACAATACCAAAGCAAAGTCTACAATTGAATCAGCAGTTGCAGCCGGTGTGTTTACCTCAAATAACGATAATGCCCTCTTAGCATATACGGCAACTCCACCTAATACTAACCCGGTTTGGGTTGACCTGGTACAAAGCGGGAGGCATGATTTTGTTGGCACCAGCCAATTCATAAACCTGTTAAATCCTAACACGCCTACCCAGGATCCCCGTTTACCATATTACTTTGCCGAAAACACTACTAGTATGTACGTTGGGGCCGACAATGGGACAGGTAACGGAGGAATTGTTTATAGTCAATTTTCTTTGCCTTCAGGGCCTTTGCTTACCAAAGGGCCTCCAGCAACGCCACAACCTAAATCGATAGGAAGTTTAACCAATCCTGATTTTCCGGGTGACCTGCTGGATTATTCTGAAACCGAATTTAACCTGGCCGAGGCTGCATCAAGAGGTTACAACGTTGGTGGTTCGGTTGAATCGCACTATGATAATGCTATTACCGCTTCAATATCCTATTGGACCGGCTCAACAAGCGGTGCAGCTGCTTACCTGCTATTGCCTAATGTTGCATATGCTACCGCAACTGGCAGTACTGCTTTGCAAAAAATTGCGCAACAGGAATACATCGCATTGTATAACCGTGGTTGGGATGCCTGGATCGTTAACAGGCGGCTTGCCTACCCGGTATTAACTCCTCCGGCAAATGCATTTAGCGCTTATCCGTTACGTTTTACCTATCCTATCAGTGAGCAAAACGTAAATGTGGTAAATTACAACAAGGCAGCTTCCGCTATTGGCGGGGATAATGTAACTACCAAATTGTTTTTTGAAACGCGTTAATTTTAATTATACCTAATTAAAAAGTCCTGATCGTTTAATAGCGATCAGGGCTTTTTTGTTGACAAGGAATGAATCTTTAAAATAGCTATAGTAAAGGAGACAACAGCCTTGCAATTTTTTCGGGTAACTGTTTAAACAGTGTGCGCTTTTTCCAGGTTTTTGGGTCGATGATAACTGCATCTTTCAGATCATTATAAAATGCATCCCTCAATTCACCTGCAATTTTATTATCGTAGATCATGCTGTTTACCTCAAAATTAAGCTCAAAGCTTCTATGGTCCATATTAGCGCTTCCAATAATGGCCAGCTTGCCATCAGCAACTATTGTTTTGGCGTGCACAAATCCTTTTTTGTATAAATAGATCTCAGCCCCGCAATCCATAATTGATCCGTAGTAAGATCGGGCTGCTGCATTTACAATTGCAGAATCCGACTCACCAGGCACCAGTAACTTTATTTTAACGCCACTAAGGCATGCCATGTTAATTGCATCCAGCATACTTTCGCCCGGAATAAAATAGGGCGAGGTGATCAATATTTCTTCCTCTGCCATACCAATGGCTTCCATTTGCGAAAACATGATCGTCGGTATATCCGAGTCAGGACCACTGGCGGCAATCTGCACGATTGAATGTCCCTTTTTACTTTTGGTGTTACAGAAAAAATTGTCTTCAATTTTCAAATTTTTTCCCGAGCAAAAGTTCCAGTCGCAAATAAACAGGTACTGCAAATAATATACGCCCGGCCCGTTAATCCGTACATGGGTGTCCCGCCAAAACACCGGGTTACCATTGGCCGGATGGTTAATATACCGGTCGCTCACGTTTATGCCGCCAACAAAACCGGTACAGCCATCAACCACAATAATTTTACGGTGATTACGGTAATTGGTCCGGTTGGAGAGGGCTATGAATAATATTTTATAAAATGGATATGCCTCTACGCCACCGGCTACCAGTTGGGGCACTAATGTTTTGCGGATGTCACGACTGCCGAAATCGTCATAAATAAAACGAACCTTCACCCCTTCAGCAGCTTTCTGAATCAATATATCTTTAATTTGATTGCCGATCGTGTCGTTTTCAAAAATATAATATTCAATGTGAATATGATGTTTGGCAGCCTTTAACGCTTCAATTACTTCAGGAAATTTATTTTCACCGTTTAACAGTAGCTTAACTTCGTTGTTCCCGCTAAGAGGGCTGTTATCGTTTAACAGCAACCGGGCAAGCTTTTTATGACTCTTCACCTCAGGCTCCCCCGTATCCCATGATTTTTCAGACTCTACCGCTATTTTTCTTCGGATCTCCTGCAACAACTTATCATCACTTATTATTTTTTTACTGTACAGTTTATTTTTACGATAATTAGCACCAACAGCAAAATAAATGAGCATGCCAACCACCGGCAATAAAATGGTGATCAGTAAATAGGCAAATGTTTTACTGGTCGAAACCGTATCATACAAAATACGCAGGCAAACAGCCAATACTATACATACATAGGCCGCCGCTATTAGTAAAATCCAGTTCATACTATTTTTTTAATGGTGATAAGGTATACTTCTTTCCGGCAATACGCATCAAATATGCTTTTAACGTATTTTTATTCCAACCTGCCAGTCTTCCCCGCTGCAATAACAGCCCGTCGGCATTTCCCGAGGTAAGTGGATAACTAAATGCAAAGGGTGCATTTGAATCCAGCCACCCGTGCCGCTGCTGAAACCGAAGAATATTAAAGTACAAATCATTACCTGATTGAGAAATGGTAAAATAGTCCCCGGCAAATTCTTTTAAATTATGCAGCACGCTGTTATTAACGTTATTGTTAATTAAAGCATAATTTTTAGGGTGATATCCATAATCAACAGGCTGATTAAAATTATCCCATATAGAAACATATCCTGTGTTATAGCCGCTGTCTGCCGCCGCCACAATATACCATAGCATACAATTAAATGGCGCAGGTGTACTGAAATAGCTTTCAGGATGCAGTTTTTGATTGTTAAATGATGCCTCGGCCTGGTGATCAATATACAATTTATTAAAGCCTGCAAAACACAAATAAAAAGCCGAAACGATTATACCCGCCCATGCCCATTTTAGGCGTTGTTTGTTGGAGGTATCTTTAAATATCAAAAATAAGAACGCCACAACCAAGCTGATGGTAAATAACGGATCGGCAACAAATAATAAGTTTATAGAGAAACGCTGATGGCTGAAAGGCTCGAGCAGGCCTGTGCCATAGCTGTTGCAGGTATCCAGCAAGTCGTGGATCATTAGTTGAAAGCAAAAGAAAAAAGCCAGCAATGCAAAAGATAAATTTTGCTTTCGATGAATGCTTTTAGCCGCCAGCGCAAGGCCCAATCCTATTACAATGGCGAAAGACAAAGAATGAGTGATACCACGGTGAATTAAGTAGCCCTTATCCGCAGAAAAAAACTCTGATACAAAAGTATCCGCGTCCGGCAGGTTCTGGGCTAAAGCGCCCCATAACAACGCTTTTTTACCAAGTTTTTTACCGAGCAAAATTTCGCCGGTGCAGGCCCCTAAAGCTAAATGGGTAACAGAATCCATCGTAAATAAGCAGGTGTGTTTACTAAAGGGTTAAAGATGAGAAAAGTTTGACAGGATAAATCGAAAAAGGGAGGTTTATTTAGGGCAGACGCATTAAAATAAATACAAGACTGTGCTATTTTACCTCACCCCAGATTGTAATTTTCTACTCCCATAAGTTCTTAGTCCCATAGGGCAATGTCATTATGTTAAAGTTAAGGCCCTCAATAATTTCGCCCCCTCTAAATCTCCCCCGGGAGGGGAGACTTTAACTTCGTTTTTTTTAAAAGCCCTTCCTTCCGGTCCGTAGGACTCCTTTGGAGGGAGGGTTGGGTGGGGCTAAAATGCTGTTGGGAAGAAATTCGAACCCTGTTTCCCTTAACATAATGACATTGCCCTATGGGAACTTTTGGTGGGTAGAAACGTCCAAAACAAACATTCTACCCACGAATGTACCTACCGGCACATCATAAAAGAAAAAACACGCTTAAGATTTTAATGCGTTTTGCACTGGCCCTTTCAAAAGAAAAGGCCAGGGTATTATATTATTTACAGACAGGTCACTACTATCTCACATTTCTCGGATCAGGTTTCGATTTCAATTCATACTCTTTTGGTGGTTCCGCTCCTAAAAGATTTTTTACAAAATAATCCCAGCGCCGGCGCATCATATACGGCGAATACTGTCCATATCCGTGCGGACTGTTCGGAAATACGACAAGGTCATAATCTTTATTGGCACGTTCCAATGCCTCCACAACCAGCAAAGTATTTTGAGGGGGTACATTATCGTCCATAAACCCGTGGGCCAGCATTAGTTTGCCCTTCAGGTTTTTTGCATAGTTTTCGTTTGCATGGGCATCATAATTAGAGTTGGCGACTAAACCATCATAGCGTTCGCCCCAGTCGTCCTCGTAATTGCGGTTATCATGATTCCCTGATTCCGAGATCCCTACCTTAAAAAAATCAGAGTAACGGAACATGGCCGTAGCAGTAGCAAAGCCGCCTCCCGAATGCCCCCAGATACCAACGCGGGTGGTGTCCATATAAGAATATGTATCAGCAAGTTGTTTTATACCTGTAACCTGATCGGGTAATGTATTTTCAGACATATTGCCATAGCTCATATCATGAAAGCTTTTTGACCGCAGCGGATTACTGGTGCCTTCAATTTCCACCACAATAAAACCTAACTCAGCAAGTGCCTGGTTGTCGCCCCTTGTTGCCGCGAACGACCAGCTGCCTACACTCCCACCCTGCGGATCAGGATAAATATAATCTATAACCGGGTATTTTTTATTAGGGTCGAGGTTGGTAGGGGTGTACATTAGGCCATAAATTGCTGTCTTACCGTCATGCGCTTTAACAGAAAAAGACTTAACCGGATGCCATCCGATGGCGGCCAGCCGTGAAACATCCGTTTTTTCCAGCTGGCTGATAAGCTTGCCGTTCATGTCCCGTAAAACCGTAACCGGAGGCACATCAGGTTTGGAATAGCTGTCAATAAAGTATTTTTCTGATGGCGATAACGTAACTGTGTGGTTTCCGGCTTCGGGAGTAAGCACCGCAAAGTGTTTACCATCAAACCCGACTTTACAAAGCTGGCTGAAATAAGGATTTTCAGGTTCGCGCCCGTCTGCTATAAAATACAGCATACGGTTTTTCTCATCTACCTTCAGCAGGCGGGTAACAATCCAGTCGCCTTTGGTAATTTGATTTTTCGGTTTACCGGTTGACGCGTCATAAAGATAAAGGTGACCCCAGTTATCCCGTTCAGAAAACCATATAATTTCGTTTGAATTGGGCAGGTAGCGCCAGTTAATACTTCCCCAGCCAGATTCATATTGCGTGGGTACGGTTTCCTCAAACACCTCACGCACGGCGCCGGTAGCGGCATCGGCTATACGCAATTTTTCATCTTTATGGTCCCTGCTGGTAGATACAAAAGCAAGCTTTGAACCATCAGGACTCCAGTAGTTATCATCAAATGTACCGCTGCTGGAAATATCATCACTCAGGGTTGCCCTGTGCGGATCAGGCGAAATCTGTAAAACGGTCACTTTGGGGTTATCAACATCAATTATAACCCGCTGTATGGTAGCTATCTCCTTATCGCCCGGTAAGGGATATTTCCATGCTTTTAACGTTGGTTTGCCCACAGTTGTGCTAACCAGGTACATATCGCTCACGTTACGCTGGTCCTGTTTAAAAGTGGCAATCTTTTTCGAGTCTGGCGACCAGATCAATATCGGGTTGCTGCTGTGTTTCCATCCGGCATTGTCTGTTGCATAGCCGAAATCTTTTATGCCATCCGTAGTAAGCTGTGTTTCTTTGCGTGTTTTAACATCACGAACCCATAGGTTGTCATCTTTCAAAAATGCCTCCTTTGTACCATCAGGTGATGCTATCGAGCTACCGCCTCTGCCTCGTCTGCCCTGTGCCTGGCCACTTTCCGGCCGTTTTACCGGCGAATTATCAACAGCAACCTGGTAGCTTTGAAGATCACATTTCCATTGTTTGCCATCAACAGAAAACACGATAGCTTTTCCATTATCCGAATAAGTGAAGCTTTGGAACGGCAGCATGGCAGCCTCATATTGTTTGCCACCTGCGGTTGACAGCGCGGCGGCCAGTTTTTGCTGGTTGAAAGCGGCAACACGTGATTTTTTAGCCGGATCCACCAATATAAACTCACTGCCGGCCGGAGTTAAGGTGCGGTACCAAAACTTATCGCCTTCCAGCCACTCAGGACGTAAACTGGCGTGATCAATAAGCGGGTCGATATTATAGCTCATAAAACTTTCGGCATGCTCGTAATCTTTTGCGGTAAATTGCCGGCCTTGCTGCGCATACACGGCCATTACCGATGAAAAAGATAAAACCGTAAGGAAAAATTTATTCATAGCTTAAAAGTGTTTTTAAATTTAGCACACCAAGCTACTGCTATTTAGCAGATTTTACAAATATGCACGTTTGTGTAATGCATTTGTGGCAAAGCAAATTCTCAGATCCCATCAAATATTAAAAAAACCTCCCTTTTGTTATAATATTTACATTATTTGCTTATTTCTCTTTTCAATTTCCTATTTTCACAAGCACATTATCAATATATTATGAGCAAAGCCATACACGCATCTTCAACAGAATTAACGAAACCGGCATCTATAAGCCCTATTTACATTATTGGAGCTTTGTTTTTTGTATTTGGTTTTATTACCTGGTTAAACTCAGTATTGATCCCTTATTTAAAAATAGCCTGCCAGCTCAATAACCTGGAAGCATTTTTTGTAGCATTTGCTTTTTATATCGCTTACCTTGTTATGGCTCTCCCTTCAACCTGGTTGCTTAACAAAATGGGGTTCAAAAACGGGATGGCGGCCGGCCTTGTTATTATTGGTATTGGAGCGGTTATTTTTATCCCTGCTGCTTTAACCAGGTTTTATCTGTTATTCCTGCTGGGGCTTTTTGTACAGGGCGCCGGGCTTGCAATATTACAATCGGCATCAAATCCGTATATCACTATCTTAGGCCCGATAGAAAGTGCCGCCAAACGCATTAGTATTATGGGGATCTTTAACAAGGTTGCAGCCGGTATAGCGCCAATAATTTTAGGCACCATTACCCTGAAAGATGCCGACCAGTTAAAGGTAAAACTATTAAAATTGTCGCCTTTTGAGAAACAGGCTGAACTAACCACCCTTGCACATAAAGTTATTTTGCCTTATACAGCCATAATAGTAGTATTGTTAATTTTGGCGGTTGCCATCTATTATTCCACCCTGCCCGAAATTGACACAAACAAAGAAGATGTTACTGAGGGTGCATTAGCCGCCAATAAGACAAGCATTTTTCAATTTCCGCACCTGTTGCTGGGTGTGTTAACCATATTTTTTTACGTAGGTGTTGAAGTACTTGCCGGCGACTCGGTAATAAATTATGCGTCCAGCATTGGTATACCGTTAACAACAGCCAAGTTTTTTGCTACCTGTACCTTTTCGGGCATGCTTGCCGGCTACGTAGTTGGTATTATTTGTATACCAAAATACTTTACCCAACAAAGCGCTTTAAAAGTATCAGCAATTATTGGTGTCATTTTTTCACTTATAGCCATTTTTACCCATGGTTATGTTTCTGTTTTCTTTATTGCATTTTTAGGAATAGCAAACTCCTTAATGTGGCCTGCGCTATGGCCGCTGGCTATTAGTGGTTTGGGTAAATTCACAAAGATGGGCTCATCCTTACTTATTATGGGTGTTGCCGGTGGCGGCGTAATGCCTGTTCTATATGGCTTTCTGTCGGATAAATTCAACTCACGCGAAGCCTACTGGATATTAATCCCCTGCTATTTGGTTATATTTTATTATGCTGTAAAAGGGCATAAAGCAGGCATCAACAGTAACAAAGCTATTAGTCCCATTATATCTTAACAGTTTATTTTTATCGGTGATATCAGCGGGGTGCAAAAAAAGCGCCCCGAATCTCACAACGGGACGCCCTGATTATCAAAAATTGATAAATCAACTAAATCCGGATCAATCTCACTGATCCTTTCCTAAGTGCTTAACGCACGCTAAGGTTTTATAATCCAACGGGTAATGTATGCGGCGTTGCATCTTGTTTACTTATAAAGGCCATAATCTTCTTTGTTTCATCGGGATATATGGCAATACGATGCGTCCGTACCAAATAAGGAACTTCATTCTTTCCCCCCACGGATGCTACCGAAATTACACCCGATGGCTTTAAAGGCATGTGGCAGTCAATGCAATTATTTTTTATCAACGCACCTAATTTAGGTGCCATTTTACAGAAATTATGATTGGCCTCGTTGTGGCATTTCATACACCTTTGTGAATAGATAACAAGATTTGCACTTTGATTGATATGCGGATTATGGCAGGTAGTGCAATCCATATTACTCATTAAAAAGCATTTGCTGGATGCTAACAAACCGCTTTGATTGCCGTGCACGTCAAGCGTGGCGGGGTTAGGATTTTGAGACAAAAAAATTGGTTCTTTAAACTTTGCCAGTGTATCGCCCATTTTAAATACAAAAGCCGAAACCTGGAAAACATCCTTATTGCCGGAGTGGCACACTGCACATGCGTCTAACTTTTGTGCCCTTGTTAATGCTGAAAACTTTGTGATGTAACGGGCTTTTTTTTCATTTGGATATTCGGTTTGAAAATTAACATGGTTGGCAGCCGGGCCATGGCAACGTTCGCAATCAATTCCATAGATCAGAGAACTTTTATCATATTCAATAATCCGGTTTGCCAGATCTATATTTTGCTGAGGAATTTCTTTGATATAGGAACTATGACATTCAAAGCACCTGCGCAAAATAGGCCTGTTAAAATCAACACGGTTACCTGCATAACCGGGGCTGTTTGTCCATTTATGCAATGCATCAAAATACGACAATGGCAATTCAAATAATTGCTTCCCTTTCCAATAAAGATAGGTTTCGGCCTTAACCCCGCCAAAAGTAATATCAAAGCGGTGTGCCTCCACTTCTTTGCCGTTAAGATAGGCTACCTGGTAAAGGGCGGCATTCCGCTTTTCCGTCATCACCTTTAGGTGATCATTTAATTCAACTATATTTTTACCTGCCGAAAAACTTCCATGTATGGTATTTACTGAAGCCGGCCGCGAGCTTTGAAAATGAGCGGTGTGTATATAAGAATCATAAACATTTTTATGGCATTTTATACATTTATCTGAGCCTGCATAAACTTCATCCCGGGGATCCTTTTTATCTTTATTAAGGCATTGGGTTAATAACGCGCATAATGGCACCAAAAGAAAAATGAGAAAACAAATGGTTTTATTTTTCATAGATGCTCATTGCTTTTTTACCATTTATAGGTAGCCACAGCACCGGCAGCCAATGTGGTGGTAACAATTTTTGAGTTGAATTTAATGTTGAAAGTTTGTGCAGCGCTTCCGCTATTTAAAACGATAAGCACTTTTGAACCATCCGTGTTTTTAAAGGCCACATTTGGCAGTGTTGCTTCATTATCTGACGCGATTCTTATTGCCCCGGGCCTTACAAATTTTGATGCATGTGCAATAATATAATAAGAAACATTGCGGGCAATAAACGATCCTATTGTTAAAGCTCCCTGGCAGGTGGAGCAGCCGCCGTTGGTATGCGGACCAAAATTTGGATCTGTCGCCAGGTTCCATTCTATTACATTGCGGCACCAGTTACGTGTTGCACCTATAATAACATTATTTAAATGCCATGACAGATCACCACTAAAAGAACCTGTAGAAGCGGTGTATATTTCTGTAAAATAAAGATTTTTATTAGGATAGGCTGTGTGTACCGGCGTTAATGCGCTGATGTTACCTGCATATAAATGAAAAGCAGAGCCATCAACATATTGATACGCTGCCGGATCAGCAAGTATGGTTAAAGGGTAGTCAGTCCTGTCTGCGTTATGGTCATATACAATGATCTTGGTAGTTAAACCTGCAGCCTTAAACTGCGGACCAAGATTGTTTTTAACAAAATTCTCTTCTTCAACCGGCTGCATAACCATGCTTGGGTTGTTGTTGGCATTTAAAGGTTCATTTTGTGGGGTGATGGCATCAATAGTGATACCCTGTTGCTGCATAGCCTGTATATATTTTACAAAATACCTGGCATAAGCATCATAATAAGCGGTATTGAGACTGCCCTGGCTAAAGCTGTTATTGGTTTTCATCCAGGCAGGGGCCGTCCATGGTGAACCTAATATTTTGATTGATGGATTAATGGCAATGATCTTTTTTAATACAGGAATAAGATCTGTCATCTCTTTATTGATGCTAAAATTTTGCAGGTTTACATCCGTGCCTGATACATCATCATAAGTAAAATCACTTGCACTCATATCAGAGGCGCCAATGCTGATCCTCAGGTAACTGATACCAATATTGGTGCTGTCTGTCGCAAATAATTCTTTTAATAAAGCATCCTGCTGGGCGGCAGGCAAACCATTGATCAAAGTGGCGCTTCCACCGGTAAGTGCAAAGCCAAAACCATCAATAGACTGGTATTGCGTTGCTGTATCAACGTTGATAGTGGTGTTTGAATTTGTTGCAGTATTAAACAACAGGCCGATGTTTTGTTTTTGAAGTAATGATTGCCTGTCGGGAGTAGTAAGCCACATGCTTACATCTGTTTTAACAAAAGTTATAGATGTAACTGGCTGTAGGCCGCCTGATGATTTTTTACTGCAGCTAAGTGCGACAAAAAAGACCATTAACAATAAAATAACCAGGGTAAATGATTTTATATTTTTCATAATGGTTTTAATTGGCAAAGATCAATATTAACAAAACAAGAGATTGCAGCGCTATGGGCTGCAATCTCTTGTCTATAAACCAGGGTTAGTAACCAGGGTTTTGTTTTATTTTAGATAAACCTGTTGTCTCATTAAGCGGAATAGGTAATATCTCATTAGTTCCTGCTTTAAAGCCTTTGAATGCCAAAACCGAAGGTGCTTGTCCCCATCTTACAAGGTCAAACCAGCGATGGCCTTCTGTTGCTAACTCCAAACGGCGCTCATTATAAATATTTGGCAGTGTGGCTGGTACTGATGATAAGCCAACCCTTGCACGTACAGCATCCAATAAACTTTGGGCGCGTGCTACATCACTTCCGGCATTTACCAATGCTTCGGCTTCCATAAGGTAGGTATCTGCCAAACGGATCTCGATATAATCATTTGGCCAGTTAAGATCAGTAATACCAGAAGTTACTTTGTTAGCCATTAACGGAGCATACTTTTGAATATAGTAACCAGAGCCCTGGTAGCTTTGCTGATAAGAAGATTTGGTAGCTTTAGTTAAACTATCAATGTTAGCAACTGTATAACCATAACGCGGATCACCTTTCATTGCAGCGGCTAATTGCGGAGTAACCGGATTAAAGCCATACCCACCGCTATAGTACAAAGGGCCAGTGTAACTTCTTGGACCAACCATTTGAACATAAATGTTTGATTTAAACTGATCCCAGTTGCTCCATGTGTAGCTTTGAGTACCAGAGTGAACCAATTCAAAAATCGATTCGCTGTTAAATTTATTTGCGGGGCTAAAAATAGCACCAAAATTAGCCTGTAACTTATATCCATAAGTACTTGTGGCTCCCGGAGTGCCATTTACAGTAGAAAAAGCTGCAGCAGCCAGGGTCCATTTTTTCTCATATAAATAAACTTTGCCCAACAATGCCTGGGCAGCGCCCTGGGTAACACGGCCATTTTCTGAAGCAACAACTGATGCAGGTAAATCGGTTACTGCTGTTTTAAGATCCCTTTCAATTTGGGCATAAACAGAGTCAGCAGGAGCCTGAGTTACTGTATAAACATTTGTTAACCCCAGCGACGTTAATATTAAAGGTACATTTTTAAATAAACGCACCAAATCAAAGTAATAATGTGCGCGTAAAAACAAACCTTCGCCAGTATATCTATTTAAAAGAGCGCCGGTTAGCCCCGGTACATGCGGCAGGTTTTGCAGCAAAACATCTGCACGGTTAACACCCTGAAAATTAATTGCCCAAAACTGATCCTGGGGGCCCAGAGCAGGATTAAGCGTATAATTGTTAATTGCCTGCCATGATGGTACATCTGAAGAGCTGCCACCACCTGCAAAGCAATCATCAGATGCTGAATTAAGTGCGCCAAGCGGATCAGAATAGGTGTTATCAATTCCACCGGTTTCGGTAACCAACGGATCATAAGCTGCTACAACGGCGCTTAAAGCTTGTGCCGGATTGGCATAATAATTTGTTGCCGCGAATTCGCCAACAGGTTGTAATTGCAAAGATTTTTTACAGGAGGCAACAATGCCCATTACCCCTAACAAGGAAAATGCTGTGTATTTTATATATTTACTGTTCATTTTTTTAATTCTTAATTTTATAATGTAACATCTAAACCGGCCATAAATGTGCGGGCCTGAGGATAGATACCCATATCAATACCACCACTAATCTCCGGATCATATCCCTTATAACCTGTTATTGTAGCCAGGTTATTACTGCTTATATAAAACCTTACCCTTTGTACATCAGCAGCTTTAGCCCATGATGCCGGTATAGTATACCCCAATTGCAATGTTTTGATGCGGAAGTAGGCACCACTTTGCAAATAGAAATTTGATGGGTTTTTAAAGTTATTATTCGGATCTGAATCACTTAAACGCGGGTAATTACTGCTTGGATCTGAAGGTGTCCATGCCTGTAATGCTGCAATAGGATAGTTAGCCGTAGGAATATCTAAACGACGGTACGCCTGGTAAATTTGATTACCCCATACGCCTTGCCCAAATATTTTCAAATCAAATTGTTTGTAATTGGCATTGATATTAATGCCATAAGTAAACGGCGGATTAGGATTACCTAAAAATTTGCGATCACTTGCATCAATTTTACCGTCGCCGTTTAAATCAGCCCATTTAAAATCTCCGGGTTTCGCATTAGGCTGTATCAATTGTCCCTGGGCATTTTTGTAGTTATTAATTTCTGCCTGTGAATGAAAAACACCTAATTCCTGGAAACCATAAAATTCACCCACCGGCTGGCCTACTGATGTACGTCCTATTTCATAATTTGAACTTTGTACGGTACCAACAGTTAAGTATTGAATTTGAGAACCCAGGTAGGTAACCTTGTTATTGTTATAAGAAATATTGCCGCCAACGTTATAATGTAAATCGCCAATCTTGTTTGCATAGTTAAGGTTCAATTCTATCCCCTTATTAACCATGTTACCTACATTTGCATAAGGCTGTCCGGGAAATCCTGCATATGTCGGCAGTTGCAATGTTTCAAGCATGCCTTTGGTTAGTTTGCGATACACATCAAGATTCACGGTTAAATTATGAAACAAGGTTGCATCAAATCCTAAATCAGCAGTTTGGGTACGTTCCCACTGCAGGTTTGGATTAGCAGGTGCGTTAGGGCTGTAGCCAACCTGCACATTTTCACCAGATCCGCTACCAAAAACCGCATTACGACCACCACTAATTGTTTCTGCATACTGAAATGCAGCCAGTGACAATTCATTACCAACTACTCCATATGATCCACGAACCTTCAGGAAATCGACAAATGAGTTTTTAGGAAACCAGTCTTCCTTGGTTAGTACATAACCAGCTTCGGCCGATGGGAAAGTTCCGTAGATGTTATTTGACCCGAATTTTGATGAGCCATCATGACGGATAATGCCGGTAAACAAATATTTCTGATCATAGTCATAAGTTAACCTACCAAAAAGAGAAGCTAAGTGAACCGGCTGATTATCAAAACCATTTGCTATTTTATTAGCGCTTGGCAGTGGGAAATTTGGTGACGCCTGCGAAAAGCTATTTATAGGTTCACCAAGAAATGTTCCTCCAATGCCGGAAGCACTTTCCTGCTGAGCGCTTTGACCAATTAATGCCGTAAAGTTATTTTTTCCAAACGAATGTGTATACGTTGCTGTGTTATCAATATTCCAGCTTAAATTCCTGTCGTTCTCTTCATATTGCGAAGTGCTTGACTGGTTGCTGGTACTTGAATTTAAATAATACAGCGGTGTAAATGAATCGCTGCCATAGTAAGCCTGCTTAGCACTGATCTGTGATCTGATTTTTAAACCTGCTATTGGTGATAACTCAGCAAATGCACTACCTAATAAGTTAGTACTGAAGTTATAATTACCTTGTATAGTTTGTATATAAGCTAATGGGTTGGTTATTTCCTGACCTACATAATTAGATATACCATATAATTGGCCCTGCCCATTTCTTACTGCATACTGGTTATTATAGTCATTTGGATTTGGCGATGACGCAGGATTTAGCTGCAATACAGGTGTAAGCGGATCAAGGTTTAAAGCTGAGCTTAACGGGCCCCCAAATACACTATTGGTATTAAAACCATTTTGGCTATGTGTATAGGTATAAGTGAAATTTTCGCCTATAGTAAGCCATTTTTTTACTTTATAAGTAGTATTAGTAGTAAAGTTAAACTTTTTGTAATCAGATACTGCAGGCTCAACTATACCTTTCTGATCGAGGTAACCAAATGAAGTATAATAGGTTGCGTTATCATTAGCACCGCTTAAACTTAAATTATGATTTTGTATTAAAGCACTATTACTGAAAATTGCATTTTGCCAGTTTGTACCGGTTCCAAATGATGAGGGATTAGCAAAGGGCGCTACGCCACCATCGTTAGTTACTGATTCGTTTCTTAATGTTGCATACTGTGTAGCATTAGTAAGTTGCACCTTGCTAACAGGAGCCTGAAAACCTACGTAACCATTATAAGAAACAGTAGCAGGGCCTTTTTTCCCTTTTTTAGTAGTTACTAAAATAACACCGTTAGCCGCGCGCGATCCGTAAATAGCTGCAGAAGCATCTTTTAATACATCAATGCTTTCGATATCATTTGGATTAATGTTATCAATACCCCCATTATCAACTAAAATACCGTCAATTACATATAAAGGATCGCTAACATTGATTGAAGTTATACCCCGTACCCTGATAGTTGGAGCCGAACCCGGCGCACCAGAGCTTTGTACCACGCTAACACCCGAAACGCGACCTTGTAAAGCATCGTCAATACGTGTTACTTGCTGATCCTGAAGATCAGCTGCTTTAACACCACTAATGGCACCCGTAGTTACTGCTTTACTTTGTGTTCCGTAACCAATTACAACTACCTCATTCAAACCTTTAACGGCTTCTTTTAAAGTAATGGTAAAATTAGTTTGGCTGCCCACCGGCATTTCCTGGCTTGTATAACCAATATATTGTATCACCAAAACAGACTGTGTGCTGCCTACATTAAGCTTAAATAAACCATTTATATCCGTGGTTATACCATTGGTGGTACCTTTTTCAAGTACCGATGCACCAATAACCGGCGCACCGCTTTCATCCACAACTTTACCGGTTACCGGAATTGCAGCTGCAAATGCATTAGCAGTGTTTCCGCTTACCTCGGTTACAACACCTGGGCTATTTGCTGCAACCGCCTTATCAGATGCTTTTCCAAGAATTATCCTGTCTTTTAATATTTCATAATCAATACCATTTGTTTTAAACACCCCATCAAGCACAGTTTTAAGCGGTTGATTTTGGTAGTTTACTGATATTTTTTTTGAAACATCAATTGAGTTTTTACTATAGATAAACTTGATGTCATTGTTTTTCTCTAAGTAATTAACTACATCCATTAACGTAACATTGTTAAGGGACATGTTAACTGTTTTATTAAGTACGTCCTGAGCCTTTAAAGGATTTGAATAAGCAAAGCTGCTTAATACTACGGCTATCAGTATTTGGCTAAATGTAATCTTCATGATTTTATACCAAAGAGTAGGCTTTCGTATACGAAATTTCATATATTTGTTATGTTTCTATGTTAAAAATGAGACAAT
>JAQBOU010000021.1 GCA_028287865.1 Mucilaginibacter sp. | reverse complement strand
TTGCACCCATTACTGTCTACTAACCACATTCTTAACTATGGATATAAAAAAACCGCTTTCTGTTGAGGAGTTTAAAAATAAAAGAAGAGAAATTTTAGCCTCCGGAATGAAGAGCAAAATAAAACCGTCTGTACTTGACAAGATCGCTGTTTGGATAACTGACCATGTTGGAAGCATGGGTTTTTTCGTAATTATTTTTTTATGGACTGCGATATGGCTGGGTTGGAATATGTTTGCACCAAAAGCAGCAAGATTTGACCCTTTTCCGGGATTTGTTCTTTGGCTGTTTATTTCAAATATGATCCAGCTTTTTTTGATGCCGCTAATTATGATCGGTCAAAACGTTCAGGCAAAACATGCAGATTTAAGAGCAGAAGCGGATCTTAAAATAAACATACAGGCAGAGCTGGAAATTGAAACTATTTTATCACACCTTGAATATCAAAACGACCTTATGCTGAAGATATTAAAGGACATTGAGAAAAAATCTTAGCAGTAAGTCTTCATAAGCGAATGGTGGAACATGCTCATCCCAGCAAATCCGCTTTAAAAGCAGGCTTTACCCTTTTTTTCGACGCCTGTTCATAGGCATATCCAAGCTTAATGATATCTCCCTCTTTATAGGCGCTGCTTATAAATGAAATCCCTGCCGGTAAACCATGCGCATAGCCCATTGGCACGGTAATATGCGGATACCCGGCCATTGCCGCCGGACCCGAAAAGGAAAAACCATTATCATAATCACCATTCACCAGGTCTATACAACCTGCAAATCCATTGGTCGGGGCAACAATGGCGTCCAGATTGTTGTCCTTTAACATACTATCAATTGCTTTTCGGGTAATGCCGGTGGTTTTTTGTAAGGCATCCAGCTACTCTTTTTGGTTAAGGTCACCTTTCTTTTGGGCAAGTTCCAAAGTTTCCTGCTTAAAAAACGGCATTGCCTTAGCTTCATTTTGCTTGTTAAAAGCAATTACATCAGCCAATGATTTTACTTTTGAGGTTGCCGCGCCTAAATATTTATTGAGGCCGTCTTTAAACTCATATAACAGTACCGTAAATTCGGCATTACCAATCGGTTTCAGTTGTTTGTTAAGCTCCACCTCAACAACGGTAGCGCCTTTACTTTTTAATATTTCTATAGCCTGCTGAAATAAACCATCCATTGCCGGGCCAAGCTTCATGGCGCTTTTCTCAATGCCTATACGTTTGCCCTGTAAACCGTTCGCATCTAAAAATTTGGTATAATCTGCTTCAACCTTTCCTTTGCTGGCGGCTGTATAGCTGTCCTGTGAATCCTCGCCTGCCAATGCACTTAACAAAATAGCAGCATCCCTCACGGTACGACCCATAGGGCCCGCTGTATCCTGTGTTTTTGAGATAGGAATAATACCGGTACGGCTCCACAAGCCAACCGTCGGCTTTATGCCAACTAAACCGTTCACAGACGAAGGCGAAACAATTGAGCCATCCGTTTCTGTACCAATAGCAATAGCACATAAATTAGCTGAAGCCGCTGAACCGGATCCAGCGCTTGACCCGCTTGGGTTCCGGTCCAAAATATAAGGACATCTGGTTTGCCCGCCACGACTGCTCCACGCACTGGTTGAGTGGGTAGATCGGAAGTTTGCCCATTCGCTTAAATTTGTTTTACCGAGCAGCACTGCACCTGCTGCTCTTAATTTTTTTACGATAAATGCATCTTCTTTTGCAATATTATCTGCTATGGCCAATGCTCCCGCAGTAGTGTGCATCGTATCACCGGTGCTAATATTATCTTTTATCAGCATAGGAATGCCGTGTAAAGGCCCGCGCACCTTCCCGGCGGCACGTTCCTTATCCATTGCATCAGCTATACTCAGTGCATCCTTGTTCAATTCAATAACTGCGTTAAGTTTAGGGCCGCTTTTATCAATATCATTTATGCGTTTAAGATACATTTCGGTAATGGAACGTGAAGTATATTCCTTGCTCTGCATTTTTTGCTGAAGAGTATCAATGGTTACTTCGTTTAAGGCAAAATCATCAGGTTTTTCATTGCCGGCGGTTTCTTCCTGTTTTTTATCAGCAGGTGCTAAATTACAGGAGGCTACTGCTAAAGTGCTTAACGTTAACCCGGCCAATGAGCCTGTTTTTAAGAAATTTCTTCTGTGCATAATTGAATTTGATAATAGCCCTTAATTAACGAAAATTTTTCAGAACAAAACGGATTGTATTAATAAAATCATTAAAAATTGTAAAATTCAATAGGTATTTAGATATTTGTCTAAATATATAAATAATAGTTTTGAATACGCTGTTTAAAGCACTTAACGACCCCACCCGAAGGGAGATATTGGACTTGCTGAAGGTAAAGGACCTTACGGCGGGGGAGATAGCGGATCAGTTTAATATATCAAAACCAAGCATTTCGCACCACCTCGACCTTTTGCGCCAGGCTGGACTGGTGGTATCGGTAAAAGAGGGGCAATTTATTTATTATTCCTTAAATACTACGGTGATGGATGAGCTGCTAAAATGGCTTGTAAACCTGCAATCTCATAAAAAATAAAATAAATGAAGAAAATTACCTTATCAGATGGTGCCGCATTGGTAGTATGGTTATTGCCAATTGCTTACCTGCTATTTATATATGCGGATCTGCCGGCTTCGGTACCCATGCATTATGATATACATGGAAATGTGAACAGGTATGGCAGTAAAAGCGAATTTGCGGTGTTCATATTAATTATGCAAATGGTTTCACTGCTCGTTTATTTTCTGTTAAAATTTCTGCCGGCAATTGATCCTAAAAAACAGGTGAAATATGGCGAAAGCACCTTTCAAAAATTTGCACTTGGGCTGGTTATATTTTTATCAGCTTTAAATATTGCTATCACATTTTCAAGTATACACCATGGGTTTAAGCCGGATAAGCTGGTATTCTCTTTAGTAGGCCTGCTGTTTGTTTTTATGGGTAACATGATGCATAGCATAAAACCAAACTACTTTGCAGGCATCCGCACACCCTGGGCGCTTGAAAATGAAGATAACTGGCGGGCAACGCATCGCCTGGCGGGAAAACTTTGGTTTGCGGGAGGAATAGTTTTAACCATTGCTACGCTGTTATTGCCACGTGAAACAGCAGCAATTGTATTTATGTGCGGAACATTTATTTTGGCTTTTGTGCCCTATATTTATTCTTATGTGTATTTTAAAAAACACCAGCTTAATTAAACTATAAGAGTTACCCGAGCGATAATATAATTTACACTTGGATTAAACTTCATGCCTATAATTGCGTTATTATTGTGTTATGAAGAAGTCTATCCTGGTATTTTGTTTAATAGTTGTTTTTTTACTCCCTGTGGGAGCACAGGCGCAACAAAATTCACTGCGCTACCAGATTGCTCAAATCGCTAAACCTGCTAAAGGAATAGTAGGGGTATCAATTTTAAATTTGGAGAGTGGTGACACAGTGAACTATAACGGCAACGCCCGTTTGGTAATGCAAAGTGTAATGAAGTTTCCTATTGCTTTAACTATTTTGCATTGGGTTGATACGGGAAAAATATCATTGAATCAATTGATCCATCTTAAAAAACGGGATCTGCCTAAAAATACCTTCAGCCCCTTACGTGATAAATACCCCAAGGGCAATGTAGATGTTTCTTTTGCGGAATTACTGCGTTATATGGTATCATTAAGTGATAATAACGCGTGTGATATTTTGCTCAGCGTTTTGGGCGGAACTAAACCTGTACAAGACTATATGCTGCGCCTGGGCATAAAAAATGTAGCTATAAACGCTTCCGAAGCAGATATGGCATCGGCCTGGGAAGTTCAATACACCAATTGGTGCAAGCCCGTTGAGATGACCCAATTACTTGACCTTTTTTATAAAGATAAAGTACTCTCAAAAACAAACACCGATTTTTTGTATAATTTGATGACGGGAACCACTACAGGCCCCAACAGGATAAAAGGTATGCTGCCTGCCGGTACTGTGGTTGCCCACAAAACCGGCTCGTCAGGAACCAATGCCGGAGGCCTTACGCCCGCTACAAACGATGTTGGAATAATTACCCTTGCTAATGGTAAACATATAGCCATATCGGTATTTGTTTGCAATTCAACCAGCGATGAGGCAACACGTGATGCAATAATAGCCAGGATAGCGAAGGCCGCCTATAACTATTATAGCAAATAAGTACTGCACCCGGTTAAACTCATTTTTCGCTAACGTTGTCCGTTTGCTTTTTAACAATTTATGATGATTTTTTTACATCATAAATTGTTTGTCGGGATATTACTTTACCTTGCTCTTTAAAGAAGAATAAGTGCATGAAAAAAGTGACCGGGATATTTTTATTTGGCGTACTATTTAACGCGGCGCTATTTGCGCAAAGCACTAAAACACCCGTTGCTGTTAATGGCGCCTTGCGGGTTGAAAATGGCAAAATAATTAATAAAGACGGTGCCGAACCCCAGCTGAGAGGTATAAGCTTTTCCTGGAGCTTATGGCAGGGCCGCAAATATTATAACCCTGCGGTAGTAAACTGGCTTGCCAATGATTTTAAAGCATCGCTTATCCGCGCATCAATGGGGGTACAACCGGATCATGGATATTTACAGGAACCTGCCCTGCAAAAACAGCTAATTGTAAATGTGGTTGACCAGGCTATTAAAGATGGCATTTATGTGTTGATAGACTGGCATGATCACCATAGCAACCAGCATTTAGCCCAATCCAAAGAGTTTTTTGCAGAGATGTCGAAAAAATATGCAGGTGTGCCTAATGTGATCTATGAAATATGGAATGAACCGGAAGCAATCAGCTGGGATACAGTTAAAAATTATGCCACCCAGGTAATTGCCGAAATTCGTAAAAACGATGCTGTCAATCTTATTGTTGTTGGCAGTCCGCATTGGGATCAGGATGTTGATGTAGTGGCAAACAATCCTATCGAAGGGTTTAAAAATATAGCATACTCATTTCATTTCTATGCATCTGACCCTAACCACCAGGAACAGCTTCGCGCCAAAGCTGATCTCGCCATAAAAAAAGGTTTACCGCTTATAATAACCGAATGGGGAGTTGGAGAAGCTAATGGCAACGGTAAATTCGACAGGAACGAAGTTAAAACCTGGATGCGATGGATGGAAGACAATAAATTAAGCTGGGCCAACTGGAACATAACTGATAAAGAAGAAACAACAGCATTATTGCTTCCCGGCGCGCCATACAACGGTGGGTGGACTGATAGTCAGCTAACTTCGGCCGGTATTTATATAAGAGAAAAATTACGGGAGTTGAATAAATGACGTGCAAGTGTGCAAATGATTTGATAGACGACATTATAATTTTGCAAACCGATTCATCCGCTCATCCAAACATTCGCATATCTGCACATCCACGCATCTGCACATCCGCACATCCATTTCCTTTCTTCTCAAAAAATTATCATATTTACTTATTGACCCATTAATTTATGATAATGAAAAAAATTTACCTTATTGTTCTTTTTCTTTCTCCAATTTTCGCCTTTGCGCAAAGCGCAGATTCGGCATGGTTTGTAAATAATTATATAAAAAAGGAAGTAACCATCCCAATGCGCGATGGTGTTAAACTCTTTGCTTCGGTTTACCTGCCTAAAGACCAGTCGGAAAAACATCCCATACTAATGGAACGCACTCCATACTCGTGTGCACCCTATGGCAAGGATCAATACCGGCCATTTTGGGTAAATCACCTTATTAAATATTGCCGAAAAGGTTATATTATGGTAATAACGGATGTTCGCGGCAGGTGGATGAGCGAAGGAGTTTACATGGATGTGCGCCCGTTTAATCCTGATAAGAAAACAAAAAAGGATATTGACGAAGCCAGCGATACCTATGATACCATTGACTGGCTGGTAAAAAACCTCGAAAATAATAATGGAAACGTAGGCGTATTCGGTATTTCATATCCAGGTTTTTATTCGACCATGGCATCGCTGAGCGGCCACCCTGCGCTTAAAGCAGTGAGCCCCGAGGCACCGGTAACTGATTGGTTTGTTGGAGATGATTTTCACCATAACGGCGCATTTTTCCAGATGGATGCTTTCGCTTTTTATAAAGAATTTGGCTTTGGATATCCGCATGCGCACCCCACCAGCGTACCTGCACCAACCTGGGACCCGCCCATCCATGATAATTACCGGTTTTATTTAAATGCAGGGGCATTGCCAAATCTTACCAAAATAATGGGCGACAGTCTTGTATTTTGGAACCAGATGATGATGCACCCCAACCGCGATGCGTGGTGGATGGCCCGCAATGCAAGGGTTGGCATTAAAAATGTTAAGCCGGCCATGCTGGTTGTTGGCGGTATATTTGATGCAGAAGACTGCTTTGGCGCATGGAATGTTTACAAAGCAATTGACAAGCAAAGCCCTGCAACCAACAATCGCCTGGTGATGGGCCCCTGGTACCACGAGCAATGGCGCAATAATGATGGTACACATTTAGGCAATGTTCCATGGGGCAGCAATACCAGCGAGTGGTACGCCAACCATATAGAAATTCCGTTTTTTGATTTTTACCTGCGCGGCAAAGGTTCTGTTGATAGTATCAGCAAAGCGTCCGTGTTTTTTACAGGCGAAAACAAATGGCACCAGTTACCGCAATGGCCCCCTGCTGATGTGCAGCCTACGGATCTTTACCTTAAGCAAAAAGGAAAGCTCTCCTTTACTGCCGCCAATACCGGTAAACCAACATTTGATACATACATAAGTGACCCCGCCAAACCGGTTCCCTATACCCAGGATGTACATTTCAACCGTACCCGTAATTACATGACCGATGACCAGCGGTTTGCATCGCGCAGAACAGATGTGTTAACGTTTGAAACGGATACGCTGACTAACGATGTAACTTTAGGCGGCCCGGTGGTTGCCGACCTGATGGTTAGTTTATCAAACACTGATGCCGACTTTGTGGTAAAACTGATTGACGTATATCCGGATAATGCAGGCTATAACAATGTAGATATTTATGCCGAAACTGACCCGGTTGTAAAATACCCGATGGGCGGCTACCAGATGCTGGTGCGGGCCGAAATTATGCGGGGCAGGTACCGCAACAGTTATTCTAATCCTGAGCCTTTTGTGCCGGGCAAACCAACAGAGGTGAAATATACCATGCCTGATGTAGCCCATACTTTTAAAAAGGGACACAGAATTATGGTACAGGTGCAAAGCAGCTGGTTCCCTTTGGTTGACCGTAACCCCCAGCAGTTTATTGATATTTATCACGCAAAGGATGATGATTTTGTAAAAGAAACCATCAACGTGTATCATGATCAATCAAAGATCATATTGCCGGTTTTAAAATAAAAATATTTGGTTCTATAACGGATAATGTGGGTGATTTTAACACAAAGATGTAAAGGAGACACAGAGTTCGCTGAGTTTTTAAATCTAACAGGCTGTTTAAATACGCTTAAAAAAATAAATTTATCTCTCTGCGATCCCAGCGTCTTCTCGGTTTCTGTGTTAAAAAACTTCTATAATTAGTTTTTGCCCATACAAACTGTTATAGAGTCAAATATTAAAACTTCATGATGAATCAGAGTTACGAAGCTTTAAAAACTCCGTAACTCTTTGCTGTTTTTAAGGCTTAATGTTGGATGTGAAACATTAAAGACACTTGAAGCTTGTATCAATATAGTTGCAAAATAAAAAACTGCTAAAACTTAACTAAATTGCATTAAACCTTATGATGGATTGATGGTCTAACCGGTAAATTTTGATAGGGGTAAAACCAGGGTGTTTAGCGTGTAAGAATAATAGTTATTTAATTACAATTGCGGTATGGCTTTAACCCATGAGAGGCGGTTTTTCTGTGTGTTTTACAAATGGAATGTTTTTTGGTTCCTCATGGCTGCGTGCCTGCTGCAGTCCTGCGCAACAAAAGAAAAAAAAGTTTTTGAAAGTGACTGCGATGCGGGCATTGCCTTTAAAAGGGTCAGTTTTACCCGGTTGATTGCTAACATCGAGCAATATGACCATCAGTATGTGGAAGTGTATGGAACTTATAAGGAAGGCAAAGAGGAATCTGCATTATTTAATGACAGTTTATTTGTCAGCCATTCAAGCGACCATGCCATTTGGATAAATTTTAGCCAGGACTGCCCGCTTTACTTATCAGGAACCCATGTTGGGTTATTTCAATATAATGATGGAAAGTTTACACAGCTAAACCATAAAAATATTACCATCCGTGGTCAGATTGATGTGCGCCACAAAGGGCATTTAGGAAGCTATAAAGGATCCATGGATCATGTGAGCTTTGTGAGATTGTAAATTTAAATCATCGTAAATCCGGCTCAAATTTCCAGTTGCAAACCGTCATAAGCCAGGTCAATATTGCCGGGCAGCTGGCCTGAAATATCCTCATGTTTCCCTAAACGGTGACTGATATGGGTAAAGTAGGTTTTTTCGGCACCTATTTCTTCGGCAAAGGTTATTGCTTCGTCCAGCGTAAAGTGCGAAATGTGGGTTTGCTTTTGCAGGGCGTTCACCACTAAAATTTTACTGCCTTTTATTTTTTCCTTTTCCGTTTCCGAAACTGTTTTTGCGTCAGTTATATAAGTAAAATCATTTATCCTGAATCCAAGTACAGGTAATTTATAATGCATCACTTCAATCGGAATAAAATGCACATTGCCTATGTTAAACGGATCAGCGCCAATGGTATGCAGGCTTAACTGCGGAATGCCCGGATATTTAAAATCTTCAAAAATGTAATGGAATTCACGTTTTAAGGCATCTTGCACGCGCCAGTCGGCATACACATCAATCGGCCCTTTTTGCCTGTAATTAAATGCCCTTATATCATCAAGGCCGGCTATATGATCTTTATGCTCATGGGTAAACACAATGGCATCTAAACGCTGCACGTTGGCTCTTAACATCTGATACCTGAAATCGGGCCCCGAGTCAATAACAACCACTTTGCCTTCACCTTCAAGCAAAATAGAAGTACGCAGGCGTTTATCCCGCAGATCAGCCGAAGTACAAACCTCGCAGTTGCAGGCAATAACAGGCACGCCCTGAGAAGTTCCGGTACCTAAAAATGTAATGGTCACAATTCCAGTTTAGTTTGTTTAAGCTGATGTATAAAAGCCATTTGCTTTTCATCCAGCAAGTTATAATCCATCTCAAGGTCGCGTGCCAGCTCACTTATCGCTAATATCTTGCTTTCCAGTCCCGAAAACCTATTAACAACCACTACCTTGCTATGTTGCAGCAAACAGGCGCCGGTTTTAAAATTACCTTTTTCATAACGCACCTTGTACCCGGTTGTTTTTAATAACATTTCCAGTTTCTCGAGCGTATGGTTGGTTATAGTTAACATGGAAGTCAAAAATAGTAAGAATTAACTATTACAGAAGACTTTGGACAAGTGATTTTTAAATATCACAAAGTCGTACGCTTTAAACTGGTTTAAAATGGAAAAGATAAAAAGGTTAAACTTAAATACACGGCATAAAAAAAGCCTAATTGCTTAGGCTTTTTTTAATTACATTCCGTCTTGCGAATGGTGATCAGTTGATCTTCTCCGCCTGCTGTAGTGCTTGCTTCTATGCGAGCTGTAATGCCTGGTGCTGCTGTGATAGCTGGTTTGATGATCAGAATTTCTGTTTTGACCATTGTTTCCGTTTTGATCAGCATGTTGTCTTTGTTGATCCTGTTGTTGTCTGTCCTGTGCAAACGTGGTGGTGAATGCCATTAATGCAACAGCAATCATTAATACTAGCTTCTTCATAATTTTAGTTTATTGTTTTATTTTATTACTTATAACTACAATTGGTTGTTTAACTTGTTTCATAAAATTTAATATATAAATATTTCATGTGTTATTATTAACCACGGTAGTTCCGGTAACAGTATGTAATACAGTGATGTACCGGCGCTTTATAAATAATTAAAAAAACATCAGCACGGTTTCGAAATGCGGTTAATGTATTATTATATTAGCTTTCAAATAAACTTTATATTGTACATTATTTCCCCTATCATTTTCAACTCTTTTTTAAACTATGGACAAAAGTGCTAACCGTTTTCTTTCGCTTGATGTATTTCGGGGAATGACAATTTGTTTTATGATCATTGTTAATACACCAGGCAGCGGGGCAGCGCCATTTCCACCGCTTGAGCATGCTTTATGGTTTGGATTTACACCCACCGATCTGGTTTTCCCTTCCTTCTTATTCGCGGTTGGTAATGCCATGAGCTTTTCCATGAAAAAGTTTTCCGGTCAAAACAACTCATCGGTTTTATTGAAGATATTAAAAAGGGCGGCGCTGATATTTTTGTTCGGGTTTTTAATGTATTGGTTTCCGTTTGTACAACATGATGCAAGCGGCTGGCATTTATCACCTATAAGCCATACCCGTATATTTGGAGTTTTGCAGCGTATAGCGCTTTGTTATCTCTTTGCGTCGCTATTGATCTATTTTATAAGATCTGAAACTACCATAATCGTTATCAGTATCTTACTTTTATTGGGTTATTGGTTTTTGCTGCTCATTTACGGCGACCCGTCAGCTCCTTATGGTATGATAACAAATGTGGGTACTTATTTTGATAAATTGGTAATGGACGAAGCACATATGTATCATGGCGAAGGCGTTGCTTTCGATCCTGAAGGTATTTTAAGTACCCTGCCCGCTATCGTAAATGTTGTTTGCGGATACTTTGCCGGCAAATTTATACAGGAGAAAGGCAAAGGATACGAAACCCTGGCTAAGTTAATGCTCTTCGGGTTTTTATTTATTTTTATTGCGCTATGCTGGAATATGACCTTCCCAATTGCTAAAAAACTATGGTCGAGCCCGTTTGTATTATTAACAGTAGGTATCGACCTTGTACTTATTTCAGCCCTCATCTATCTGATCGAAATAAAAAAATGGAATAAAGCCAACTGGACTGCCTTCTTTACAACTGTTGGTAAAAACCCGCTGCCGGTTTACCTGTTTTCTGAACTTTTTGTGGTGATTCTTTTCATGATAAAAATAAATGGCAAAAGTAACTTATATGCCTGGGTCAATGAGGTGCTTTTCCAGGTAATAGCGCCGGGGGCAATAGGTTCATTATTATTTGCCGTTTGCTATATGCTGCTTTGCTGGACCTTTGGAAAGATACTGGATAAGAATAAGTTGTATCTTAGATTATAAGTTGATTAGACGAGTGGTTAAATGAGGCTGCAAAAGCCGTAAATGGCGATTAAACTATAAAAGAGACTTCCGAAGTTTTAAAAACTTCGGAAATCTTAATATTTATTATGAGAAAATTTAGCTTCCTGCTGATCCTGAGCTGCATAGTTGCCATAGCTTGTGCCCAGCAAAATAAAACGTATGCCGAGCGCTTAGGCTGGCCAAAAGGGGCGCGGGTATTGATTTTGCATGTAGATGATGCAGGCATGTCGCACGAATCAGATGAGGGAGTTGAAAAAGCGATTACCGAAGGGGTTTCAACTTCAACAAGTGTAATGATGCCTTGTCCCTGGGTGCCCGAGATCGTAAAATATATCAAAGCCCATCCAACCATGGACGCCGGGTTACATTTAACCTTAACATCCGAGTGGGAAAATTACCGCTGGGGGCCACTGTCAGGAAAATCCGCGGTGCCGGGCCTAACGGATAAGGAAGGTAGCTTTTGGCCATCGGTAGAAGCTGTTTATTTTCATGCCACGGCTGATGAAGTGGATAAAGAAATAAGGGCACAGCTTGACCGTGCTATAAGTATGGGTTTTATTCCAACCCACCTCGACTCGCATATGGGAACGCTGTTTGCCAAAGATTCCTATATGGAAAAGTACCTGAAGCTGGGGATTGAAAAGCATATCCCCGTAATGTTTCCTGGCGGTGATGATATTTTTTATCGGTCAGAAGCAAAAAATGCGGCAATAGCTGCACTAAAAAAACAAGGTAAATACAAAGAGGGGATGGATATACCTGAGGCCGCTGCGTTAGGTAAGGCAAAAGCAGTGGGCGATATGTTATGGAAAAATGGCTTGCCCGTTTTGGATGACCTCCATAATTCAAGCTATGATTGGAACATGCCGGATGTCGACAATAAATCCGATAAGGAAATTCAAGAATGGTATACAGATCATTACATTGAAAGCATAGGCCGGTTATCTCCTGGCTTAACCATGGTGATCATGCATTGCACTTTGCCGTCTGAACACTTTAAATACATTTGTAAGGAAGGAAATAAGCGTAAAGGCGATCTGCTGGCTATGACTGATCCGAGGTTGCGGGTGTTTTTAAAAGAGAAGGGGTTTATTTTAACCACCTGGCGCGAAGTAATGGAGCGGCGGGTTAAAGCTGGGGATGCAGAATGAAATTTGTAAATTAGCTGTTATTATTATCATGCGTGGGTAAGCTGGCCTTCTCTTTGTTCGACGTTTTTGTCGTCTTTGGTATTCTCCAGGGATTAGTTTGCAGTATTCTTTTATTGATATTTAAATCAAAAAATGTAAGTAAGCGGTTACTGGCTTTTGTGTTGCTTGTCTTTATACTGCTTAGCTTTAAAATTGAGATCCACACACTTGGATTATGGCAAACTAATTTCTTTCGCTATTTCCCTTTGGCTGTTGACCTGGCGATTCAACCGTTAACCTATATTTATGTAGTGGCTATCACGCAAAATTTAACTAAGCTTCATTTAAAAGATCTTTTCCATTTTATTCCTGCTTTTATATTTATTATTCACGCTGTGGTGGTATATCTTGTTGTATATCCACAAGCTGAACCACTTGTAAAAGATAGGCTTGCAGAGCAATTACATTTTAATGTAATTAAAGCTATCGAGGATTATTTGTCCATTATAAGTGCTTTTGTCTATTGGTTTTTAAGCTATAAATGCATTAGTAATTATCGACGTTTATTCAATCAAACATCAAATGCTTGCTATCCATCATTTTCATGGCTTAAGAACATATTAATAGCAGTCGGCGTTTTAATTGTTGCCTTAACTGTTAACATTATTTTAGATTCGGTTTTTCACTTTGGGTATAATCATTTTTTTCACTGGCAAGTATTCTATATATTTCTTTCTTTACTGATATATTATTTGGGGTTCGCAGGGTATTATCAGCCAGATTTCAAATCAGCACCTGATAATGTAATGCCTGATTATAGAAAGGCATTTCATTTTCAAAGAGCAGAAATAGAAAGCGCGAAAGTTATTATTATACGTGAACTTGAAACTAACAAGATTTATCTGGACCAGGATATAAGCATTAATTCGCTTGCTAATAAAGCGAAAATAAGTGCTGCTTTGATTTCAGCAACTATAAATCGAGAATTTGGAAAGAATTTTCGAAACCTCGTTAACGAGTACCGGATTGAGGAAGTAAAAGAAAAATTGCTAAACCCTAAATTTAGCCATTTATCAATATTAGGAGTTGCACTTGAATCAGGTTTTAATTCGGAAGCTAGTTTTTACCGTTCGTTTAAAAAGCACACAGGCATTTCCCCGTCTGATTATTTGAATTCAACAAAGACTAATCAACTCAAAACGGTTCTCAAATCTGTATAAAACCTTTCAAAACCTGTTTTGGGAGGATGTACATTATTTTTTCCGGTTGATTTGCCTAAAAAATCAAAATGAAAAAATATCACGTTCTATTAACTGGGGTTGTACTGTTATCTCTTCTTTATCTATTCGTATCTACTTCGATTCCCTTTTTTCCGCAGAAAGAATGCATGTCAGATAATGCGTGTTTTTTAAAAACTGATTGGAAGCAAATGGGCGGATTCCAAAAATATACCCCTGACAATATGCGCCTGGGATGCTGGAGCACCGCTTTCGCGCAAATTATGTATTATCATAAATTAAAGCCATTTGGGCATATAGCATATACCTCCCGTAAAGGATTTCGGATTAATGAAACTATTGACAGTTCAAAAATAAACTGGAAATTATTCGCTAACACTATCAACCCGGCCACCGACAATAAAACTATTGATGAAATGGCACGCTATAATTATTATGCCGCATTGGCCGTGCAAAAAGATTTCGGCACTGATAGTTATATGAATAAACTTGCATCGGCCAGTTTGCTTCAGGAACATTATAAGGTAAAAGTAAGTCGCTATATCTCATGGAGAAAAGTATTGCCCTACACCACCGGTAAGCTCGAAAAAATCATTTATGAGGAATTAAATGAAAAGAGACCCGTTTTTTTACACTTAGCCAATCTTAAGGATTTTGGTCATTCGGTAGTAATCGATGGTTATTGTTACCAAAGCGATGTTTTTAAAGTGCATTTAAACCAGGGACAAGGGGGGCAAGGCGATGGATGGTATGATTTTAATAACGATATATTAAAAAAGGACGATATTGCATTGCGGGTAGTATATACTTTTAAACCAATTGACTGATCTCAAATCATTGCTTTAATCTGCCCAAAGGAGATTCCAAAGTTTAAAAACTTCGGAAATCATATCACACAACTAACCTCTGATCTCGCTACCTCAAATCCACCACCTCAACGCCTTTATGCATTTTGGGGTCAAAGGAAAATGTGTTATCCGGTACCTGTATGTTTGGCACAAAGCTTTTTAAGGTATAGGTGTAGCGGTTGCCATTTTTATCAAATATCAGTGCGCTGTAAATCTGTTTTTTTACCTTATCTATTAATAAACGGATCTTAAAATATGGCTTACTGATATCCTCCGGTGTAAGGTCTATTTCCTGGTAAGATTTGCCGCCCACCTTGCTATCGCCATTATAAATGTATTTATAGCCATGTTCGTAAATGGTAAATATTTGGGCAGGGTTGAGTCCGCTTCCACTATTGTCGACGTTGTTCACCTGCACCTCGTTGTCTTTTTTTAGATAGGTCCACTGTGTTTTTCCATCACTGATGATCTCTTGTGCTACTTCCTGTTTTGCGGAAGTTTCGGGGCTGTAAATGGTTACCTTAAACTTGTTAACTTTTGATCTCGCAATCAACGTTCCGGTTTGGGTCTCCTTAACGCCGGCCTGCTGGTTATCAAGTGTAAAATCAAAATCAGTTTTTATGGAATTGTATGTCCGGTATTTTTCACTGACCTTGCTTAAAATAGCCTTCGCAGAGGCATCTTTTTGCGCAAATGTATAGGTAGTTAATAAAGAGAGAATGAAGAGTATAAATAGTTTTTTCATTGGTTAATTGGCTGATCCCGATTGCTATCTGATGGATTAACGGGATTTAAGTATATAATGGTTTGTTTTATAAATTGTTTAACATTGCTTATCGCAGGTAAATCTAAAATCTTTTAATGAATAGATTCATATTTCAGACAATGGTTTAAAAGCTATTTTGTTTTCTGGATGGTTTCAAGATGCCGTTCAAGGCTGTATTCATCAGGATATAAAACATCGCGTGCCTTGCTGCCTTCAAAAGGACCTACAATGCCTGCTGCCTCCAGCTGATCTATTATTCGCCCGGCTCTGTTGTAGCCTAATTTCATTTTGCGTTGTATAAGTGACGTGGAACCCTGCTGATGCATTACTATTAAACGTGCGGCTTCTTCAAACATTGGGTCGCGGTTATCAGGGTCAAATTCTTTTGCACTGCTGGTTTCACCTTCGCCCACATATTCCGGCAGCAACATTGCAGACGGATACCCGCGTTGATTGCCGATAAAGTCTGAGATTCTTTCCACTTCATGGGTGTCAACAAATGCGCATTGCAAACGTATCAGGTCGCTGCCGGTTGATAAAAGCATATCCCCGCGGCCTATCAGCTGATCGGCGCCGCCGCTATCCAATATGGTACGTGAATCTATTTTCGACAATACCCTGAAAGCAAGCCGTGACGGGAAGTTGGCCTTTATGGTACCCGTAATGATATTTACTGATGGCCTTTGGGTGGCAATTACCAGGTGAATACCCACCGCACGCGCCAGCTGCGCTATACGGGCTATAGGCATTTCCACTTCTTTGCCTGCCGTCATCATCAAATCAGCAAACTCATCTATCACCAGTACAATAAAGGGCAGGTAACGGTGTTTCTCAGGATCGCTTATTTTTCGTTTTACAAATTTCTCGTTGTATTCCTTAAGGTTACGTACCTGGGCGTCTTTCAGCAGATCGTACCGCTGATCCATCTCAATACATAAAGAGTTAAGGGTATTTACCACCTTTTTTGTGTCGGTGATAATCGCATCAGCCTCATCCGGCAATTTTGCCAAAAAGTGCCGTTCTATTTTACGGAACAGCGTAAGTTCTACCTTTTTAGGATCAACCAGCACAAACTTAAGCTCTGACGGATGCTTTTTATACAGCAATGATACCAATATCGCATTAATACCTACTGATTTACCCTGGCCGGTAGCTCCGGCAACCAGTAAGTGTGGCATTTTAGCGAGGTCGGCAATAAATACTTCGTTGCTGATGGTTTTGCCCAATGCAATGGGAAGATCCATTGTGTTGTTCTGCCATTTTTCTGTAGCCAGTACTGATCGCATGGATACCATTTCGGGGCTTTGGTTTGGCACTTCAATACCAATGGTGCCCTTGCCCGGCATTGGAGCAATGATGCGGATACCCAATGCAGCTAAACTCAATGCTATATCGTCTTCCAGGTTCTTGATCTTGGAGATGCGAACACCAGGTGCCGGAATAATTTCGTACAGCGTAACCGTAGGCCCTATAGTAGCCTTTATTTTATCGATCTCGATATTATAATGATTCAGCGTTTCAACTATCTTGTTTTTATTGGCAGACAGCTCGTCCGAATTAACGTTGATCTTGTTTGTGCCGTAGTTTTCCAGCAGGTCCAGTGTGGGGTATTTGTAGGATGATAATTCCAGTTTATGGTCATAGGTGCCAAATTGTTCGAGCAGGTTATTGGCTTTTTCATCATCGCTTTTTTCGATATTTAAAATAGGCGTAGGCCGGGTAACACCAACAGTGAGCGGAATTTCGTTTTCAAACTCCGGTTCGTGGGCATTGCTGTCGGGCGTTAATACCAGGGGTTCATGAAACACCGGGTTTTGTACCAGCGGCTGTTGTTTAAGCGGCTCGGATTTTACAATGTTTTCAGGACTGTCTTTAACCTTATTTAGGCGGCCGGGCCATTCTACAGGTAAAGAGATATCTTCATCGGCCAGGTCAACAGGTTCTGGTATAATATCACCTACAGGGGCCGTTTCAAGGTTCTTTTCTTTTCGCTTAGGCAGTTTAAAATCAATATTATAGGCAACAACCAACAGGGTAAGTGTAGCGAAGATCAACAGGCCTCCTGTGCCCGACTGTCCTATCTGGGCATCCAGCAGGCGATTGCTCCAGTAACCAAATTCGCCTTCGGTATAATTGGGTGTCTCAGCAATAAAAGCATGAAAAAAGCCTATAGAAATCGACAAAAATATCAAACAGAAAAATGAATAGGCCAGTGTTTTTCTTACCGAAAACAGGCTTACCCTAAAAAGCAAACGATATCCTGTCACAAAAAAAACAAAAACAAACAGAAAGGACGCTACGCCAAACCACTCGTAAATAAACTGGTTGGATAGGAGTGCCCCAAGTTTGCCTGCCCAGTTTTCAATAATGGGGTTTTTAACGCCATTATCCATCAATTCCTGTGTGGTTTTAAACAGGTTATGCCATCCGCCATTTGCAGCCGAAACATAGCTTTGGTCTTCTTGCCAGGTAAACAGGTACGAGGTAAAAGCAACCATGAAATAAAGGGAAAGCAGCAGTAAAAAAAGCCCTGAAATTTTTAATGTTTTGGTGTTCACCAGGTCGGAAGGGCGCAGTCTTTCCTGCTTTTGCCTTATAGGCCGTTCCCTGTCAGCCTTTGGAGACGGCTGCTTGGGCAGATTATCTTGCTTGAAGGTATTTGATTTAAATTGATTTCCTTTTACCGGCATCCTGGTCTAACGCGCTTAATGTGCAAATATAAAGTTAATAGATTAAACAACTTATTTACCTTGATATTTAATTTTTTAGTAATATTGAAACTGACATTGAATTTAAACGTAAATTTAATTTAAAAAATTCACCTGCAGCTGCATTATCTTAAATACCATTGAAAAAGCGTAAAAATGAGTGTTGAGAAACTTGAACAATATATTACTTCGGCAGATCTGGTTAATTTAGATGCCTTGCTTAAGCAAAATCCGGCATTGGCAAAAAGCCGCACCAGTCACCAGGTTTCGGCACTTATGTTGTCCTGTTATTATAAATTACCGGCGGTAACAGAACTGTTGCTAAAGTATGTAGAAGACATTAATTTGTTCGAAGCCTCAGCTGCCGGGAAGTTTGATGTGGTTGCACACCTTGTACATACAAATCCCGAAGCTATTAATTTTTATGCAGAAGACGGCTTTACCCCCCTGGGGCTGGCGTGTTATTTCGGTCAGTATGAAATTGCACGATACCTGGTTTTAAAAGGCGCCGATGTTAATATGCCTTCAAATAATGGTTTCGGGGTATATCCCCTGCATTCGGCTGCCGCAGGTAATTACACACAGATTGCCCGGATGCTGATAGAAAATAATGCGCAGGTTAACGTAAAACAACAGGCAGGGGCAACCGCGCTCCACTCAGCCGCGCAAAATGGGAATATCGACCTGCTGATCATGCTTTTGGAGCATGGTGCTGATGTAAACATCCGTATGGAGGGCGGCAAGCTCCCGGCCGACCTGGCAAGAGAAAAAGGTTTTCAGGAAATAGCAGAAGCTTTGGTTTGAAGAAAGTCGCAGAGAGAAAAACACTTGCAAATCATCACAATAATATAAAATAGAAAGCCGGAAATTTCTTTCCGGCCATCCAACATCATCCTTATTATGAACTATTTAACTAAACTAATCTTTTATACGGAATTGGTATTGTAAAAGTTATATATTATATTCGTTGTAATAAAAAGGTCCCCGGCCTCGCGCCAGGGATCTTTTTGATTTGATAAATTATTGATGAGCAGGGCGCTCAATGAATGCTTTTATACGAACAGAAAATTTAAAGGTTACGGTTTTTTTGTTTTTTTTTGAAGAATTATTTACCATAACCGGATCTGTTGTATAACTCATTTTGACATTGAATATCATCCTGTCGACTTTGTCCGGGGCCTCATATGATCATTCACCCGCTCTTCTTCATTCAGGCGAATTTATTCGCCTGAATGTTTTTTCTATTAGGTTACTATTTATTCCCAAACACATAAGAAACCGAGAGGTTTAACGAATTAACAAAGCTAAAGTTCACACTGTTTTCGTTATCAGATCCCCGGTTATAGTTATTGGCAGTATAGTGGTCGTATCCAAGGTTGGCAACCATGGCCGAAACACTAATTTGTTTGGATGGAAAATAAACGAGAGCGAGATTTACACCAGCTCCATAATCATTCGTTTTACTCATATCAGCCGGGGAACCAACAAAAATGTAGTTAGAACTCCCGGTTGAGTAACTAAGATAAGGGCCGGTACGAATGCCAATTTTATTTGCATACAAAAAATATTTCCTTAGGTAAATTGATCCGCTGTAAGTATCGTTGTGCTGGGTACCGGGGCCATAATTACTTGGGGTGCTGCTTATTGAAGTTGATGAATAACAAAGGCTGGCGCCTAAATCTAATTTATCAGCAATAAAATAACTGTAACTGGGGCCTATATTAAAAATGTTGGTCCGGGAGCTAATATTTGTGACCGATTGGTCTGCGGGGTTTATTATTACGCTGTTAATATTGTTGTAATAAAAAGAAAAATTAAAACCAAGGGTTTGGTTCCCTTGCGAAGTTTGTGCTTTTGAAATCTGTGATCCCAATAAAAGCGCCGCGATTAAAATAAAATGTTTGTTCATCGTTTTGGTTTTTAAGTTAAAACAGATGAACGGCTTTTTTAAACTAATATTTTAGTTGATATACAAATACGCCTTTTTAAAGAAATAATTTTTACAACTAAACCTGATAACAGCGTTTCACCATGCTGTAATTGGTCGGTTTATTTTGTTTCGGCAGATAAATAGTTTGTCGGGAAAGGTTTTTGTTGATCTTCATCATATAAAACCTGGCATACGGGACAGAAATAGCTGCGCCTGTGGCCTTTTCCAGTATCCGCCTTATAAAAAGGCACATGATCTCTGGGACATGTTTTTTGTTTATAAACAAGCCAGTGCTTTTTAAGCGTGAATTCTTTTTTCCAGTTAAGAAAATCAAAACTATAATTAACGGCTTCGGTAACCAGCTCCTTTAGTTTTTTAGGCGGCAGGCTGTTTATGTAGCTCAGCGGATGGATCCGCGTCCGGAATAGTACTTCGTTTTTAATAATATTGCCGACCCCTGCAAATAACTGTTGGTTCATAAGGGCATCACAGGCTAAAAGTTTAGGCTGTTCTTTTATTTTTTTGATGGCATTTTTTGCACTCCAATCCGGATTCAATACATCTGCCGACCAGTCGTAAATCTCATCAAGCGGTTCTTTTATCAGCAGGAGTGAAACATTGTAAAAATTAAGTTCGCCATTTTTAAATTGAAGGTGTAATCGTGCAGGTTTATCGGCATACCCGTTAATTTTATAGGAGCCAAACATCATCATGTGAACACGAATAGCGAAAGCCGGAAAGCAGATCAAAAAGTGTTTACCCCAGCTTTTAAAATCTGTTACAGGAAGATCTTTCAGTATCGAAGCATCTATTTGTTTGCTGTTGCCGCCGGCAGCAATTACCTTTTCAAATTTAAACTGCTGAACTGCTTCTTTTAAAATAACTATGGATGGCCCCTCTGGCATAATTTATTTACGGGGAAAAGGCAAATATTGAGCCAATATGGAAATGATATTAGTTGTCAGATTGTTTTACATTCCTCTCTTTAATAAAGGAGCCAATGATCATGGTAATACCAAGGCCTATAAAAAAGCCATAAAGAATTTCGGGAATAGCAATCAACTGTTTTAAACCAATGCTCCCGAATAAAAATAGCATGCCAACTGAACGTATCAGCCCAAAGGAGATCAAAGGTTTCATAATTGTAAAGAAAATTAATTTAAAGTTACAATTATTATTTAATAAAATACCATCTGCTAATTGAATTAGCCAATATTTGTAGGCGCAATATAAAGTAATGCCCAAACAGCTATAAAAAGGAAGCCGCCAAATACTTCGTCTTTATGTTTTTGATATCTTTTTTATGAAAGCCCTGTATAAAACCCAACCAAAAAATATTACAGATAAAATTAAAGGTCCGAATATGGCCATATTGATAAGATTGCAGATCAAATATACCAAATTACAATTATTAAAAAAGGTTATCCGGATGTATTTATTCCAGCATAAATATAATTGCATTTTTCAAGGAGCTTACTGTCAGCGTTTTAAAATGAAACAGGTAACTATGCATATTTCGTATTAAAGGCTATCTTTACAACGGAGGATTTAGAATATGGGATTGCCATTACGAATAACTTTTAATGACAAGGACTACGTTTATCAAATAGTTGACAGTAAGCTAATTAACCAAAATACTGTTGAATTGCAGCTGTTGCTTGATGGCGAAAAGGTGGGGTTGATTAAAAATGATAAGAGGGTTTGGGTGCAAAAAGACGATAATTCCCTCGACCCTGAGTTTATCCAGGCACTTGGCCGATCCGTTTCATTACGGCTAAGGATGTAGGCCAATTTGTTATAATTATCTCCAACTCGCTTTATATCTCATCAATTTTAGATTCACGATGCTTAAGACACTGAAAACTGTGCCGGGCTGGCATGTGAAATAGTATAGTTATGATCCTCCTTCTGGGATTTAACCATAATTAAAATATTTCAGCCAATACACCATCCAAAAAGAATTGAGATTGCTTAGGGGTAACTTTATCAGTAAAGTAACGTCAGCTAAAATTTCCAGGCCGCTGTCCAATTGCACTTGTCCCGTTTGTTATTGGGGTATAATTCATATATTCAATAACAATTAAATCTTAATGACATGGACGAGTTCGCATTAATTATGAGACATGAAGATGGGCAAAAAATTGCTTCGCCAGAACAAATGCAAATCTGGATGAAGCAAACAATGGACTGGATTGGCGGCATTGCGGCCCAAAACAAATTTGTGAGCGGCACAGGTTTGCTTTTTGACGATGCAAAAGTAGTGAGACCACATAACGTTGTAACAAACGGGCCTTTCGGTGAAATCAAAGAAACTATTGGCGGCTTTATTATAGTTAAAGCTGCTAGTGCTGGCGAAGCCGCAGAACTTGCAAAAGGATGCCCCGTTTTACAGGGCGAGGGCAATAGTATGGAAGTACGTAAAATTGCAAGGGGAGAACAGTAGTGGCTGAAATTTAAATGCCCCTGTAGCAATGCAGGGGATTTTTATTTATGGAACAACAGGACTTATTACCCCATTTATTCCGTACAGAGTTCGCCAAAATTACGGCTGTGCTCTGTAAGCTGTTCAGCATTGAACATATTGAAGTTGCAGAAGACATTGCCGGCGACACTTTTTTAGCGGCCTTTGAAACCTGGAGTTATAAAGGATTGCCTCCTAATCCAACGGCGTGGCTTTATTCTGTGGCAAAAAACAAAGCCCGAAACTATTTGAATCGCAATAGGATTTTCGCGGAAACAGTTTCCAAACAAATAAGTGATTCGTCATCCACCATTCATCAAATAGAAATCGATCTGTCTGAGCAAAACATTAAAGACAGCCAATTACAAATGCTGTTTGCTATCTGTCACCCTTCAATATCAACCGAAGCGCAGATTGGCTTAGCCCTGCGCATCCTTTGCGGGTTTGGTATTGATGAAATTGCAAACGCCTTTTTAACCAATAAAGAAACCATCAACAAGCGGCTTTTCAGGGCTAAGGAAAAATTGCGGCTTGAAAAAGTAAAAATTGAATTCCCCGGAAATGCAGAAATTAATAAACGGTTAGAAAACGTTTTATTAACGCTGTATTTGCTTTTTAGCGAAGGTTATTATTCTGAAAGCAAGGATGCCATTTTACGGGAAGACCTGTGCCTTGAAGCCATGCGGTTAAATTACATGCTTATCGAAAATCAACAAACCAACCAACCGCAGGTAAACGCTTTGTTTTCACTGATGTGTTTTCACGCTTCAAGACTGGAAGCAAGAAAAAATGAAAATGGTGAAATGATTTTATACCAGGACCAGGACGAAACACTTTGGAATAAAGAACTGATCGCTAAAGGTGTTTATTATCTTCACCGGGCATCAACCGGAACTGAGATCTCAAAGTATCATATAGAGGCAAATATTGCTTACTGGCATACTATTAAGGCAGACACCAGTGAAAAGTGGGAAAATATTTTACAGCTTTATAACCGTTTGCTGCAAATACAATATTCACCCATTGCGGCACTTAACCGCACTTTTGCACTATCCAAAGCAAACGGAAAGCAAGCGGCCATAGTTGAAGCTGAAAAACTGAACCTGGCAGACAACCACTTTTACTATATGCTGCTTGGTGAACTTTACATGGATATTGATAACACGAAATCAAAACAAAGTTTTCAAAAGGCTCTTTCCCTCGCAAAAACCCAAACAGATAAGCATACAATACAAAGAAGGATTGATAGCCTTTAACAGTTGCCGTTAATCATATTGGATCAAATATTAAATTAAATATAATAATATTCTAATCTGATTCTAATGTGATGATATTGTACACACCTTATTTAATGCTTAATTTTAGTAAAATATTTGTTACATATTAATAAATGGTAAACTCTGATTTACGGTGACTATTTTACAAGTAATCACCTCGTTAAATCCCAAATTTGGTGGGGTATCTAAAGCAGTATTTACGTTGGGTGTAGAGATGAAACAGTTTAATATTGTTACTGAAGTGGTTTGTCTTGACCCGCCCGATTCATCATATTTAAGGAACGAAGATCTTATTATCCATGCTTTAGGTAGCACTAATGGGTTTTGGCGCTATAATGTGCATTTAAAGCCGTGGTTAAAAACAAATGCAGGCAGGTTTGATGTTATCATTATAAATGGCTTATGGTCATACCACAGTTACGCCACCTGGTATGCGGTAAATGCTGCAAAAAAACGTTCAACAGGTAAATTTCCCCGGCTGCTTGTAATGCCTCACGGTATGTTAGATCCCTATTTTCAGCGTGCAAAGGACCGCCGTTTAAAAGCTGTAAGAAACTGGATTTATTGGAAACTATTAGAACGAAAAGTAGTGAATGACGCAGACGGGCTGTTGTTCACCTGTGAAACCGAATTATTATTAGCCCGCAAAACTTTCACGCCCTATCACCCGCGTAATGAATATAATGTAGGTTACGGCATAGTATCGCCGCCGGTTTTCCATCAGGCAATGACTGTAGCTTTTTCAAGTCATTGTCCAGAATTGGATGAGGATGGTTATTTGCTGTTTATAAGTCGTATTCATCCAAAAAAGGGTATAGACTTGCTGATTTCGGCCTATATACAATTACATAAAGAATTTATAGCTGCAAAGAAAAAAATCCCAAAGCTGGTAATAGCAGGACCGGGAATGAATACGCGTTTTGGAAAAGGATTAATGCAGCAACTGGATCATGCGCCGGAGGTGAAGCCGCATGTTGTTTTTCCCGGGATGCTGGATGGAGATGCAAAATGGGGAGCATTTTACGGTTGCGAGGCATTTGTTTTGCCAAGTCATCAGGAGAATTTTGGTATAGCAGTAGCCGAGGCATTGGCCTGCGGTAAACCGGTATTGATATCTGAGGAGGTGAATATCTGGCGGGAGATCATGACTGAAGGAGCAGGCATAATAGAAAAAGACAGCTTAACCGGGGTTTTGAAAATGTTAAGGGAATGGCTGAATATGCCAAAAGAGAAACACATTCTAATGGGTGACAGAGCCAGGAAGGCTTATCAAAAACACTTTACAGTATCAGGTGTAACGCAGAAATTAAACGATGTAATTCGAAATTGAATTGAATCTACCGGAAATGTCAACTATTCTTTCATAAATTTATTTAAAGTAGCAAGGTTCCTTACCGCTTCGCCCATAGTATTATTAAAATAAACATATACCGTTTTCCCCGCTGCATGCCAATCCCTGATATAGGAAACATATTCCGCTAAAAAGTCGTCTGTATAACTGCCGCGGTAACCTCCTTCCGGTCCGTGAAAGCGCAGGTAAACAAAACTACAGTCTGTTTCCAAAAGGGGGGTAGCAGATGCCGGCAGGTCGTGGATCACCATGCCCATCCGGTAATGATCCAACAATTCGTAAATAACATCCTGGTACCATGTACGGTTGCGAAACTCCACAGCAATGCGCCAGGAATGATGCTCATTTTGTTGCTGCAGGTGTTGCAGAAGATTTTCGAGCCGTGTAAAATTAAACGAAAACCCCGGCGGAAATTGCACCAGTAAACATCCTTTTTTTTCGCCCACTGCGGAAATTGTTTTTACAAAATGAGCTATCGTTTCCGGATTGAAGTCCTGGTCTTTGTTATGGGTGATCCCCTGCCATAGCTTAAAGGTAAACCGGAAATTATCCGGTACTTCCGTAGCCCATTTTTCGAGGGTTACGCCCCGGGGGATTTTATAAAATGAGGCGTTCACCTCCACACTGTTAAACAGGGAGGCGTAATAGGCAAGCCGGCTTTTATCCCGGAAGGCTGGCGGAAACATACTTTTGTTAGGAACGGGCAAAACAACATTGCTGGTGCCGGCATAAAAGTAATCCTCATCATCAGGCGATAGTTCCATCAGGTTTAAAAGGTTTAGTCCGGTATTCACAAGGATGGTGCCAATCGGAATGCAGCATTTCGCTATATTTTAGCAATATTAAAAATGTTGAAATATAACCCGCTGAATGCGTAACTTTTAACTGTTAGTTGCCGTTTAAAAAGTATGAATAGAGTAGCAAAGATTTTTATAGCGTTTTGTGTATTCCTGCTTGGATGTATGATCGCAACGCATCCTGAAATACCTTCAGAGGATTCGTTTTTAAATCCTGTGGTGCAGGCAATGGGCTTTATTTTTATGTTTGCGGGAGGCTTGTATGGCTTTTTAAAATTGATCCGGCCTTTTATTTATTAGGCCGACATATCCTAAAGATCTCTTTTGCTTTGGGCTCCTATCTCAAAAGAATGTTTGAGGCTAATCTTGCCTGTCTTACATTCAGGAAATTAATGAGTGCAATTGGGCAGATCCGGCCATTAATTAACGCCTGTAGTCATTATATATTAGGTTCCGCGATTTCGTTTATTTCGTGGATCACATTATCTAATTTTTCTATTGCTTGCTTCAGATAGTTGAATATTTGCATATTATGTTCGCTGGTTATACCCTGGGCCTCCACCAAACTTATAAGGCCAATAATGCTGGAAACCGGGCTTCGTAGCAAATGCGAATTTTTATAGGATATAGTTTGAAGCTGCTGTACCTTTTCTCTAAGTTCATCCTGCATCCTGATGAAATTTGTAACATCTTCAGACTCCCGAATTATCGTGCAAAGTTCCCCTTTCTCATCTTTTTCAAAAACCATTTGTCGTGAATATACCCAAATGTAATTGCCATCAGCCTTAAGCAGACGTATTGTCATTTCAACCACTTCTCCTTTTGGAGAATGAAGAATTTTATCTATGGCTTCATGTACTTTATCTCTATCATCGGGGTGCACCAGGTCTTTATAAAAATCATAACTGAACCTGCAATATTCGTCCGTTGTATAGCCAAGTAATTTGTGGGCTAAACCACTTGAAAATAATAATTTATGGTTATTGAGATCATACGCCTGATACTCAACATGCGAAACTTCGAAAAGTGAATGCAGAAATTTGAGATCAGGTTTCATTATATAAATATAAAAATAATTTAATAAAAAGCATTAAAAAAGTCTTCGCCTTTGGTGTACGTTACCTGCTGATTGAGCCTGGCAATCGTGGTGGCTGATCAATGGATAATACTTATATACTTAGCTTGGTTTATACCCCAATAAATTATAATTATCAGACGGAAATTTCCACAAAATTAAGCCGGGTAATTTGCAGCAAAGGGTATTTTCGCAGTACGCCGGTGCAAGCTGCAGCCATTGGTTTGCTTGCTGCGGGGTGTAAAAAAGATCTGGCAGCCATAGGCAGAGAAACTAAATCGGGCATTGACAGGCTAGGGCAATTTGGCCATATCGAACTTTGCTCATGCACCGGAAATCATTTTGCTATGCATCCCTTTTTAGCCAGCAGGCTATCAAGCGATGCGGTAAAACGTTTTTGAGCACCCTTATCGCCATAAGGAACCAACGAATCCAGTTGTAACCGAATGTTATCAGCCAGTGCGAGACTTGATTTTAGCAGTGAATCTTTTAGCAGCATATAATCTTTTAGCCGCGCTTGCAAACGGCGCGAATCGCCCTTAAGTTTTAAGTTCGTCAAACTATCCTGTGTAAACCGGATCTTATTAGCTAACGCAAATCGTTGTTGCCTTATGCTGATGGCCTGGCAGGTTCTGTCGGCCAACTCATCCAGCTTTGCGTTATTGGCGGCAGCAACAGGTTTATGGCAGGAGAAGGCAATCATCACCAATAATAAAAAAGCAATAATCTTCATAAATAATTACTTAATATTTGTGGGCCAGATGATCATTTTGTTCACGTTATCGCCCACCATACGGCCAAGTCTTAACCCCTCTGTGTTATCGGCGTTATAGTGAATACCTCCGTAAAATCTGGAATTGGCGCACTCAAGGGCCATGTCATTAAAATTGGAATAGTGACGGGCTGCAAATCCATATTGCAACTGGCTGTAGTCGGTAAAATCATAATTCCCGCTGCCGTCAGTGAACATATTAGTGAATATCATTGTACCCGCTCCCGACTCATACGAATGCCCGCTGGTATAAGCAGGAAATGGCGGAGTGCCTATCACAGTGGCGTAACTGGGATCGATATATTTTTTGATATAACTAACCGGCCGGATCAGAACATATTGATATTTGCCTTTCCAGCAACTTATAAAAGCATCGTTCTCTGCAATAGCAAGCTTGGCAAAAGCAACGGATGCTTTTTCGAGTGTTGCATTGTTTTCCTTTAATAATTGAATCATGATATTAAAAGTATGACCGGTAGGCGTGCAGGTATTGAATGGATCATCCGCCCAAAACTTTACAATTTCCACCTGGTCGGCGGTATTGTTTTTTACCTGGTTATAAACATCCTTCGCCATTGCATAAAATGCAGAATTGGGATCTGTTGAAAAAACTGTCGGAGCCGATGGTACCACAGAATTTACATTAGCAACTATAAAAGGCCGGTTAACACCCCATTTAGGGCTCACGGGATTTGGGACAGCAGGATTTGTAGGAACCCAGCAATAATCCACCGAAGGTAAGGTATATGGCAATTGAAAAGGATCAAGATAGGACTGATGTCCTCCATCGGTAGTGGAGGCCTGGTAAATAGCGGCTGTAACATCCTTGCCATATTTTACCGATCTGTTTATTACATCCTGACTCACGCCTTTTGATAAGTTAGCCAGATTTGCAGCCTCGGTACTGTCAATTGTTGCGCGGTTTGCAGTTGAAAGATTTAAATCGAACATATCGCGCATCATATCAGAAATAGCAGCATTTGAACTAATGGCCCAGTTATATTGGTCGGCTGAATTTGGTTTAGGAACACTCGGCAGGCCATTTACCTGGCCGGATAAGCTCAATGCCCCGGGTATACCGTTTACCACCGATTCGTAGGCTGCTATCCCCACGTACCCATACGCTCTTGCCGCCTGGGGAGGAAAAAAACCGTTGGTGTTTTTCGTAATGGTACACATCAGGGAAAAATAATTCCTTAGCTGGTCGCTGGAAAAAGTATGTGTCGCGGCAGATATTGAGAGTGTGGAAACGATTTTGTTGTTATCCTTATGGCAGGATGTTATGCAAATGATCAAAATAAATAGGCCAGGAAGGTAATTTTTTTTCATATATCTTAAAAATTGAGTTGATTATTAACAGTATCGAAATTAAATTGTTTTAAAATAGATATTTACAACTCCAGGCTCTTAAAAAGAAAATTATTCATTGGTTTAACGTCTTAACGTAATCTTTAAAAGTTAACACTGGCTCAACAGCTAAAAAATGAGAAAACCTCTGGTCTTTTGATCCAAAGGTTTCCGTTATTCTAAGCTGAGAGATTTTTACAGGATGAATTATTTAAAATCTAAGTCACCGATATAAACGGTCAGGGCAAACGCATTAAAATATTTCTGTCCATTGTAGCTCCAAAAACAGCTGTATGGAGGAGGCTCCTAATGGAGCCCTAAACTTTTCCGTTTTCTTTTCTATAAACAGGGGGCTCCGCCGGAGCCCAATAACTCATTTTGTAAGATCAATTTGACTCCGTAAGAGTCGCCTGTTTATAGAAATGATACAATCTGCCCTATTATGGCTCCATAGGAGCCTCCTTAAACTAATTTAATTCAACATTCCAGGTTATTTTAATGCGTTTGCCCTGTATAACGATGCCGTTTGTTTCTTTTTTCATTTCAGTACAATAATTTCCTTTTTTTCCTGCGGCGTTCCGTAGCGAGTAAACAATTTATTGTTAACGCCTGTATTAAATAAGCCAAAATATTTATAAACCTCTTATTACGAACTGATTAAAGCGGTTAAGAAAGTAAAACTATAAAAACTTTATTAATAAATTATTGTTTAAAATAATTACCGTTCAATATACTGAAATTAAATAAGGCAAAACATTATAAATTTAACTATGAAAATAAAAACTTTTACTTTACTTGTACTCCTCAGCTTTGTGATTGCATTTGTCAGCAATGCACAATCCTACCGGGCGCCCCAGGATACTGCCAAAACGAAACGGGCGCCCAATGAATCGCTAACGAAAGATTCATTAAGTACCCGGCTGCTAAAAGCTGACTCCAGGCTGCTTGGCTGTGCGGTAAAAGCAGCCGATATGCTGAAGGACACCACTAAATTTGATAATAAAAAAGGCATTCCGCTTGAACAATTATTTAGTGACGACGACCTTAGGTACATAGCAGACCAGGGGGTGAGCGGTGCGGTAGCTTTATTTGATTTAATAAATCAAAACCTGCCCAAAGGCGAATCAATTGCTTTTAAAACAGATTCGTTAGAGAAAATTATTACCCCAAACAATCCCCTGGTGTTAAAAAACCTGCGGGCAATGATCTCTGATAAACCCGCTACCATTACTGAGCCGCAGTGGAAAGAGAATGTTTACCAGGCATATGTAGCCAGGGATTATGGTACACAACTGTTTAATACGATCACCATTACATCCGCCACCAGGGAAATACGGGAAAGCCCAACGTTGGAAATTAAAGATTTCGACGGTAGCCCGGTTACTTTAAGAAGGATATTGTCGCGGAATAAGACTGAACAGGCAGCTGTTGCCGACTTTAGGGAACATACGTTTCCAAATAACAGGATTTCTAAGGAAAATGCGAATGAAAATTACCGGAGGGCGCTCTTTGAATTGATGGGACTACAGGAAAATGATATAAGCCGCCATCCCGAAAGTAAAAGGCTTTTAGCCGATTTAACTAATGACTTGCAGCGGGGCCAGGAAAGTAATGTGCTGTTTGCTTTAAAAAGTAGTCACTTTTTTGATGCTAATGTACCCGGTAACCTGGGCCCGGTGCTGCTAACAGAAAGTAAGGTTATTAATAACAGCGAAATAGCCGCCAATGCGCAGTCGAAGGCCATGGAGTTGATGATGCTGGTTTCTTTACACTATGGCGAACGTGACGCTGTAAAATTGTTCAGGCAGTTGATTAATGGCAACGGGCCGGTTCCTGCAAGGCAAACCAATGAGTTTACGCCTAAAAGATTAAATGAATTAACAGCACATGGGGTTGAAAAATTCAAGTCTCTTGGATTTCAACAAAACAAAACACAAAACATGACGAATGCCGACCTTGTTTTGGTGGCTGTTTCTTCACCTGCGGTTCCGGTACAAATAAAATCCAACGGATACCTGGCTATACAGGCAGTTGGCCAAAGCATTATTAACAATTATTCAATTACAGAAGAAACTACAATAATCAGAAATACCATTTTGTTTAACCCAAGGATCAGTTTAAATAGCCGGCATACCGAATACAGAACAGCTTATGACGTAATTGATTATGTACCGGAAATACAAAACGGGCAATTTTTTGATCAGAGGGGCTCCCGGGTAACTCAAAATGGCGTGGAATTGCGTTTGGAAACAGATCTGTATTTTTCAAATCCCGAAAAAATTAGTAAAAAAGGAGTTAAACCAGTGGTATATCCCGAATTTGGTATCCTAGCCGGGATTGGAACCAGGAGCGTTGGCTATGACGCATCAACCACAAACGGGGTCTTCGGGCCTGTTCCGCAGTTTCAATCACGTTATCAAAATTGGGGCGCACATCTCGGACTTAATGTTGGCCCGGTGATGCTGGGTACTGACGCTACTCTCTTATCTACCCCAACACAATCCGATCCGCTTAAGAGCTTTTTTGATCTTTCTCAGAGTATGACTTACTTCAGGTATGAAATATTAACCCATATACTGTACTTAGGATTTAAAAAAGATTATAGTTTTACTGTAGACCTTGACTTGGTTGGGGAATCAAACAATGAAGGGTTTGGCGATTTGACAACCACACAAGGGAGCGATTACCAGATAAAAAGCGCCAAGTGGAATCAGGATTATAACCAGATACATGCAGGCGGTGTATATAATCAGCAATTGGCAACTTATTTATTAGACAATGGCTATGTTAAGGCTTCCTATGCCTCCAGTAATTATGCTGCCCTGAATCTGGGAATACAAAAATCTAATTTAAAGTTAACCGGGACGGCAGGTTTATATGACATCCATACCCGGACCGGGAATCAACTAGCTGATAACCTTATCAGGAATACCTGGCGAGGAAATCTTTTTGGAGCAATTGGTTTAACTTATAACTTTGTTTCTAAAAGCACTACCAGTAAACATGTTAAGAAAGACACTTATACGTCTACAGATACAAAGCATAATATTCAGGAGACAGATTCGGGTGAAGAAACCAGGACTACAGGTCCAAGAAACCATGCTATCATCACTAATAACAAGTAAGGGCTTGCAGCTAACCAAAGTGAAAAGCCTTTAATCGCAGCATTAGAGGCTTTTTTTATGAGCAAATGTAATTTCTGCTATATTAAATTACCGCGAACGGTACAATAACTTAAGTGCAAAACATATAGATGATCTGTTGGTTTAACAATTAATTTACACAACTTTACTAAATATTAAATTATTGAAATTTGAACATTTATACTTTAACAGTGCAGCTAAAATCAGCCTATAAAAGGCCATTTCTATTAAAATTCATATTATTAATCTTGTTTATTAGCATAGGGAAACTTACCAGGGCTCAGGTAGCTGTTCCGGTTGATTCACTTAAAGCAGACTCTTTGGGTGCTAAAGGTAAAAAGATTTATAGGCCAGTATATAACCTCAACAAGCAATACGATTTTGGTGATTTAACCCGCAATATACTCCATCCCCACAGGAAGGCGGATACATTGCATAAAGGATCAGGCATTACTATCGTGCCTAACATTGCTGCTAACCCAACTATCGGAGAGCAGTTAGGGATTAAGGCGGTAGCGGGCAAAAGGCTGGGTGGTGATCCTAATACGTTGCTTTCGGTTGCTGCAACATCAGCTTCCATTACCAGTAAGGGGATCATTTATTTTTACGTCAATCATAATATATTCACTCCCGGTAATAAATGGAATTTACAGGGTAATTTAGTGGCCTCAAAAACAGTAACGCCCGACTATGGAATAGGAATAGGCAGGAGCTTTTACGGGGGAACTGATGCAGACAAGTTACTGGCCGATCCTGCGCACAAAGTTTATTCTATCCATTCCCTGTTTTTTACCGGCCGCGAAAAGATTTATAAGGAGGTGGCGCGAAATCTTTTTGTTGGCGCCGGATTAGAATTCGATGTAAGGCGGGATATTGAAAACAAGGATACAGTGAACAATGCAACGCCGTCCAGCGTTTACAACAACCGGCACGGATTTCCGCAAGATCATTACTCGGCTAATGGCTTTCTTTTTAATGTGGAATATACCTCACGGGATAATCCAAACCGTGCCTACAAAGGCATTTATTTTGATGCAGGCTTCCGGGTTAACCAAACCTGGATAGGAAGTACAAAGAATTCCGTTCAGTTTACTTCCGACTTCCGGAAATATTTCAGCCTGTCGGATGTTAACCCCGAAACCGTGCTCGCCTTTTGGAATTGGGGTTCTTACCTGATCAGCGGTACCATTCCTTACCTTGAGTTGCCTGGTACATCCAGGGATGGCGCTTTCAGAAGCGGCAGGGGGTATACTACACAGTATTTTAAAGGCACGGAGTTTAACGATACAGAAGCTGAATTTCGCTTTCCGATATTAGCAAATAAGTTTATCAGCGGTGTTACTTTCGTAAATATGCAAACCGCCAATGACGAACAGGGCACCAAACTGTTCCAGGTGCTTCAACCGGGCTACGGTGCCGGGTTGCGCGTGTTGTTCAACAAGGTTACACGAACTAATCTGGCACTTGATTACGCCTTTGGTCGATTTGGCAACAGGGGATTTTTCCTGAATTTGAATGAGGCGTTTTGAGTAAACGGCCCGGACAGCTACAAATAAAATAGGTGTTCCATTTTGTGGGATGGAACACGTGGAACGTTTGGAACGGGTGGAACACTTGCGGTAAATTATGTAAATACCTGTAAAACAAATATTTATCGATTTTAACCATTTTTATCTTTGCCGGTGTTAACGCATTGGTATTTGGAAGAAATTTTTAAAATGCCCTGGCCGCTTGATTCCTTCGGGGCAGGGGAGGTGTTACGTATACAAATCAATATAAAAAAACACAGAAGCCAGCCGGATTGTTTTATATGCGAATTTTAGGGTAATAACCTAAAGCAAGGAGCTGCAAATGGAAGCAAACAACAACCTGAACAGCGTGTCCGGAAATATTCTCCACGAGCCGGATGTCCCGCCAACTTACTGGCTCACCCGCTTTGTACTGCTTCGCCTGCTGGGTGCGATCTATGCGGTTGCCTTCCTTGTTGCCGTTAACCAGATTGTTCCTTTGATAGGCGCAAACGGACTGCTCCCGGTAGGGGTTTATCTAAAACAGGTTAGCATTGCGTTGGGTTCAACTGGCGCGGGTTTTGTGCGGCTGCCATCATTATTTTGGCTCTGGCATTCTGATGCGGCCCTTTTAACAACGGCCTGGATAGGATTTGTGCTTTCCTGCATAGTAGTAGCCGGTTATGCGAATGCACCGTTGCTTGGTGTGCTCTGGTTTCTGTACATGTCCATTGTTCATGCCGGGCAGGATTGGTACGGATATGGCTGGGAGATCCAACTCACCGAAACCGGTTTTCTGGCTATCTTTCTTTGTCCGCTGGTTGACATGCGTCCATTTCCCCGACGCGCACCGCCCATGCCCGTCATTGTTTTGTTCCGATGGCTTACCTTCCGCATCATGCTTGGCTCCGGATTGATCAAGTTTCGCGGCGATAAAATATGGCGCGATGCTACCGCCCTTTATTATCACTTTGAAACACAGCCCATCCCCGGTCCGTTGAGCCGTTGGTTCCATTTTTTGCCGCGCATGGCGCTGAAAATTGGCGTATGGCTCAACTGGCTTGCCGAGCTGGTAGCACCCTGGTTCGTATTCTGGCCGCGACTGGCACGTCATATCGCGGGGGCGGTGATCGTTTTGTTTCAGTTTACCATTATCCTTAGCGGCAACCTCTCCTTTTTAAACTGGCTCACTATTATTCCTGCGCTGGCTTGTTTTGATGATGGTTTTTGGGCGAAGATCCTTCCCCGCGCACTTGTTCATCAGGCCGAAGTTGCTGCCAGCCGTGCTGAAGAATCCAAACCAATGCTCACCACCGCTTGGGTAGTTGCCGGGCTTGTGGCATTACTCAGCATTCAGCCTGCATTGAACATGCTGTCGCCGGGGCAGGTGATGAATACCTCGTTTGATCCTTTTGATCTTGTAAATACTTATGGCGCATTTGGCACCGTGGGACAGGAGCGGCTGAACGTAGTTTTTGAAGGAACCACAGATGATACCACCGGTAACCAGGCCCGCTGGAAACCCTATATTTATAAAGGCCTGCCCGTGGAGCTTAACCAGCGGCCGCCGCAGATAGCACCCTACCAGCTACGCTTAGACTGGCAAATGTGGTTTGCGTCCATGTCATCCGTCGATCAATATCCGTGGACGCTGAACCTGGTTTGGAAACTCCTCCATAACGACCCGGACGCTGTTAGCTTGTTTGCTGGTAACCCATTTACCGGCAGGCCGCCGCGCTATATCCGGGCGGTATTATACCGTTATAAATTTGCTAAGCCGGGCAATCTGCAGGGCCTTTTTTGGACTCGCGAGCCCGTCAGCCTTTGGATTCCCACTATTTCAGCCAATGATTCGCGACTGATTAAATTTCTGCAAAGTGAAGGATGGGTGAGGTAGGTGAGGGAAACAGCTTAAGGATTGTTCACGAAAAAAGACTACTAAAAGTAATCCGATGTCTTTGTTGTATTTAAAATATTCGATATGTTTTTTAATATGTATTGCGAATATGAAAAAGTATTTATAAATTACATCTTCTAAATCACAATCACATGTCGCTCGTCATTAAAGTTGCGCTATGTTTATTGCTTGCCATATGGCTATTTGCGGGAGTTATTATTGGTGTTGGTGGCCTTACCAAACTCAGTTCCGATGAAACTCTTGAAAAACTTGATAGGAATAAGAGCGACCTTATAAAAAAAACCTTTCCTGCAATTAAAACTGAAAAAGGAGCGACTATTGGAGACGAGTACACACTTGCTGTGTATAACGAACAACAAGGTCTCGAAACCTATTTTAAATGGACTGTTATCCTTCCTCAATTTACAGCTGAGATAATTACCGCTATGAGTTTTGGATTGCTCGGTGCATTAGTGAACGTTTTGAAAGATTTAGCCATAAAACGCAAATCGCTTCTTGAAGTTAGCTGTATAACCATGCCCATCTTAGGTTTGCTGACCGGTATTGTTGTACTTGGCCTATCCTATCTTTTACCTACGGTACTTACAAAGGACGCGGGCGAAATTCGGCCTATGACGCTAATGTTTCTATGTTTGTTTTGTGGAATCAGCACTCAAAAATTTTATGATAAAATAGAATCTTTTTTTGACAAATTATTCACTAAGCAATGAAATCACTTTTAATTACATTATGCATCGCACTGGGCTATAACTTAACTGTTTGCGCCCAAACCGCGGACAACGTCCATGAGAATACAAGTCACTTGTTTAATGTGGTTACTCCCACCTTGACCAAATCAGTTACTACTATTTCAAAAGATGTTCCAATCAATGATATCAAGGGGTACTTCAAAGAAAATAAAAATGCGGTAGCAATTTCAAAAGATGATGGAGTTATGTATAAATCACGTTTGTTGCCTGGCGATGTGCAAGACTTTCTTGAAATTAAAGTGAAAGAACCAGTAACTGATGTCGACTTTTTAAAACATTACGATAACGTCAAAACACCAGAGCATAAGTTTCGAATGCTTGTAAATTATGAATGCACTGACGTACGGCACATCCCACGTCATTCATCCCATACCGCAGATGATATGCAGAAAATCGTTAAGGATAAAGGTTGTTCCGGATATACAATGCTAATCATATCCACACCTTGATTATCTCTGCTCCTCTGTCGAGTTTGTCGCCCAAGCCAGGTGCGCAAAGGAGACTCGTGATTTGGAACCAAAAGTTTGTGGGGATACCCCGCAAAATGCCTTTTGATAACAATTTTTTTTATAATTAATTATCCAAATGTTGCAATCTATAACAACAATCATTTTTTATTGTTCTGACCGATATGTGCTAATTTCTGCAACAATTTCATCAACATCAGGCTTTGGTCCGGGCTTTATACTTCTGTTAACTTCGTCAGCCAGTTTGCGGGCTTTAGTTTGATTTTGTATAGTTACCCCCAACTCTTTTAGAAGTTGTTTAAC
>JAQBOU010000187.1 GCA_028287865.1 Mucilaginibacter sp. | reverse complement strand
AAACGCCGTTACGCCAAACAATAACAGCGTAAAACTTAAAAATATCATTTTCATAACTTATTAAACCGCAAAAACCTTATTTTGTTTTAATTGGCGATATTTTAAGCCGTATTTCAAGATATTTTATAACAACAAAATCCTGATTATCAGGATTTTGTTGTTAAATGATACAGTAAGCTTACGTTGTTTGTTCAATTAAAAACAAACTGGATTTTTCTACAACTTATCCATCTCGCCTTTTACAAACGCTGCCAGTTCTTTAACATAGCCCGCGCTGAAATCAAATTTGATCCCCGCTGTTTCGTAAATTTCTTTGATGGTTTTTGTATAGCCTAATTTTAAGGCATCCAGGTATTGCTGCAGGCCCTTTTCAGGATTTTCCTTGTAATTTTTCCAAACGGCTATGGCGCCTAACTGGGCCATACCGTATTCAATATAATAAAAAGGCACTTCAAAAATATGCAGTTGCTTTTGCCACAGGTTTTCTTCGGCTTCCCGGTGTTCGCTCCAGTCAACAAAGCCGGCACCAAAAGGCTCGTATATCTCTGTCCATGCCTTGGTACGCTCGGCATCGGTATGGCCTGGGTTGGTGTAAATCCAATGCTGAAACTGGTCAACCACCGCTACCCATGGCAATGTTTTTAAAACGTCAAACAACTGGTCGCGCTTGGCACGTTTTAAATCTTCTTCATTATCAAAATACACATCCCAGTTATCCATGGAGATCAGCTCCATACTCATAGAAGCAAGCTCAGCTACTTCGCTTGGACAATGTTTAAAATCGTTCAGTTCCAGATCGGCAGTAAGGAAAGTATGTACCGCATGGCCCCCCTCATGTACCATAGTAGTAAGGTCCCGAAAGGTATTGGCCGAATTCATGAAAATAAATGGCGCACCGGTTTCTGACAGTGGATAATTATAACCACCGGGTGCTTTACCCTTGCGGCTTTCCACATCAAACAGGTTGTTATCCTTCATGATCTCCAAACGTTCGCCTAAATAGCGGTTGATATTGCTAAAGCATTGGATAGATTTTTCCACCAGTTCGCTGCCGTTATTAAAAGGTTTTAAAGCCGGCTTACCTGAGATATCAACATCCATATCCCATGGCTTTAAAACGGGTAGCTTTAATGCCTCTTTTCGTTGTTGAGCCTGATCCTTCAATATCGGCACAATTTCTTTTTCAATCGCTTCATGAAAAGCATAGCAGTCCTGCGGGGTATAATCAAAACGTCCCAGCGCCTGAAACATATAATCTCTGAAGTTTTCGAACCCGGCATTCAGAGCAACTTTATGCCTTAGTTCTCTTAAATGGTCAAAAAGCTGGTTCAACTGGTCTTTATCCTGTAAACGGCGCGCGGTTATCTTTTCCCAGGCTTCCTGTCTTTTGCTGCGGTCAGTATCTTTCAATAAAACGGCAGCCTGCTCCAGCGTAAATTCTTTATCGCCGATGTGTACCGACATAGAGCCGGTAATGCCCTGGTATTTTTGCTGTTCAACCTGTATTTCTGTATTTAGGGGGATATTCTCTTCCCTGAAAAGCTCAAGCGATTTTTTTACCCCGCGCAGGTAGATGAAGTATTTTTTGCCATTGAGTTTATCTACCCACGCATTATTCACTAATTTTTTATTCAGTTCATTACTGAAGGGTGCAATTTGGGGTTCTATCTCCGTAGCAAAGTATTGAAAGCTTTGCAATAGCTCTTCGTTGGTGGTGTCACACGTCATGCGGATATACCGCCATGCAAAATCTTCCTCTATGGCAGCTTCCAGCTCGCTGCGATCGTGTAACCATTTTTCCAGTTCTTTAACAGAATTTATGGGGCGGTCGCGCAGTTCTTTAAAAAGCGGCTCCAGGGTTTCCCATTTAATTTCGAGATCGGCAGGTACGTATGTTCTTGTTTTTTTGTGGATCATTATGTTTTTATTTGCAGATAATGCAAATGTGCGGATGTAGGAATCATTATCAAAGAAAATGTTAAAGAAAATATAAGCATATTAAACAAAAGGTAAAAACACCTTGATATATACGGCAATTTTTCCTATACTTGTATTATGACAGTTGCACAAACCAATCTTTTAAAAAACATCCCTTCCCGTGTGGATGCCAACATTACCCTTGGGATGGTAAGAACAGGGAAAGTGGGATCACAGCATTTACAGGCTCTTAAAGATTTAACCTCGTTTAATGATGAAAAAATATCCGATTGGCTGGACATTAGTGTAAAAACTTTCAGATCTTATAAAAAACCAGACAGTAACATTAAGCCTCGCATACAGGAACATTCCGTAATAGCTTTGTCAGTAATCAAGCATGGCATTGAAGTTTTCGGGTCGATAGAAAGATTTACGGAATGGCTTCAAAAGAAAAATTTCTTCTTCGACAAAAAACCCCCTATAGAGTTTATGAATACCAACAGTGGAATTAAATTTATAGACGACCGCCTGACAGGGATAGAATATGGAGATAATGCATAGTTTAAATGGAAGTTTATAAAATTGCCAGGGAAGCCTTCTCAAATAAACTTACTGCGTCGGGCAGGGCTGGCAGATGGAACCTTGAAGACCAATTTATGATCTATACTGGAAGTTCAAGGTCGCTTTCCACATTGGAATTAATTGTGCAGGAAAATTCTGTTTTGCCAGATTTTAACTACAGGGTTATGATAATATCCCTATCAGATGAAGAAAGTCTTTTTACACAGGTACTGCAATCAAAACTGCCAGACGACTGGCGGCAAATTATAAATTATCCTCAATTGCAAAAGCTTGGAAGCGATTGGTATAGAACTAATAAATCCCTTATTTTAAAAGTACCTTCGGCTGTAATCCCAAAAGAATATAATTACATTATTAACCATAACCATCCGGATTTCAAAGATAAGGTATCACTTGTGAGGACGGAAGATTATTTTTGGGATGAAAGGCTGATATAAGGTAACCTTGCATATATTCCCTTTGATGACATAAAATTAATTCACGGTAAAACTATTTTTCTTTCGGTCTTTCCTGACTTTCGGACTTTCTCAACTTACCTGATCCACAGCCTGTCAATCAAAAAGAAAACTGCAAAAACCACGCTGGCTATGCCGTTGGTGGTCATAAATGCAAAGTTTACCCGACTTAGGTCGTTGGGTTTTACCAGCAGGTGCTGATAGGTGAGCATTGTACAGAAGAATATCACTCCTGCATAATAAGGTATGCCAACATGGGTATAAAAAACAGGCATCACCACAAACGCTGCCGACAGCACATGCAAAAACGTAGACAATCTTAACGCATTTACCTTACCCAAATAAGCAGGGATGGAATGCAGGTTTTCGCTGCGGTCAAATTCTTCATCCTGCAGTGCATAAATAATATCAAAACCACTTACCCAGCATAACACGGCGAACGAAAAAAACAAGGGCGTTAAAGCAAATTGCCCGGTTACTACCAGGTATGCGCCAATCGGCGCTAATGACAGGCCGAGCCCTAAAACCAAATGACAAAGTGCGGTAAAACGCTTGGTAGCGCTATAACCAAGCACCACCAGTAAAGCAACCGGCGATAAATAAAAGCATAAGCGGTTAATGAACCAGGTGGTGGCAATGAATAATATACAGTTAACTATAGTAAAAGTTAAAGCCGAAGCCGGACTAATGCGCCCTGCCGGTATATCCCTTTGTTTGGTACGCGGGTTTTTTGAATCTACATCCCTGTCAAGGTAGCGGTTAAACGCCATTGCCGAGTTACGCGCGAATACCATGCACAACACCATCATTACCAGCTTCAGCCATTCAAAATGATAGTTTGTGGTTGTTACCGCCAAAAAAAAGCCAATAAAGGCAAATGGCATTGCAAAAATGGTATGCGAGAAGGTAACTAAAGAGAGGTATTTTTTCATTTGAAAAATTAATAAAATAACCCTTGTCATTGCGATGAGGAACGAAGAAGCAATCGCATGCTATACAAAGTAGCTCTGCAAAGTTCGCGATTCCGCGCTGTGCCCAACAATGACAATGGTTTATTTAACACAGTCCAAAATTAAATAAATTTTTAATGCCATTTGGCTCTTTCATACTGAACAGGCCATTTAACTTCATGCCCTAACACATGTGCTGCACGTAATGGAAAATACGGATCGCGTAAAAATTCACGTGCCATTATTATAAGATCCGCCTCGCCTTCCTGTATGATCTCATCTGCTTGCTTGGGTTCGGTTATCATACCCACGGCACCAGTTAATATCCCGCTTTCCTTTTTTACCTTCTCGGCAAATTCAACCTGGTAACCGGGTTTTACAGGAATTTTTGCAGTTGCTACATTACCGCCAGATGAACAGTCAATAAGGTCGACTCCTTTGTTTATCAATATTTTTGCTAACGCGACAGAGTCATCAGCCATCCAGCCGCCTTCCGTCCAGTCGCTTGCCGAAATCCGCACAAACAGCGGATTTTCTTCAGGCCATACTTCCTTCACAATTTCAATCACCTCCAGTAAAAAACGAATGCGATTTTCAAATGCACCGCCGTATTCATCTGTACGGTGGTTGCTTAATGGTGATAAAAATTCGTGGATCAGGTAACCATGTGCACCATGCAGTTCAATTACATCAAAACCTGCTGCAATTGCGCGTTTCGTAGCAGCTTTAAAATCGGCTTTTACTTTTTCAATGCCCGCTTTGTCAAGTTCCAACGGAGCTGTTTCACTGCCGATAAAAGCTAAAGCACTTGGCGCCACGCTCTCCCATCCGTTTGGATGATCAGCAGGTATCTGAGTACCGCCCAGCCATGGTTTTTCGTGACTTGCTTTGCGCCCCGCATGTGCCAGTTGGGTACCGGCATAAGCTCCGTGCTGGTGTATAAAATCAGTTATCTGCTTTAATTTTGTTATGTGCTCATCTTTATAAATCCCCAGGTCTCCATAGGTAATGCGCCCCCCGGCTGATACTGCCGTAGCTTCTGTAATAATCAAAGCAGCCCCTCCTACGGCCCTGCTGCCTAAATGCACCAGGTGCCAGTCGTTGGCAAAACCGTCTTCGCTGGAGTATTCGCACATCGGCGAAACCATTATACGGTTCTTTAATTCGATGTTTTTTATTTTTAAAGGAGAGAATAGATGTGGCATAGTTTAATTTTTTGCAAAGATGGAAAGTGTTTTTCAAACTATATCATTATAGCTTCATTTTATGATTGATGTGTTAATTATAACAAAAACTAATAAACAAGCGGAACATTAATTGTGTTAAATAAAAATATGATCGTCAATTATTCTGCAGAGGGCTGGGAAATAATAACCCAAAGGGCACATGGATTATTATCGGCACAGATAGCTATGCAGTGGCGAAAGAAGGACAGACCGGAACGATGGACAGAAACAGTTTTAGCCATCGCTGATCATGATGATGCGCAAATTGAACTGGAAGCTAATGATCTGTTAACCCCTTTAGGCGGACCGGTAAATTATAAAATGAAATTATTTGAGGCCGGTCACTGCCGGCGTTTACAGAATTTTTCATTATCAAAAAGCAGGTATATTGGTTTGTTATGCTCAATGCACATGGTATTTCTGCATCAAAAAGAAGCAGAAACTAATCCGGAGGCTAAGCGCTTTTTAAATGAACAAATCAAGCTTCAGCAAATATGGCGGAAAGAATTGAACATCAGCGAAATGGAAGCCAGCCGCATCTACGCGCTAATGGAATGGTGTGACGCACTTTCATTGCTACTCTGCCAGCATGAGGTACAACCGGAGCTCAGGATCATTGAAATAAGCCAGGGACCGGATAAAAAACAATATAAACTAATGCAAAATAAAAACGGATCCTTAACCGTAAAACCCTGGCCGTTTGAAAATGCATCGTTCACTCTGAATGTTGAATACAGGATTATTAACCAACTGCAGTTTAAGGATTGCGATCAGTTTAAAGCTGAGTTTTTAAAGGCTGAAGTGAACGAGAAGGTTTGGGTAATGGAAAATCTCCTTTAAATCCGAAATCGAAAATCCGACGTCCGAAATCAAGCTATATCCCTAAAACCTGTTTCAACTTCACATACCCCGTTTTACTCACCGGTATTTTTGCACCTGATTTAAGGATAGCGAGGTGAGCATCTTTTTCGTAAGGATCAATACGGGTTATTTGCTGTATAGCAATCATGTACGAACGGTGTACGCGCACAAACTGCCGGGGATCCAGCGTTTGTTCAAAAAAGTTCATGGTTTTATTTTTCAGGAAAGAACCTTCGGAGGTATAAACGCTTACGTAATCATCATCTGCCGCCAAATACTCAACATCGTGTACAGGGATGATCTTTACTTTAGTACCTGTTTTTACCACAATACGCTCATGCTGTGCAGGGGAGTTGGAAGCTTCCAGTACCTCCTCCGTTTTTTTAGGCGATGCCGAACCGGGCGATTGCGCCAAATACTTTTCTATCGCTTTGTTAAAACGGTCTTTATTAAATGGTTTTAACAGGTAGTCTACCGCGTGTGCTTCAAAGGCTTTAATGGCATATTCATCAAAAGCCGTAGTAAAAATCACCGCCGGCGGGTTATCAACCAGTTCCAGCATTTCAAAGCCGTTTATTTTAGGCATTTGTACGTCAAGGAAAATCAAATCCGGCTGGTGTTGCTGAATGGCTTTAAGCCCTTCAAAGCCGTCATTGCATTCCTGCATAACTTCAATCTGGCTAAAGGCCTGCAAATACTCCTTTACAACCATCCGGGCTAAAGGCTCATCATCAATAATTAATGCGCGTTTCATAAATTACAACTGCGGTACTTTAATAATAGTTGTAAATATATTATCATTTGCATGAGTTTCCATCAAATCATTTCGGGCAAATAACAAATATAGCCTGCGCTGAACTCCTCTGAGTCCGAAACCGGTACCTTTTTTAGGCCTTGACGTTTGCGGGTCGTAGGGATTTTGCACCATCAGTATTAAATAATTGCCTTCCATTTCGGCCCTGATGCTTACTACTACATCACCAATTGTATCATACAAACCAAATTTGATGGCATTTTCAACAATAGGCTGCAACAGCATAGAGGGCAGCATAGCGGTGTCCGATTTTCCGTCGCAGCTTATCTCTGTTTGCAAACGATGCCCGAAACGAACTTTTTCAATATCAAGGTAAAGGTTCAAATGCTGCAGTTCGTCTGCCAGGGGTACCTGTTGCTGATCATCCTTTTTTAAGGTACCACGTAAAAAATCAGAAAGCTGGTGTATCATCCGGCGAGCTTCATCCGGCTTAAAACCGATAAGTGCGTTAATTGAGTTCAAACTGTTAAATAAAAAGTGCGGCTGCAGTTGCTGGCGCAAATTATATAGTTCAGCATCGCGGGCTAATTTTTCGGCCTCGGCTTTGCGCCTGTCATTTTCTTTTTGGTCAATTTGCGAATAGTAAATGATACTTATCATTCCAACCCACCCAACCGCCAAAAAATTGATAAAAAAGCGGATAGTTAAGGAATTAAGCAAGAAATTATAGTAAGCCGTTCCGTTACATAAAAAAGGCAATATCCAGCGGCAGCCAAAAGTACAAATACCGGCAAGGGCGCCAACCCAAATCAATATATTTAAATAGCTGCCTTTTCCCGGTTGGTAATAGCGCAGGTTATTGTTGATAAGCCAGCAAGCGCAGGCCATTAATATTGAGCATACTAATCCATCAATAGCAGCAATGTACCAAAAAAAGCCAAAACTATGAACAACGTAAGTCTGCACTGCAGCCCAAACAAGGTCGCCCAGCATAAATGCACCGTATAGTCTTGTCGCTGTTGATGAAGCCATTTTATTAAGTCCGAAAGACCGGAAAGTCCGGAAGTCCGAAAGATTTATTTATTGTTTAAGTGTTTTGCGTAATGAGTTGAGCATTGCTAAAATTTCTTCGCACTGCTTGTATAGTTTAGTAAAATTGTCGGGCTTAATTAAATCTCGTCTCTGGGCAATAAATAAACAGCCCGCTACTTCAATATTTGACCTTAAAGCATAACCTAAAAACTTATTGAATTCAGCGTTCGATTGTCCCGTCGACCCCTCGGCTATATTCAACGAAACTGAGTCAGCTGCTCTTTTTATTTGGGCAGATAATATAAACAACCCATCCTTTGAAAAAGTCTTTGTTAAATCATTGACATCTGCGGCTAAATCCACTGCTTTTTGCCAAACAACTAACTTTTCAAGTTTAAAGCTCATAAACAAATTCAGTTAATTTTAATTACACCAACTTTTTATCTTCCGGGTCTTTCGGAGTTTTCGATTAATAGCTTCTGATATCCACCCCGGCAAAAATAGAAACACCCTTAAGCACCAATATTTTATCACTGCCGGGCAAAGCGGTGGTTTTCATTCTTTTATCGTCAATGCTGCCGAAAACTGCTGCAATGTCTGACACAACCTGCCAATGCGATGGTATAATTATTTTAGTGCCACCGAATATCTGGGTGATATCAATTACTACCCTTCCGTTAATATCGGCCTGGATAAAATCAAGCTGCGCACCGCCAAATATGTTTACCACTTCGCCACCCTTAAAATCTTTTGAAAGGACGGTTTTCTTTATACCGCCAAAAACAGATACTGTATCCAGGTAATCATCACCCGTAGGGCCGTATGTTGGGCCTCCCGGCGGAATATCTGAAGAGGTATCGTTTGGCACATAGCTGGCAGCACCTGCAGCAGGACTACCGCCTGTATGAGCCCGCCAGTCCCATTTATTACCATCACGTTTTTTCCAATATGTAGTATCAAACTGGTGGTGCCGCCTTAATATCATCCATAAACCAAAAGCAATAATAGCTAATGGCCATACAACATTACCTGCACCTTGTATATTATCGTTGATTAAAAATACCACACCCAGCGTTATCAATATAAAAGAAGACGGTTTATGAAAATTGCTTTTAGCCCCTATAAAAAGGCCCCAAAATATCAACCACATTGGCCAGGTAAACAGCCAGTGGGGTATAAAAAAGAAATCAAACTGCCTGAAGAGCAGCATGGCCCCAACAGCCAGTAATATTATCCCTGCCAGTGCTTTGCCATTGCGTGGACTATTAGGTTGTTCTATATCGTTGTTCATTATTATTCCAATTTTAAGCTATTCCAAAACTAAGGTAACATTATGTGGTTGGCAAACAAAAACTGGCAGTATATTTAAACTTCTCGGTGAGCGGTTGTAAATGGTCGGTGAAAAAGTTTGATTTAATTTTACCAACTGATTGTTGCCCGCAGAGTTGACTCATCCGATCTGCGCTTCGCTGGATCGGGTAAGTCAACTGTACGCCATACACTGCCATATTATTACCTGAACGAACTCAATTCAACCTTACTTCCACACTCCAGTCGCTACCGCTTGTAATGTGATTTTCCCTGGCAAAGTCGCCCTGGTTCAAAGCAAACGACACCTGTAAAAGGCTATTAATATAGGCCAGTGGCTTACCTTCGGCCACCTCGCCAAAGGTTTGGCTGTAAGGCATGCTACCCTGGTAAACCGGCTTGTTTTTGTAAAAGATGTTGACATGTACTATATCTCCGAATTTGGGTTTAAGCTGATTGAAAAGTGTATCCGGTATATTTGTCCAAACGTTGCCGTATTGAACATCCAGTGCCGGGATATTACCTTTAATGACGTTGCCAGTTAATTCCGCTTTTTGATAAGAGAGGCTCACCACTTCCTGCTTTGGCAACAGCGGCCCTACCTGCTCAAAGCTGATAACACCCGAAGCCAAACGCGCAGCGGTATATGAATATACATCGCGGCCATGAAAGGTATATGATTTTTGCGAATCCTTACGGCGATTTACCGATTCATCGATCTGCCGGATCTGGTCAATACCCAATGATTGAGCGATGAGCGTTAGCGTTCCGTTATCAGGCGTTACTATAAAATGACCGGATTTTGTTTTGAGCACTACCGATTTACGACTGGTACCAACTCCCGGATCAACCACCGAAACAAATACGGTACCGACGGGCCAGTACCTGATGGTTTGTTCCAGGCGGTATGCAGCTTCCCAAATGTTATAGGCTGGGATCTCATGCGTCAGGTCGAACAATTTCAGATCGGACGACACCTCCATTGCAACGCCTTTCATTTCGGAAACAGCACCGTCTTTTAACCCAAAATCGGTTTGATAAACCACCATTTTATTTTGGGCGATGGAAAGCTTTGCAGAAAGCAGTAAAAGTAAAAAGGCAATTGTTTGCAGGTTTTTTTTCATACTGACGATTGAGATAAAATAACGGACACAAAATAATAAATAAAATAAGTTTTATAAACTGTTGTTTTACAGTTGCATTATTGTGGCTTTAAACGTTCCCCTCTAAATTTCTCCATAGCTTTCCAACAATAAAAAACGCCGTACAGTTTCCCGTGCGGCGCTCACCAACTATGTAAAACTAAACCTGTCTTTTATATTTCTTTGTAATTTGAATTTTCGTGGTACCGCGCATCAGCACGTTTGTCATGGTGTTTTAATACCATCCAGGTGCCTAATCCCATTACAGTTACCGGCCATATAAACCGCCCTGCATTATCAATGTTTTCGGTAAATAAAAAGGCGCATCCTAAAACTATTATATAAATCCAGATGGGCTTTTTGAAGTTGTATTTACCGCCCATGTATATGCCATAAGCTATCATCCACATAGGCCAGCTAAACAACCAGCGCGGGATAAAAAATAGGTCGAGCTGATTGATAAGTAATATGCTGCCGATTATTAATATGATGATACCGGCCATTGTTTTACCGTTTGTTTTATTTGGGTTGTCGATTGAAGTTGTCATTGTTTTAGTTTTAAATCTTACCCAAATGTACAGCGGTATTAATGGTGCGGCAATCTAATATTGGTGGGGGAACTACAGTTGTCGGTGTGGAGGGAGAAATTGTCGGTGAACTAGCACTCACCACCAGACCTACGAAGTTTTGAAAACTCCGTAGGTCTTTATTATTTGAGGTGTAAAATAGCTATACCTCCGGTTCCTGCTGGCTCAGGCAATGAAAGCTGCCAAGTCCCCAAATGATATCAGTCGAATCAACACCAACTACTTTTCTTTCGGGGAAGCATTGCTGTAAAATATCCAGCGCCTTATCGTCATTAGCACAGCGGTAAGTAGGTACTACCACCGCCGAATTGGCAATATAAAAATTTGCGTAGGAGGCGGGCAAACGCTGGTCCTGGTAAATAACGGGAGCAGGCATAGGCAGCTCAACAATGTCTAGCTGCTTGCCATTAAGCAGGCGCATGGTTTTAAGGGTTTGCAGATTTTCCTGCAGAATATGGTAGTTCTCATCATTCTTATTTTCTTCCACAACCGTAACCACTGTGTCTTCATTGGTAAAGCGGGTAATATCATCAATATGACCGTCGGTGTCATCGCCAGCGATTCCCTCACCCAGCCACAAAACTTGCTCAGCGCCATAATACTTGCAAAGGTATTCTTCAATTTGCTGCTGATTTAGATGCGGATTGCGGTTTTTATTGAGCAAACAGGCGGTAGTAGTTAAAATGGTACCTTTTCCGTTAAAATCGACGGAACCGCCTTCCATAACTATCCCCGGATGGTACACCGGCAATCCAAAATGCGCCCCTATTTTTGTAGGGATCACATCATCCAGGTCATAAGGCGGATATTTGCCACCCCAGGCGTTATACCCCCAGTCGATTATTGCCTTTTGTTTCGTATCCTGGTTTATTAAAAACGCCGGACCATGATCCCTGCACCATGCATCATTGGTAGGGAACTCAAAAAACTCCACACGTTTTAAATCAACACCAAAAACCTGTAGCTGTTGTTTAGCAAACGCAATCATTTGCTCATCAACAACGTTAATCCTAACCAACTCGCCTTCTGTTAAAACCTTAATAAACTCACAGTACTTTGGATAGATCAGTCCTATTTTTCCGGGCCATGATTCTTCCTTATGTGGCCAGCTCAGCCAGGTAGCAGTATGTTTTGCCCATTCGGCAGGGAAGTGGAAGCCTGATTTTTGTGGAAGGTTATTATTGTAGTCCATAGTCGATGGTCCATAGTCCATAGTAGGAACGTGGAAATTATAAGGTATTTCTTAACGAGGTAATCATTTTTGTTAGTGATTGATATTCATCATATAGCCTTTGAAAATCATTTTCACTTATATATTTCTTCTTTTTGCTATAAATAAGCAGGCAACCACTTCAATGGCTGATCTGAGTGAGTAACCTAAAAAGTTCTTAAAAATGGGATTTGTTTGACCGGTACATCCCTCCGCTATATTTAAGACTACCGAATCAGCAGCTCTTTTTATTTGTGAAGTTAGAATTAATAATTCATCTTTAGGGAAATGGTTCTTTGTTAAAAGATTGACCTCATCAGTTAAATCTAACGCTTTTTGCCATACCAGAAGATTCTCAAACTTAAATGCCATTACTCAATGTATCAATGGACTAACTAATCCTACCATGCACTAAACACCATAGACCATGGACTATAGACCATCGACTATGGACTACTATACTACCACTCCTCATCCAAAAACCTCTTTGTTATAGGTTGATAGGAGTCAATCCGTCTGTCGCGCATAAAGGGCCAATGGCTGCGGTAATAGTCTGATTTATCAAGGTCAAGTTCCTGTACCACCACTTCTTCCTTGTCGGCTGATGTTTGATGGATCAATGCACCAAAGGGATTGGCAAAAAACGATCCGCCCCAAAATTTAACGCCCGCTTCTTCCCCTACCCGGTTCACACTCACCACGTGCACGCCATTGGCTACGGCGTGCGACCGTTGTATGGTTTGCCAGGCGTTGTATTGTTCAACGTTGGTAGCCTCATCCTGTGTGGTTGCCCAGCCAATGGCTGTTGGATAAAACAGTATTTCGGCCCCCATAAGTGCGGTGATACGTGCAGCTTCGGGATACCATTGATCCCAGCAGATGAGTACGCCAATAGTAGCATATTTAGTTTTAAATACTTTATAGCCGAGGTCGCCCGGGGTAAAGTAAAACTTTTCGTAAAAACCCGGATCGTCCGGGATATGCATTTTTCGGTATTTGCCTAAATAGCTGCCATCGGCATCCAAAACAGCGGTAGTGTTATGATAAAGTCCCTTGGCACGCTTTTCAAATAATGACGCTATGATCACTACATTTAATTCGGCCGCAACTGCCGAAAGTGCATCTGTTGACGGACCTGGAATAGCTTCAGCCAGCTTAAAATTGTCGTAGTCTTCAACATCGCAAAAATAAAGAGAGGTAAACAGTTCCTGCAAACAAACTATTTGTGCACCCTGTTGGGCAGATTCCCTTATTTTAATAATGGCTTTGTTTAAATTTTCCTGTTTGTTTGCAGTACAGGTCATTTGTACCAGGCCTACTTTTACTTTGCTCATCCCGTTAAATTTGCGCAAAAATAGTGATTGAAGATCAGAGATTGGAGGTTAGCGATTAGTTATTTTTTTGTTTGATATATAAATTACTTAGTGGTAATAATTGGAAGTCAAAGATCAAAGGTTAGCAGTCTAATACATGAGATTAGACCGACCTCTTAATCTTCGGTCTCTTCTTGCAGCTAAATTCTGATCTCCAAACTCTAACCTCTACTAAGCTGATATCAGATTAGTAACCTTTGCTACCAATTCTTCCAGGCCAAATGGTTTTGTTATGATCGCATCGCATCCGCAGGCAAGCAAATCGTGTTTATTTAAATAGGCTGAACAAATAATAACCGGGGTATCATAAAGCTGCGGATGGGTTTTTATCCGGCGGCAGATATCATTGCCATTGGGGCCGTTTAATTTATAATCCAAAATAACAAGGTGGGGCTGATAGGACGCAGCTAAGTCCATAATATTTTTACTGTTTGAGGTAATGCTCACTTCAAACTTTTCATATGAAAGAGCTTCTTTCATAACATCCAGAATGTCAGGATTATCGTCGAGCACTAATATCCGCTTTAGCATAGGTGAATAATTAATAAGGGTTAAGTAACGGTTATTCCATACAAATAATTGGATATGTTTAATTAAATTAACAAGTAAGAATAACAATAATCGGCTGGTTTGACTATTCAGAAACGCAAAAGGTTTAATCTTATTTTACTTTTCAGGCGCATTAAGTCTGGCACCCACAGGATGCCTGGTTTTAATTAAACCGGATAATTTCACGGCAGCGTTATATGCGCAGAAGGGTGGGAACTATAAAACCAATAAGCTCAACCTAAGTTAATAAGGGGTTAAGTAAGTAAGCTGCAAACTTATTTCTGATCGCGGTAAATACGCATCAAAAATCGCTGTAGATACTTCGGAAGGTGCTGCGTATGCCAAAGGTAACAAAAGCTGTTTTGCTGTTGGCAAGGCTGTTTTTCTGATCCCGGTAAATACCGCCGAGTTCCAGGCGCAGGTTAGTTTTTGGATTGATAAGTAATGATACACTGCCTTGTGCATAAAACAAATTGGTAGCTATGCCCTGCCCTACCGTAGTGGTATTTACCGTGGGTAAAAAGGGAAGGTTAACATTCATACCATAGTCTGCCTTTGAAGGGTCAATGCCAAAATTGGAATAGTTTAACTGGCCCATAAAATCCAACCTGCCAACCTGGTAGTTTAATATTCCTATAAATTCCCTGAAGTTGGCACCCAGCGGATCGCCCAGTGGCTCGCTGTAATCTGTATAGCTGCTAATGGGCTGCGAACTTGAATAGGTATATGGCTTAACTGTATTAAACTCTAACAGGTAATTAAAGTTGGTTACCTTAAAAAGGTCGGCGCCGCGTATACCCAACTGTACGCCATTGGTGTTGTTTGTATTATTGCTCGAAAAGAAATCGCCGGCGTTAAAACGATCTAACAACAGCTGTGCATAAACAGCTGTTTTATCAAATATTTTATATTTCCCGGTAAAGCCCATCAGCACGTTATCGGGCTGCGCGGCGTTAGAGCCCAATGCGCTTACAAATAAAACGGGATTAACAAGATTTGCATCAAATCCATGGAAATTCCCTTTGTCATCGGCCTCGGGTACTATAATAGCATTAAAAAATCCTAACGATAATCGATTATTAACATTCCAGTCAAGGTAATGGAAAGCTGCCCATTTACGCCGGTTATTACCAAAAGAGTCGAATTTAGGAAGGTTAATATCTTCAAGATAAGCCCACATCATCATATATTGAACCTTGCCAACGTTGGCCGTTAGCCGTAGCAAAGGATAATTGGCGGCAAAATCAGACAGCAGCAGGGAACGGTACCCATCGCCTATAAACGTCTTGTCTTCGCCCAAAGTGATGTTCAATTGTTTTATTGGCGTATAAGATAAAATGGTTGTAGCGTATGACCAATCTTTTGATGGTCCGCCTTTTCCTCCAAAAGACTGGTTGCGTTCATAAGCCTGCCCCGGTACAAACCCAATGCTTGAAATATAATTACTGAGGTAAAGCGGGAACTTGCCCTGGTTTTCATACCCGCTGGTATAAAAGAAAAACTTACTGCCTACGGTACCTCCAAACTGGTAACCCCTGGTATTTACGTTTGTATTTAAATGATTTGATATATCGCGTCCAAACTGAAAGTCGGTTAAATAATCGCCGTAAAAAGTGAAATCTTTATTCTTTACATCAAACAAATGTTCGTTAAAAATTTTTCTTGGGATCCACCCTTTCCTACTGGTATCAATACTGCGTTGCATTATTGCATTATAAGTCGGACTGAGAACACTATCGATTAAAAATGGCTTAAGCGAGGTATGAAACGAAGTGCCGGTGGAATAAATAGTCGAATTAAATTTCTGATCTAACTGGTATGAATAGGGTAAATAAACTGCCTGGGATTTTCCAATATTTACAGAAAGCAAGATAATTGAAGCTATCAGGAGAAGTTTTCGTACAGGTAAAAGGTAGAAATTTCGCATTGGAACAAAATAACTATTATTTATGGTGAAATAAAAATTTGATTTGTAAAGTGCAGGCTTTTAGCCAGCTCAACATTAAAACACACATACTTGTGCTTTACTGGCCCAACAGCAATTTTACATTAAATTGCTTGCGCCTAATACACTATATTTTGCCATATTTGCAGCCTTTAAGCGACGTATAACGCCAATATTGTTAAAATATGTTAAGCTAAAATTGTTTTTTAAAAATAACCTATAAAAATCCTGATATTTACCCTGCGATAAACCATTATTTGTAATACATGCAATACAATAAAATTAATAATCTGTTAGGCTGGCTTTGCTTTGTAATAGCCTCCATTACGTATATTTTAACGTTAGAGCCCTCCGTAAGCTTTTGGGATTGCGGTGAGTTTATTTCGTGCGCTTACCGCATGCAGGTAGCTCACCAACCGGGATATCCACTTTTTGCCATGCTGGGCAAAGCATTTTCGTTACTTTCATTTGGCAACAATGCCAAGGTACCTTACTTTACCAACATGGGTTCGGCTATTGCCAGCGGGGCAACTATTATGTTCCTGTTTTGGACCATTACCGCATTGGCTAAAAAACTACTGCAAAACAAACCCGGCGAGGTGGCTGACGAAGCCCGTACCTACCTTATAATGGGTGCTGGCCTGGTGGGTGCGCTGGCATTTACTTTTACCGATACTTTTTGGTTCTCGGCTGTAGAAACCATTGTGTTTGCATTATCATCGTTATGTACCGCTATTGTTTTTTGGGCCATATTAAAATGGGATGCGCATGCAGATGAACCCGGCGCCGACAAATGGATTATTTTTATCGCTTATGTTATCGGGTTATCAATTGGTATCCACCTGTTAAACCTGCTAACCATACCCGCTATTGCTATTGTTTATTATTTCCGCAGGGGCAGAAACGTTAATGCCGGGAGCGCCATAGGGGCATTTTTATTGGGGGTACTTATTTTAGTGTTGATACAATATGGCATACGCGGCTATACCGTTAAAATTGCCGCCTATTTCGATCTTTTCTTCGTAAACAGCCTCGGACTGGGCTTTGGCAGTGGTGCACTGGTATTCTTCCTATTGCTGATAGGCGTGTTGGTTTTGGCGATCTGGTATAGTATTAAAAATAAAAAGCCGCTGTTAAACCTGGCGCTTTTGTGTGTGGCATTTATTTATTTTGGTTACAGCTCATTTGCCTATATTCCTATCCGTGCTACAGCTGACCCTGATCTGGATAACTCTCACCCTGATAATGCCTTTACGCTTTACGGGTATTTAAACCGTATTCAATATGGTGAAAATCCACTGTTATACGGCCAGTATTTTGATGCTAAAGTTGTTGACCAAACCGAAGGCAGCACTATTTACCGGAAAGGCGATACCAAATATGAGAACGCCGGTAAAAAAACAAATTATATTTACGACCATACTACCATACTGCCGCGTATGTATAGCGCCGAAGGACAGGATCCGCAATTTTACCGCCAATGGCTGCAAATGGGCGACCAGGCACCTCCAACTTTCTCGGATAATATAAAATGGATGTTCAGCTGGCAGATCTACCAAATGTATGTAAGGTACTTTTTATGGAACTTTGTTGGCCGCTACAGTGATGCCGACGGACAGCAAAGCATGACAGCTATAGATGGCAACTGGACAGGTGGAATTTTGAATGGGTCGAGTCATCTGCCAAAATCAGTAGTTGGCGGTTCTACTATCCCCGGTCAGGGAATTCAGTTAGGCACTACTTATACACCGCTATTCTACCTGCCGTTTATACTTGGCTTATTTGGCGCCGTTTATCATTTTCAACGCAAAAAACGCGATGCGCTGGTGGTATTGCTGCTCTTCTTCTTCACCGGTTTGGCAATTGTGCTTTATGTTAATCAGCCAAGTATACAGCCCCGCGAAAGGGATTATTCATACGTTGGCTCTTTTTATGCGTTTGCGATATGGATAGGCCTGGGAGTAATAGCCCTTGCCGAATTGATAAGGCTGAAGGCAAACCCAAAAATGGCAGCTATAGCGGCAACAGCCATTTGCTTACTTGCGGTACCTGCAGTATTGGCAAAACAGGAATGGAAAGCACATGACCGGTCAACCAAAATGACGCCGCATGATATGGCTTATAACTATTTGATATCGTGCCCGCCAAATGCTATTTTATTTACTTATGGCGATAATGATACCTACTCGTTATGGTACGACCAGGAAGTTGAAGGCATACGGGCCGATGTGCGGATTGTTAACCTGAGTTTGTTTACCGGCGATTGGTACATCCACCAGATGCAGAAAAAAATGAACCAGTCGGCTCCGCTGCCAATCACTATGCCTTATAAAAAATATGAAGAAGGCGTACGCGATGTGATATATTTTGATGATAAAAAGATACCTGGCCCGGTAGAGGTAAAGGATATATTTGATTTTGTAACATCAGATGATAAAGCCGCACAGGTACAATACCAGAGCGGTGATTTTGGAAATTACCTGCCTACCAAAAACTTTAAGATCACGGTTAATGCAGATGATGTTTTAAAAAATCATGTGATATCAGCTGATCAAAAAGACAGGCTTGCTACCGAGATGGTTTGGAAATATACGTCAAACTATATCACCAAAGAAAACCTGGCAATGCTTGATATACTGGCACATAATAACTGGGTAAGGCCAATTTGCTTTACCACCACTATTGGCCAGGAAAACCTGATAGGCTTGCAGCCATACCTGTATAAGGAAGGTTTTACATATCACCTGATGCCGCTTAAACCTGATTCGGCCAACAGGGATCAGTTATCAAAAACAAACAGCCTGGTGATGTATGATAATATTATGAACAAGTTTAAATATGGCAATTTTAAAACGGCCAAATACCTTGATCATGAATCAACCACCATGTTTTACCCGGTAATGATCACTACCTTCCTTGATCTTGCCCAGGGGTTAATAAAAGATGGTCATCCTGATCTGGCTTTAAAGGCACTTCATAAATATGACCAGGAATTACCTGATTTAAACCCTGGACTTGACGTTGCCGACCGTAAAATATTTATGGCCCAAACCGCTTATACATTACACGATGTTGTTTTAGCCAACAAATTTATAACCAGCGTTGACAATTATGTTACCGATCAGTTAGATTATAACTATTACCTGATGCAAAACAATTCCGGCGATTTAAGCATTCGCGATGTGCAGTATGGTGTATCATTTATTAATGGAATGGCCAGCATTACAGGCGAAAATCATCAAACAGCATTAAATACCAAACTGAAAAATCAATTAAAGGATTACGAAAGCAAGTTTGCTTCGCTTCTGCAAAGACAACAGCAATAACATAATCTTCATAAAAAAAGCAAAGCGGCTTCAGAAATTGGAGCCGCTTTTTTGTTTATATTTATTTTTGAATATTAGTTGTAAACGCGGACATATGAACATGCCGGTATATTTAGCAATCAAATTAAATGACTAAACAAATTCAATTACAATCCACCATTACCTGCCCCGCTTGCGGGTTTCAAAAAGAGGAAATCATGCCTACTGATTCTTGCCTGTTTTTTTATGTTTGCGATAGCTGTAGTTCCTATTTGAAACCAAAAGAGGGTGATTGCTGCGTGTTTTGCAGTTATGGCTCGGTTAAGTGTCCGCCTATACAGGCGGGCAATAACTGTTGCGGGTAATTAATAAAAACCACACCTATAGGGCCCATTCAAGCCTGACGCCCGTTCAAGCGTCCACGCTTGAACACAAAGAATTTTAAGCGTCCACGCTTAATTAAAGCAATTACAAACTTTGCCATTACGCAATATTTTCTCATATTTATCTCATGTCCCGCAATGCCTCAACCGACGAACTTTATTTTGTTACCTTAACGGTGACCGATTGGATAGATATTTTTACAAGAAGAATATACAACGATTATATTATCGAGAATCTGAGTTTATGCCAGCAGCAAAAAAATCTAAACATTTACGCTTATGTCATCATGACCAATCATATTCACATGGTTGCCAATGTAACAGAAGGCTCACTTGGAGATGTTTTACGTGATTTTAAAACTTATACCTCTAAAAATCTGGTAAAAATAATCGCCGCGAATGTTCAGGAAAGCAGGAAAGATTGGATGATTAAAGCTTTTGAAAAGGCAGGTAAATATAATCCCTTGAACGTTCATCATCAGTTTTGGCAAAATGGAAATCATCCGATTGTACTTTATACATCGGCAGTAATTGATCAGAAGATCGATTACATACATGAAAACCCCGTAAAGGCAGGTTTTGTTGGTGCGGCACACGAATATTGGTATAGCAGCGCTAACCCTGAAAGTCCTCTAAAAGTTGATTTTTAATCGTAAGCGTGGACGCTTACAACCTTTTGCATTCAAGCGTGGACGCTTGAATGGGCGGTGACTAATCTTGTAAAATAACTTTTATTCACCGCCCTCACCGCCTGTTCAAGCGTCTACGCTTGAACACAAAGAGTTTTAAGCGTCCACGCTTAAAACAATAAAAACCCAACCAACCTCTTGCAAATTCCAATTATCCATCGTAATATTGCAATGTATTATGGGATTAACAAAAACAGAAATATTTACCGACGAGCAAAACAGGCTGGCAATAATGCTTAAAGCATTGGCCCACCCTGCACGCATTGCCATTTTGCAGCAGATCATTAATGCCAATGCCTGCATCTGCGGCGATCTTTCTACCGAATTAGGACTTGCACAGGCTACCATATCGCAACATTTAAAAGAATTAAAAACCGCCGGATTAATTCAGGGCACTATTGAGGGCGTTAGCGTTTGTTACTGCATCAACCCAACAACATGGAGCGAATTAAAAGAGCAGCTAAGCGGATTTTTAAATACGGTTGCGTTAAATAATAATTGCTGCTAAAAAATTTAAATTTATCAATCGCAATATTGCAATATAATTAACTGTTAAGATTATGAAAAATTCAGTTTTCCCCAGGATGCATGTAAGCTTGTATGTAGGCGATATGGTGCAAACTATAAATTTTTACAATTCCTTTTTTGGCCGATCGCCAGTTAAGATACGCAAAGGCTATATCAAATACGTATTGGATGAGCCCTCGCTTATCATATCATTTGTGGAGAATGCCGAACGTGTACAGCAAAATTTTGGTCACCTTGGCTTCCAGGTTGAAACTATTGACGAACTGAATAATCGCCTGGAGATTGCCCAAAAAGCCGGATTATTAACCCGTGAAGAAATTGGCACCAATTGCTGTTTTGCCAAACAGGATAAGTTTTGGGTTGCCGACCCCGATGGCATACAATGGGAGGTTTACTACTTTCATGAAGATGCCGAATTTAATGATCCGCATTACGAAGAAGAGACCGCTTCTGCCTGTTGCATAACAAATGTGGCTGACGAACCTATAGTTGAAATAGAAACTTTAACGGTGGCTGAGGCACCGTGCTGCGAACCCGGCTGTTGCAATTAATATTTATGGTATGAATATTGAAAATTTAACCGAAAAGCACTGGCCCGAAGTAAAGGCCATTTATGAAAGCGGTGTTGCTACCGGCAATGCCAACTTCAGTCACCAGGTGCCAGACTGGCTTGAGTGGGATAGCACCCATGTAAAAAACTGCCGCCTTGTTGCCGTTGAAAACAACCAGGTTATAGGATGGGCTGCACTGACAGCCATATCAGACCGCTGCGTATTTGCAGGGGTTGCCGAAGTAAGCGTATACATTGCTGAAGGGTTTCGTGGTAAAGGCATTGGAAAAACACTGCTGGCACAACTGGTAAAAGAAAGTGAACAAAACAACTTTTGGACACTGGAATCAAGAATATTTGCAGAGAACGCCGCAAGTATTAAAATCCACGAAGAAAATGGCTTTAGGATAGTAGGCAGCCGTGAACGGATAGGTCAGCTAAATGGCGTTTGGCGCGATACCTTGTTGTTGGAGCGTAGAAGTATTGAGGTTGGCATATAAATGTCATTGCAATAACAGCTAAATATCAAAACAAAAAAATGAGTGCAAACAATTGTGCCCCTGTGGCCGAACGTAAAAAATTAAACTTCCTCGACCGCTATTTAACTCTCTGGATATTTTTAGCAATGGCCATGGGTATAGCTGTGGGATATTTTATTCCTTCATCTGCCGCATTTATTAATTCATTTTCCAGCGGAACAACAAATCTTCCGTTGGCAATCGGGTTAATATTGATGATGTACCCTCCCCTGGCAAAAGTTAAATACGAAAACATGGGCGAGGTGTTTAAGAATACAAAGGTATTGAGCGCCTCGTTAGTATTAAACTGGATAATCGGACCGATACTTATGTTTGTGCTGGCCATAACTCTTTTAAGAGACCATCCCGCGTATATGGTTGGTTTAATCCTTATCGGGCTCGCCCGCTGTATAGCTATGGTGGTGGTATGGAATGAGCTGGCCGAAGGCAACCGCGAATATGCGGCCGGACTTATTGCTTTGAATAGTATATTCCAGGTGTTACTTTACAGTGTTTATGCCTATGTGTTCATCACTGTTTTACCCCCCTTGTTTGGCCTTAAGGGCTTTAATGTAAATATTACTATAGGTGCAATAGCCAAAAGCGTGGGCATATATTTAGGTGTGCCATTTGCAGCAGGAGTTATCAGCAGGTATGCCCTTATCCGGCTTAAAGGTGAAGAATGGTTTCAAAACAAATACGTTCCTTTTATTTCGCCCATCACATTGGTAGCCTTGTTATTTACCATAGTGGTTATGTTCAGCTTAAAAGGTAACCTGATAGTTCAGATACCTGTTGATGTAATACGCATAGCCATTCCGTTGGTAATATATTTTGTTATTATGTTCATTTTGAGCTTCTTTATTGGCAAATCCTTCGGAGCCGATTATTCCAGGAGCACCTCCATCGCTTTTACTGCAACCGGGAATAATTTTGA
>JAQBOU010000009.1 GCA_028287865.1 Mucilaginibacter sp. | reverse complement strand
TCCGAAATTAATTAATCGCTTCCACCGCTTTTTTCAAAGTTGCGTCGTTACTATTCAGGGCTTCAAAATACGCACTATCACCCCATTTAAAACGTGCAGCGAAGGCCTTAAGTAATGTTTTCATGGTTGGCCGGGAAATGAACACCTCTTTTGAATTCATTTCTTTTATGGTTTTTGAGGCGTACATAATAAAACTGTCAAGTTCATCATTACTAACGATATATTGCTTTTGAAAGGTATTAGCCGAACTGAAATTATTTAAGGTGGGTTGTAAACGGTCTATCACATAAGCTGTAAACAACTGCTGACTGCCAAGTTCTTGTATCAGCATATTGTTTTGAGCAGTATCGGCCGGCACAAAAACATCAGGCATAATGCCGCCGCCGCTGAATACTTTTTTGCCGCTTGCAGTGTGATAAGGTGAGGGCCCTTTAAAAATGCTGTCGTTTAAATTACTTTGGGCCGAAAAGAATTCGCCCTTTCGCATCCGCTGGGCAATTTCATTATGATAGCTTTCTATACCGCTTTTATATGATTTTTGGATCGACCTGCCCGAAGGGGTATAATACCGAGCCACGGTTAAGTTTATGGCTGAGCCATCGCCAAAAGGAAACTGCTGCTGTACCAATCCCTTCCCAAACGAACGGCGGCCTATTATCACAGCCCTGTCAAGGTCCTGCAGGGCACCGGCCAGTATTTCACTTGCTGAAGCTGAATATTCATCTATCATTACGGCTAATTTACCATCCTGGAAGTTGCCCGAATCAGTAGCAAAATAGTCCCTGCGTGCTTCATGCACACCTTTGGTATATACAATAAGTTTGTCCTTTTTTAAAAATTCATCCGCAAGGGCAGTCGCGGCATTCAGATATCCGCCACCGTTTTCCCGGATGTCAAGCACCAGCTTTTTCATGCCAAGTGCTTTTAATTTACCCAAAGCAAGCCGGAAATCAGCATCGGTAGTCAGGGCAAATTTGCTGATCTTTATATAACCGGCACCCGGTGCAACCATATAGGCGGCATCCAGGCTGCTCAGATCAACATGCCCGCGTTTTATCGGGTATAATTTTACGGCTGAACTATTTGAACGGGCAACGGATAGTAAAATCCCCGAATCCTTACCCCTGAAAATAGTATTTACATGGTCGGCAGTAAGATGCGTTCCTGAAAACTTCTTTTTATTAACGCTGATCACCCTATCTCCGGAAACCAATCCTGCTTTTGCCGCCGGTCCGCCGGGATAAACCATGGTGATAACCAGGGTATCGCGCAGCAACTGGTATTCCAAGCCTATGCCATCAAAACCGCCGCCAAGGCTTTCGTTTATGGATTGTGCCCGTTGCGGCTGTAAATAAAGTGAATGCGGATCCAGGTTTTGCAGCAGGTTGTTGACCGCCACACCTTCTAAACTATCAGTGTTTACGGTGTCTACATAATTGTTTTTTACCAGGCCTAAAACTTTCGAAATTTTACTATTTCCGGCGATTGAAAACCCCAGGGCGTGATTGGTGAAATTATTATTGTCGCTGATAAGTAAACCAATGGTTATTCCAAGCAAAAGTAAAATAATTGACCTGAAAATAATACCGGCAGCTTTTTTCATAACAGTTAGTAACAAAGTTAATGAATTGTTAGATAGGTAGGAGATGCTACGAAAGGATTTAAAAGATTTTGATAATTAGTAGGTCAGTCGGCAGACAGGAGGGGGATAAATTTCGGTTAAAGCAGATAATTCAAAACAATGTTGACACGTTATTCTCAACATTTTTACCGAATTTTGCCAAAAAATTATTCCTCTTAATGGAAAGAGCAACCGAAAAAGATTCCAATTACAACAACCTAGAGAAAATGTCTTTAAGGGATATTCTTCTGAATATTAATAACGAAGATCAGACCGTTCCCCTGGTAGTTGCCGGGGCATTGAACCAGATTGAAGCACTGGCCGCTGTAACAGCCGGTAAAATGCGGACCGGTGGAAGGCTTTTTTATATTGGGGCCGGTACAAGCGGCCGCTTGGGTATAGTGGATGCTTCGGAATGCCCGCCAACTTTCGGAGTACCTTTTGATTGGGTGGTTGGCATTATAGCCGGCGGCGACGGCGCGATACGCAAAGCAGTTGAATTTGCGGAAGATGATACCGAGCAAGCGTGGAAAGATCTTTCGGTATATGAAATTAATGATAAAGACGTTTTAGTTGGGATAGCGGCATCGGGCACAACCCCTTATGTTATCGGCGGCTTAAAGAAGGCAAATGAACACAATATTACCACCGGCTGTGTTGTTTGTAATAGCGGCAGCCCTATTGCCGCTGAAGCAAAATACCCGGTTGAAGTAGTTACCGGCCCTGAATTTTTAACAGGGTCAACCCGGATGAAAGCCGGTACCGCGCAAAAGCTGGTGTTAAATATGCTTACCACCAGCGTTATGATCCAATTGGGCAGGGTAAAAGGCAATAAAATGGTTGATATGCAACTAACCAATAACAAACTGGTTGACCGGGGAACCCGGATGGTAATGAAAGAAACAGGATTAAATGAACAACTGGCTGCCGGTTTACTAAAAACGCATGGAAGTGTGAGAAAAGCGGTGGAAAATTATAAGAAGGATTAATTGATGTGCAAATATGCAGATGTGCAAATAATTACTTTATAAATTTGCACATCTGCACATTTGCACATCCACACATTTGAGAGATGCACGAGATAGAACCATATTATAAATGGCGGGACGATTATATAGCGGCCGAGGATGAATATTCGCCGTTTTATGCTACGGAATACAGCGAGTTTACATTTGATAAACAGATCTACAACTACCTGCTTCATCCGCAATGGGATTCATTTGGCTCAAACACTTTATACCTGAAAGTATTATTTGTTGATTATGAGCGTTCCTATACTATCATAGAATTTATTGGCGAGTGGAATGATGCCATCAATAATGACATTATGCTGCTAAAACGCGAGTTGCTGGATTTAATGGTAGATAGTGGTATCAGTCATTTTATACTGATAGGGGAGAATGTACTCAACTTTCATTCGTCGGATGATTGCTATTATGAAGAGTGGTTTCAGGATGTGGAAGACGGCTGGATAGCGGGCATCAATTTCAGGGAGCATGTAGTAGCTGAGTTTAAGCGGAATAATATCGACTACTATATTAATTTTGGCGGCGCACTGGATGATTTGTCCTGGCGTTCACTCAAACCCATCCAGGTATTTAAAAAGGTGGAAGAACAACTTATAAAGAGGTTGAGTTAGGATTAGAGATTAGCGGTTGGAGATCAGAGATTAGTTAGCAAAGATTTTTGACTAACCTCCAGTCACTAAACATTAAACTTTTTCTTCTGTCCGCTATCTAATATTCAATATCAATAATTAAATTTGTATAATAATTTTTTATAGAAAAATGGAAAACAACAAATCTGGATACGTTTATGATAACGTATTTCAAATAAACGAAAGTGATTCAACACGTAAATTTTTAGCTAATGTTTTTATGTGGATGTTTGTGGCTTTGGGCATATCTGCACTAAGTGCTTATGTGTTTGCAAGCACTCCTGCATTATTATCAACATTGGTTAATACAACAACCGGACAATTAACCGGGGTTGCTTATCTGGTAATGTTTGCGCCTTTGGCATTTGTACTTTTGATAAACTTCGGAATGAACCGGATTTCTTATCCTGTACTTTCTTTATTGTTCATTGCCTATGCCGCTGTTACGGGGATTAGCTTAAGCTTTATATTGTTAGCTTTTACCGCTTCTTCAGTGTTGGGTGTATTTATCACCACCTCTGTGGTTTTTGGCGTAATGGCTATAGCAGGGTACACTACCAAAACCGATCTTACCAAATTTGGTTCCATATTGATTATGTTCCTGATTGGGATAGTGGTTGCCAGTGTGGTTAATATGTTTTTGCACAGCTCAGGTTTAGATATGCTGATTAGTTACATTGGTGTAGCTGTATTTGTTGGCTTAACTGCTTATGATGTACAAAAATTAAAGAACATTGGCGCCGGTTTAACTTATGGTGATGCCTCAGCATCAAAAATGGCTTTAATAGGTGGCTTAACTTTGTATCTTGATTTTATCAACCTGTTCCTTATGCTGCTGCGTATTTTCGGCAGAAGGCGCTAACAGAAATGAATATCATTTAAAAACCGTCCGCCAAAACCGGACGGTTTTTTTATGATCAAAATTTAAATTGCTTTCTATTACTAGCTACTCGATACTAGTTACTTGATACTAATCTTCTTGTATTTTACTAACTTATTACGCATCTTTGTAACGCTTATACAGAAAGACGGAGGGATTAGACCCTGCGAAGTCTTGGCAACCTGTACTTACAAGGTGCCAAATTCTACTTGATCAGCTAACGCAACGATCAGGAAAGATAAGCGAAAGTCATTATAAATCCGACTTTTCGATATAAGCCGATTTTTAAGTTGAAAGTTATATGTTTTAAGTTGCATGGATTGGCTTGCTTTCTTACAACATTGCAACTTGCAACCTGCAACTATAATTCCAACATGGATATAAAAACAGAACTACAAAAACGCATCCTGGTAATTGACGGGGCGATGGGTACTATGATACAACGGTATGAATTATCCGAAGAGGATTTTCGTGGCGAACGTTTTCGTGACCATGCTTCAGATCTAAAAGGAAATAACGACCTGCTCAACATTACCCGCCCTGATGTTATCAAGGCTATCCATGCCGAATACCTGGATGCCGGGGCCGACATTATAGAAACCAATACTTTCAGTACGCAGATTATTTCATTGGCAGATTACCACCTGGAAGAACTGGCCTATGAACTGAGTTATGAAGGTGCGCGCATTGCGCGCGAGGTGGTTGATGAATATAATATAAAAACACCCCACAAACCACGGTTTGTAGCAGGTGCAGTAGGGCCAACCAATCGCACAGCTTCCCTTTCTCCGGATGTAAATGACCCCGGTTACCGGGCAGTAACTTTTGATGACCTCGCTAATGCTTATTACGACCAGGTTCGCGGCCTTGTTGATGGCGGCGCCGACGTGCTGCTGGTGGAAACGATATTTGATACCTTAAATGCAAAAGCTGCCCTGTTTGCCATAAATAGGTATATGGAAGAATTAAAAAAGTCTTCCCCTACCGGGGGGAGATTTAGAGGGGGGCCGGATGGGTTACCCGTTATGATATCAGGTACCATTACCGATGCATCCGGTCGTACACTTTCCGGTCAAACTGTTGAAGCTTTCTGGAACTCTGTAAAACATGCCAATTTGTTATCAGTTGGCTTAAACTGTGCATTGGGTGCAAAAGAAATGCGCCCTCACCTGCAGGAGCTTTCAGAAAAAGCAGATGTCTTTATTTCCGCATATCCCAATGCCGGTTTGCCCAATGAGTTTGGCCAGTATGACGAAACAGCGCATGAAACAGCCCACCAGGTAGATGATTTTATGAAAGCCGGGCTGGTTAATATTGTTGGGGGATGCTGCGGCACAACCCCTGAACATATAAAATGTATTGCCGAAAAAGCAGCAAAATATTCGCCGCGCTTAATTCCTGAAATTGAACCTTACCTGCGTTTAAG